>DXIF01000107.1 GCA_019113025.1 Candidatus Anaerobiospirillum stercoravium | reverse complement strand
CGCTGGGAGTCATTGAAGTAAGCAGGGCAGGTAATAACTGCCTCGGTTACGGTCTCGCCTAAGATGTCCTCAGCGGTCTTCTTCATCTTCTTTAAGACTTCAGCCGAAATCTGAGGAGGGGCTAAGCGCTTGTCGTTAACGCTGACCCAAGCATCGCCATTATCAGCTTGGACGATCTTGAATGGCATGATCGAAAGGTCACGTTGAACCTCAGGATCGTTGTAACGACGACCGATTAAACGCTTGATGGCAAATAAGGTTTTCTCTGGGTTGGTAACGGCCTGACGCTTAGCAGCATCGCCCACTAAGATCTCGCCATCATCAGCGTAAGCAACGATGGAAGGGGTAGTACGGCGGCCCTCGGAGTTCTCCAGAACGCGAACCTTATCGCCGTCTAAGACGGCAACGCACGAGTTGGTAGTACCTAAGTCAATACCGATAATCTTGCCCATTTGGAATTATCTCCGCATCAAACCTTCTAAAACCGGAAAAGTACCTTGAGCTCAAGTCAAGTCTTATAGCTCTTTGCTTAGCTTGAGCTGAAGCTGCTAGGAAAACTGCCATCCAAGTGGCAACTAGCAAGGTTGCGGTACTTGAAATCTTTTTCTCTAACCACTTACACAAATGGGGCCCACCCCATTTTTTTTCAAGGCAAGATCACAAAATTTTTTGCGCCCGCGCCGCGCTCGCCCTACGCCCGGACCGCGACCGCCCGCGTGCATCCGCCAAGCCGCGCGCCCTGAGCGCGCAGCGCCCAAACCAGCGCCGCAACCAGAGCCTAAGAGGCGCATAAGAAGCGCCCAAACAACACAGCCTGCCCGGCTCAAGCTTACGCTCGTGCCGGGCAGGCTGCGCTTAACACCTAGGCCTAAGTCGGCCTTGCGTCTTAGAACTTAGTACTAAGACTTGCAGACCACGACCATGGCCGGACGAACCACGCGGCCATTTAAGGTGAAGCCCTTTTGCATGGTGCTCGCAACATGGCCATTAGGGACATTAGGATCGGGCACCATCGAGATGGCTTGATGGAAATTAGGGTCAAATGGCTTACCGGTTGGGTCGATGAGCTCAACGCCAAAGCCGCCCATTTCCTTTAAGAACAGGTCTAAAGTCTGCTTGACGCCATTGTAGGTGTCGCGGGAAGCCTCGTTCTCAGGATCGGAGAACTTCAAGGCCTGCTCTAAGGCGTCGTAAATCGGTAAAAGCGAACGGACGAAACGCTCTAAGGCGAACTTGCGCTCGCGCTCAATTTCCTGCTCGGTGCGCTTGCGAATATTATCGACCTCAGCGACGGCGCGCAGCATCTTGTCGTGCTCGCTGGCTAAAGTCTTCTTCATAATCTCGAGCTGACCTTGCAGCTGGTTGACCTCAGCCTCTAAGGCCTCAGCATCGACCTCATCGCCGATGTCGAGCTCTTCGTCCTCAGAGTCATCCTCTTGCAGGCTCTGGCCTTGCTGCTGGTACTGAGCTTCCAGCTCCGCAAAGTTCGGGGCCGAGATATTAGCGACGTTCTTATCGCCATCTTGTGGGTTACCATTGGCGTTAAAGGCAGCCTTTGAGGTGGTACCACCATAGCTCTGGGTCTGAGCATAGGCGGCGGTAGCGGCAGCGGCGTGCGGATCACGCACCTGAGCCTGGGGCTGGGCCGCGGCCGCAGCCGTAGCCTCAGGGGCAGCCTCAGCGCCTTGAGCTGCACCCGAAGCGCCATCTTGCGCCGCCTGAGTGGCCTGAGCAGCCTGAGCAGCCTGAGTGGCATCGCCAGCAGGATTTTGTGCGTAGGCACCGGCCATACGAGCGGCGTAATCAGCATCGTATTTGGCTTGTCCTGCTTGAGCATTGTTGCCACTTACTCCAGCTTGTGCCTCTAACGTGTTGAGAGCATCTTGGACTTTCTGGTCATTACCAAAATTTTGTTGCATCTAACTTTCCTGCCACGAACAATACCGCACCCCAAGGCGGTGCACCAAGCAGCCTATGCGCTGCCACTATGAGCGCACAAACATAGCACACAAGTGCGGTTTGCCCAACATTAAGGGTGCAAAGTCACACTCGATCTCAAGCTAAATGGGGGCACTGTGCCCCCATTTCAAGGTGGCCCAGCCACAAGTTCTAGGGAGCCGGACCTAAAACCTGACCTAGAGCCCAACCAAGCCCCCTGACCTTGAGCCTTACTTGGAGCCTTACTCAGAGCCCCGACCAAGCGGCCGAGCACCAAGGCGCAAATTCAAGGTGAGCCCTAAGAAAAGTTTGTTAGAATTGGGCAAGCTCTCAAGGCATTACCTCCATCGAGCTTATAAGCTTAGGCCCAAGCTGGCACTAGCATCGCCCAAGCTTTGGGGCCCTATGGCGCGCATGCCCTATCACCCGGCTAGAACTAGGAAAGGCTAAAACCCATGCAATTGCGCAAATTACTGATGGTCGGCGCATTATTTACCTCGATTGCCGCCATCACCTCTGGCTGTGCCTATCGTACTGATTTGGCTCAAGGCAACTTTGTCGAACAAGAGGCGGTCGACCAACTGCGCCAAGGCATGAGCGCAGCCCAAGTCCAATACATTTTGGGCACCCCAATGCTGACCGATCCTTTTGACAACAGCCGTTGGTACTACGTCTACTTCTTGCGCAAGGGCTGGGATGAGCCTGAGATCAAGAACTTAGTAGTCTTATTCCAAGGCAACACCTTATACGACGTCTCGGGCGACTTCAAAAAGCCTGACGCCTTCTACGACGGCTCCTACAACATCCAAAAGATTAACTTTGGCGCTCTGCCTTCAGGCTCAGCCCAGGTGCAGCAGCAACAACAAGCACCACAAGCGACCCCTGATGCGGCCGCAGCTGAGCCCAGCTTTGAGCCTGCGCCTCAAGCCTAATTAGCGCAGCGGCCTCTGTTTTTAAGCCCGGCCTGACCCGACTTTGCAGTTAGGTCAGGCCGGTTGCTTTTGGGCCCTAATATGCAAGGCTCACCTCGGCCTTGGTTTGTTTTCTTGCCACCTTGGGAGTTGGTATGACCTCAGCTACTTTATTGCCGCGCGTCCTGCCCCGCGCCCTGCGCTCCATCCTGTGTTTGGGGTTAACCCTCGGCGCCTTGGCGCTTGGGGGCTGCTCCATTGAGCAAGAAGACCAACAAGAAGCCAAGGTCAAGGTCGAGCGCGTCACCGGCGCCCAGCTTCTTGCACAAGCGACCAACGACTACGAGCGCTTTATGGCCAATTGCCGCATCTGCATTGAGGGTAATCTGTCCCCCGAGCAGATCGACGAGTTGGTCGCCACCTACCTGAGCACCTACACCGGCAAGCTGCAATGGGGGCCTGACGCCTTTTTGTATCAGCGCATGGAGCCGACCAACGCGTTTGAAAAATGCGCCACCAAGGCCATGATCATGGGCAACAAAAAGCCCTTTGACAATATGATTGTGCGCCAAGGCCGCATCGCGCGCACCGCGCGCTTCTTTTACGCCAACCATGAACCAGCCGAAGGCGCTTTTTGGCTGCGCCGCCTCGTCAACGTCAAAGGCGAGCGCGACGGCTTAGAGATCGCAGGCCGCGTCTTCATTCAAGACATGCGCACCATCCCCGCCGGAGTCAAGCTCCTAGAGCAATCAGCGCGCCTAGGCAACCACAACGCCCGCCAAATGCTCTTAGGTCTGATGAACCCAGGCTCAACCTATTACCAAGAAATCACCGCCAACACCTACGTTGAGGATGAGGCCGAGCAAGGCAACAACTTGGCCGCCGCGGACAATGGCAACGACACGGCCCAGAACCAAAAGGGCAAGAATGGCAAGCCGGACAAGAACCAAAAGCAAGCCTTAGCCAGCGAGCACGGCTCCAGCGTCGAGCAAGCCGCGCGCGGCGAGGCCACCCTCAAGCGCCTTGCGGGCAAGGATGGGGCTCAAACCTCAAGCGCCGCCGGGGCGGACAACCCGCAGCTGCGCAATCGCAAAGCCCATGAACAGCGCTTAGCCCAAGTCGAGGCGCGCACCGAGCAAATGCGCTCGGCGGCCATGGAGCGCATCAAAAAGCTGGAGGCCAAGCAGCAACAGCAAGCCGCCCCGCACAATTAAGCCTCACAACTTAACGCCAGCTTAACCGCGATTTGACCTAAAGCTAAAGCAGCGGCGCTAAGGTAGCTATCTTTTTAGGCGCCCGCGCCTTAAGCCGGTGCTGTACCTTAAGCCGGTTCTATGCAGACCGGAGCTGCCACGCATACCGGCATGCCGCGCATACCGGCAGAGCTGGGCAGACCAGCGCTGCTGAGCAGACCGGCAGAGCTGCGCAGACCGGCAGTGCTGGGCAGACCAGCGAGGCCGGGCCCGAGGTCGGTCAGTTTAGAGCCCTCTCAAGTCAGTTCTGTACACTAAGCTTAAGGCGCATTATGCTAAGCTTGAAGCCGTGGTATTGTGGGGAAGTCTTGCCTGCAATAAGGCGCTTCGGCCGTAGGTGATGAGCGCCCCCAAGGCGGCATGCCGCCTTAAGGCGCGATCATAATTTTTGCTGTTACGAGGATCAAAGTCAGGTCATGGCAGACGTAGAAAAGTTCGATTTGGTACCCAAGGAATTAAGCTGGCTCTCGTTCAATGGTCGCGTGCTGCAAGAAGCGGCCGACAAGTCAGTACCCCTGATTGAGAAGATTCGTTTCTTAGGTATTTACTCCAACAACCAAGACGAATTCTTCAAGGTCCGTGTCGCCGACTTAAAGCGCCAGATCATCATCAACAAGTCCAAGGGTGAAGGCGTTGAAGAGGTCAAGCTGTTAAAGGAAGTCCAAAAGACGGTCAGCGAGTATCAGGGCGTCTTAAACCAAATTTACCGTGACCTCATCAAGGAGCTGGCCGACAACAAGATCTACCTGCGCGATGAGACTGAGATTACCGACAGCCAAAAGGCTTGGGTGCGCAATTACTTCAACCGCCACGTCTTGCAGCACATCAATCCGATCATCATCAGCGACAACATCCACTTAGACCAGTTCTTAAAGGATCAGTACACCTACCTTCTGGTTCGCATGACCGGCAAGGAGGTCTACTACGCCTTAATCGAGATTCCATCGGACGTATTACCGCGCTTTATCTCGATGCCAACCCAAGAAGGCGAGACCACCTTGATGTTCTTAGATAATGTCATCCGCATTGGCTTAGATGACATTTTCAATAGCTTCTTTGAGTACGACACCATCGAAGCCTATTCCATCAAGATGAACCGCGACGCTGAGTACGACCTGCAAGGCAATGTCGACATGTCCGTCTTAGAGAACATGTCCAATTCCTTAAAGCAGCGCTTAAACGCCAAGCCGGTACGCTTTGCTTACGATCGCGCCATGCCTAAGGACATGGTCGAGTTTATGAGCAAGGAGCTCAAACTCTCGGACATCGACTCGTGCATGCCGGGCAATCGCTACCACAACTTCAAGGACTTCTTAGGCTTCCCAAGCATTCGCTCCGATGAGTTTGAGAATCCGCCTCTGCCTGCGATTGCCTCGACCGCCTTTGACCGCCACAAGAATGTCTTCGACGCCATCTCGGTCGGGGATATCCTCTTGTACTACCCATACTACTCGTTTGACTACTTTACCGAGTTCTTACGTCAGGCCTCGTACGACCCGAAGGTCAGCTCCATTAAGATCAACATCTACCGTGTCGCCAAGAAGAGCCGCGTCATCGACTCCTTAATTGATGCCGCTAACAACGGCAAGCGCGTCACGGTCGTAGTCGAGTTAAAGGCCCGCTTTGATGAGGCCAACAACATCCGCTGGGCCTCGCACTTAACCGAGGCGGGCGTTAAGGTGCTGTTTGGTCTGCCGACCTTAAAGATTCACTCCAAGCTGTGCATTGTCTCGCGCCGCGAAAATGGCGAGCATGTCCGCTACGCCCACATCGGTACCGGTAACTTCAATGAGAAGACCGCCAAGATCTACACCGACTTTGCGCTCTTCACCAAGGATCCAACCTTAACCCAAGAGGTTAACAGCGTCTTTGAGTTCATTGAGTACCCATACACCCGCCCACGCTTTGACAAGCTGTTAGTCTCGCCGCTCAACGCCCGTCAGCGCATCTACGCTATGATCGATCGCGAGATCGAGAACGCTGCCATGGGCCTGCCGTCCTACATCAACATCAAGGTCAACAACTTGGTGGACAAGGGCTTAATCGAGCGCCTGTACAAGGCCTCGCAAGGCGGCGTCAAGATTCGCGCCATCATCCGCGGCATGTGCTCGCTGCGTCCGGGCGTTCCGGGGCTGTCGGATAACATCTACGTCACCTCGATTGTCGATCGCTTCTTAGAGCACCCACGCGTCATGGTGTTCTGCAACAACCAACAAGAAGAGGTCTACATTTCCTCGGCCGACTGGATGACCCGCAACCTCGACTATCGCATCGAGGTTGGCACCCCAGTGTTAGATCCGGTGCTGCGTGAGCGCATCCGCACCATCTTCAAGATCCAGGACACGGACAACCAAAAGGCCCGCATCATCGATGCCGACCAAAAGAACGAGTACGTGCCATACCTTGAGGGCGCCCCGAAGATCCGCTCGCAAATCGAGATTCACCGCTACCTGCAAGCCGTCGAGGCCAAGCTCGACGATGCTGCCCAGTTAGCACAGCTCGAGGAAGCCGCGCGCCAAGCCGAACTTGCCGCTGAGCTCAAGGACAAGAAGGCCAAGGACAAGGCCGCCAAGGACGCTAAGGAGTCCAAGGACAGCAAGGACACCAAGTCCGATAAGTCCGACAAGGAGTCCAAGGACGCCAAAGAGAGCAAGGATAAGGACAGCAAGAAAAAGAGCAAGTAAGCCTTAACCTATGCCGCGCGCCCCGACGTGCGGCCCCACGCGCCCGACGTGCGCTCCATAAGTGATGGAGCGTGCGCCGGGCGCGCTCGTACTTGACCATGACCTAATCCGGATCGGTCGGCGCAATTTTGCGCCGCTTTCTGGTCACAGGGGTGATGCTTTTGGGATAATAACAGCGCTCGCCCACCAAGCGGTGAGCACAAGAACAGCAGCAAGCGCAGCCACAGCCCAGCAAGTACAGCCGCACCCCAGCACAGCAAGCACAGCATAGCAGCACAACTGTGCATTGGAGGGCGGCCCCCGCATCGTGGCAGGCATTGCGCCCCCTGCTGCGACGCAACGATGGGCTCAACGAGGTTATCTGGTGGACAATATCTTATTAATCGCTCTTTTGATGGTAGTGGCCTTAGCTGCCGTGGTCGTTGCAGCCATGAGCAAGACCAAGAATAGCGCCTTACAGCAGGAACTGGCCAATTTAAAGCAGGAGCAAGCAGTAAAAAGCCAAGAGCTGACTCAGCTGCAACAAGCCAACGTCAGCTTGACCAGCCACAACGCCACCTTAAGCGCCAATCAAGCGTACTTTGAGGAGCGCCTTAAAGAGCGTGACCACACCATCGCCGCCCAACAAGAGCAAATCAAAGAGCACGCCGCGCAGCTTGCAGCCAAAGAAGCGCAAGTACGCACCCAGTGCCAAGAGCAAAATCAGCAAACCCTAGCTGAGATCAAGGCGGCGCACCACGAAGCTGCCACCAAGCTCGAGCACACCATCACCGACCAAAACAACGAGCTGGTCCAGCTGCGCGGCAAGATCCAAGCGCTTACCAATGAGCTTGCGAGCGCCCACAGTCAAAAGGAAGCGGTCGAGCATATGCGCGCCGAAGATCAGACGCGCCAGCAACAGGCCGCCCAAGAGCTTGAGCATCGCCTCAACACCCTAGGCGAGAAGCTGTTAAAGGAGCGCTCGCAGGCGCTGCAACAGCTCAACTCCGAGCAAATGGGCACCATTATCAAGCCGCTGGAGTCAGAGCTTAAGACCTTCCGCAACCTGTTAACTCAGACCCAGCAGACTAATTCGGAGCAAGCAGGGCGCCTGCGCACCGAGCTGGAGCACTTACAACAGGCCCAGCAAACCTTAGGCTTACAAGCCGACAAGCTCGCTGCGGCCTTACTGCAAGGCCACAAGAGCCAAGGCATGTGGGGCGAGCAGCAATTAGAGCTGGTCTTAGAGTCCTCAGGCTTAAGCCTGGACCAAAACTACTTACGGGAGGTCGCGGCCACCAATGACCACGGACAGCGCGGCCGCGCCGACGTCATAGTCAAGCTCCCCGGGGGCCGCGGCATCGTGATCGACGCCAAATGCTCCCTCACCGCCTATACCGAATATATCAACTTAGAGCAATTAGCCCAAAGCGTCGGCCTCGACGCCAACGCCGTGCTCTTTGGCAGCGCCACCCCAGCGGCGGCGGCCCCAGCTGAGGAATCAGCTACCGCCCCAGGCGCAGCCCCAACTGCCAACACCAGCACTACTACGAGCGCCCGCAGCAGTGCTCCGGCCAGCGCTGAGCTTGCCCAGCTGAAAGGCGAGATTACCAGCCTCACGGGCCACGACCTGCGCGCGCGCCTGCGCGATGCCTTAAAGCGCCACGTCACCTCGCTGGAAAACCATGTGGCCGAGCTCATTGAGCGCGATTACCCGAGCTTTGAGCAATATGGCAGCCCGTCCTTGGTCTTTATGTTTGTGCCTATTGACCACGCGCTAGGTCTGGCCTTACGCGCCAAGCCTGAGATTTACGCCAACGCGCAAGAAAAAGGCATTTACTTGGTCTCGCCGTCATCACTACTGCCAGCGCTGCGCTTAGTAGGCAATCTCTGGGTCTTAGGCGAGCAAAGCGAGAAGTTTAAGAAGTTAAGCCAGCTGGCCGAGCGCATTGCGCTCAAGAGCGAAAAGGTCTGCCGCGACTTTGAGGCCGTATCAAAGGCGGTCACCAGCTTAAACAGCGCCACCAGCAACCTCTCGACCTCGCTTTATGACGGCCGCGGCAATCTCAGAACCCTCTTAGGCAACTTTGCGAGCAAGGCACCCGCCCTCACCGCCAAAGCCCTGACCCAAATCGAGCAGGACTTTGCGCATGAGCAAGCGCTGGAGCACAAGCAAGAGCGCGAGCAAGAGCTCTTGGTCCATAAGGAGCAAGCGGCCGCCCTCCTCGCACCGGACGGTCCAGAGAGCGCGCCTGAGCCTGAGCTTGCTAAGCCTAGCCGCAAGCGCACCCCCAAAGCTACTAAGAAAGCAGCCGATCCAACCCCAGCCGACGCCCCAACTGAGGATAGCTCCGCCGCCGAATTAACTCAGGCTGGAGTTGAGTCTGAGGTTGAGGCTAAGGCGGAGCAAGCCCAGAGCGCTTTGGCTGAGCGCAGCGAGCCCGCTTAAGCTATGGCACGAGGCGGCCATGTCAACCTGGGCCGGGCCCAACAGGCCAAAAAGGACGAGTTCTACCCCCAGCGCTGCGATATTGAGCGTGAGCTCGTCCATTACGAGCACCACTTTGCAGGCCAAGTGGTGCTGTGTAATTGCGATGACTGGGCGCGCAGCAACTTTGCGCGCTTCTTTGCCGACAACTTTGCGCGCTTGGGACTCAAGCGTCTCATTTGCACAAGCTACGCTCCCGCCGGGCACGGCAGCTACACCGACTTTGACGGCACCAAGCTCGAGCAGCGCCTCCTTGCAGGCGATGGCGACTTTCGCAGCCCAGAGTGCCAAGCAATCCTTGAGCGCGCCGACATCGTGGTGACCAATCCGCCCTTTTCCCTATTTCGGCCTTATCTTGCGCAGCTGAGCGCCGCGAGCAAAAAGCTGTTGGTCATCGCCAACATTAACGCCATCACTTACAAGGAAGTATTTAGCCTGATTGCCCAAAAGCAGCTCTGGCTCGGCGTCAACCTCGGGCGTGGCATCTCAGGCTTTATTGTGCCTGAGCATTACGCGCTCTATGGGCTTGAGGCCAAGCTCAATGAGCGCGGCGAGCGCATCGTCGCCACTAATAACTGCCTGTGGCTGACCAATCTTGACCATGAGCAGCGCCATGCCGTGCTGCCGCTGACTAAGCACTACGCCGGGCATGAGGCCGACTATCCGTACTACGACAATTGCGCTGCGATCAACGTCAATAAGACCAAGGAGATTCCTTGCGACTACTTAGGACTCATGGGCGTGCCGATCACCTTTTTGCACAAGTTCAACCCCGCGCAGTTTGAGCTCATCCGCTTTAGAAAAGGCGATGACGGCACCGACCTCAAAATCGCAGGCAAGTCCACCTATTTTCGGATTTTGATCCGACGTACGAGCTTTGCTGGGAGTTAGTCCTCGTACTCATCTAGAAGCAGGTGCCCTGCCATCACGGTACGGATATGCTCAATATCGTACATCTGCCACCACTGATCCCCCAGCGCGGCCACGATCAGGGCGTAGGGCTGCTTAAAGTTAGTGATATGAAGGGTGCCCTGATCGTCGCACATCAGCATGATGCAATTGTACTCAAAGAAGGTGCACACCCGCTTCCAAGTGGGGCCCAATTTAGTCGCCCCCGGCGAGCCATCAGGCCTAGGCACTACCACCCCTTGCTCTTTTAAGCGCGCGCGCAGCACCACTTGGCTTGCCGCTGCGATCAGCTCGCCGCAGGCGCGCAGAGCGCACAGGGCGTGACAATAATCCTCCCGCTCCAAGAAGCATTCGTCCACCCGCTGCTGTGGCCACAAAAAACCTAGGCTCAGGTACTCTAACAGCAGCTGCGACCATTCAGGCCCCTTAAGCAGCGCCTTGATCCCGCGCGGCTCACTTACGCGCGCCCCCGCCAGCTTGTCCTTGATCTGAGCGCGCAAGGCCGCATAGAGCTGCTCGGGCCCTACCTCGACTAGGCGCTGCAAGCTGGCAGCGATCTGATCATCGCTAAAGGCGGTGTACGGCGCAGTGGTGCCAAAAAACAGCGGCAGCGGCTTGAGGTACAGATAGCTGCAGTGATCGATCAAGCCCGGATGAGACAGGTCTGTGAGCTGCATGATAAGCGAGGCGCACATCGCGCCATGAGCAACGGGCCCAGAACTGGGTCCTAGCAGGTCATCGACCAGCGGCGCAAAGCCAAAGTATTGCAGCGACCCAGCGATCAGGCCCTGCGCATTTAGTGCAAAGAATGCGTTGTTAGTCATTTAGATCTTAGCCACCATAGTCGGAGCGGCACACACGTCCGAGCGCTTGCGCACTGGACTTGGGCGCACGCCCTTTTGCACAAAGAGCTCGATGAGCGCTGCGGCATCATGGCTCTTACGGAACGCCAGCTCCATGGGGTACAAGAACACGAGTTCAAAGAAGCGCACGTAGCTGCCATCGGACAAGATGGCCTCTTGGGCGCGCTGATTGTAACCGCCTAAAGCGGTGAGCATGCCGCCGCTAAAGTCGGTGCTGCTGTGCCAAGGCTTGTCATTGCTGAAGGTGTAGCCAAAGCCGACAAACTCATGGCCCGCCAAGATGAAGTTGATGAGCTCGCACAAGGCGTTGATCGGCCAGAGGTTGTACTCTTCGCTGGTGCTAAATTCCCACTCCGGGGGTAAGCACAGCGCCAGCTCCACATGGCTGTTGGTAAGCTCATCGACCCCCAGCGGGACATTGAGCTTCTTGCCCGCAAGGCCCTTAGTCACAATTAAGTTCCACGGGTGCTCCTCGTTGGGCTTAATGTGCAACAGCTCGTAGCGATCGGTCTTAAACAGGATCTGGTAGGTACCCAGATACTCCTTGATATGAGCATCTAAGAGCGCGTCATCGGCCGCGGACAGCTTGTTTTCCGTGTTATCCGGATCAAAGCTCTCGCACAGAGCCTTCATGCGTTCAATGGTGGGCAGCAAGGAATCATCGACGCCGAATTTGACAAAACGCAGCGCGCGATTAAAGCGGATTAAGGCGTCGTTAACGAGGCCCAGCTTAAACAAGGCATAGCCCTTGTAGAACAAGAATGGCGCGTGCTCCTTGCCTTGCAGACCAAACTTGTCGAGCAAGGCATTGGCCTGCAAATAGAGCTCATCGCCCTTGCCTTGGCCCATGGTGTTGCCTAGGTTGATGTAGGCACGGGAGAGCTCCAGCGCCAGCTCAAACTCAAGCTCCTCGAGCTGTGGCTCCAACAGCTCAATGATGCCGCCAAAGGCATCGCGCTCATAGAGCTCATGCACCCGGGTTAACAACTCCTGCTTCACCTGAGCATCCATCAGTCCAACTCCTTATCCCAAACCAAACCATCCTCTGGCGCCCAGCCCGCGCAGCGCCGCCTGCGCAGCGCCGCCTACGGGAGCGGCCGCGGGCTACGAGCGGCGGCGCTTGAGCGCGCGCGGCAAAAAGCGTGGTACCTCTTGTTCGTAAATGCTCCACTCCTCAGGAAAGTCGCGCTTTAAGCGCGGTTCATCGAGCACAATGGCATTGAAGTAGGCAAAGACGATAAAGGCCAGCGGCACCACCAGCGCCACCAGCGAGTTTAAGGCGCAGGCAAAGCCCGCGTAGTAAAAGAACACGCCCAAATGCATTGGGTTGCGGCAAATGCTGTAGGGACCCGTACGCACCAAGTGGCGCGTCTCGGTCATCAGCTTAATCGGGCCAAAATTGCCCGCTCCGCCCTTACCTTGCACAATCAAGGTGTAATTGGCCCAGAGGGCAAGACCTAGGCCCACCGCGGACATCAGGCCGGCCAAGTATAAGGTCGTATCCTCTTGATCGAGAAAGGTGGTGGGATCTAAGCGCGACAAATAGACCATGAGCGCCGGGCCCACCACCAAGAAGATGATGAACCCCAGCACCGTTAAGAGCTTGTCCTTGAGCGTAAACTGCATCCTTGCCCCCGCACGCGAAAAAAGGCACCGCTCTAGTGTACAACACAAAGCCCCAACTACGACCACGCCCACCCGGGCACAAGGCCGAGGTGGGCGTGGTCGGGCACGAGGGCCACCGCGGCGGCCCTAACTGCCGCTACGGCTGCACCTGAGCGGCAGCTTGCAGCAAGATATTGAGCACATGGATTGGGTGGTTAGCGCGCTTACCCTCCATGCGTGCCACTTGCGAGCGGCACGAGAAGCCGGTGACTAAGCACTGCGCAAATGGGCGCTCACGCAACTTGCCCTGCCAGTTTTGCTCATAGACGGCACGGCTCTCGGCTTGGTTGGGCAGCATATGGCCAAACAAACCGGCCATGCCGCAGCAGGCAACCGGAATGGGCAGCAAGCTCAAGCCAAAGTGGGCAAAGACCTCTTGCCACATACGCACTGAAGTCGGCACCAAGGCCTGCTCAGTGCAGTGACAGAAGAGATAGAAGTCCTGGCTTAGGTTGCACGCTGGGATGGTGTTAGCTGCCCCCGCCGCAGTCGACGCCGCTGCCACCTTAGCTGCCGACTCCGCAGCAGGCTCCTCCGCGCTACGGGCGGCGGTGAGCACCTGAGTCAGCTGGGCCTTTAAGGCCGCAGCGCGCTTGGTGTATTGCTCCGAGGCTAAGGCCTGCTTGAGCCACTCTTCAGGGAGCAGTACCTTAAACTCAGGGCAGTTCGGCACTAAGCTCGGGTACTCATCGCGATAGCAGATGGTCAGCGCTGGGTCAAAGCCAACCAAGGTCACGCCCTTTTGATATAGACCGGAAAGGCGCTGAGCTTGCTTGCGCGCGCACTTGATAAACTGGCCGCGCGCACCGCGGATCACCATGAGCTTGCCGTTGGTGTATGGCTTTAACAGCGCCACTCTAAAGCCTAAGGCCTTGATGAGCTGGGCCCACTCAATTAAGGCATCGACCTCATAGGAGGCGGTAAAGGCGTTGGTCACCACGATGACATCAAAGTGTGCCGCGCGCGCGGTGGCCTCAGCAATCTTCAGGCAGGGAATGCCCGCGGCCCGGGCTTGGGCCGCCAGAGGGATCTCATCAAAGCGCGGCACATCAACAAACTTGAAGACCTTTTGTAAGGCCCACTGGCTTAAGCCATTGCCCATCAGGGCATTGCTCAAACGCGGGAAGCGCGCCATCAAGGGCGTGGTGCGCTCGGCGTTTAAGGTCAGCAAATCCATGCTCGGGCGCAGATAGCGGCTGTAGTAGAAGTTGAGGAAGCGCGAGTTGAGCTCAGCTGCGTTAACATGGGCCGGGCATTGCGTCTTGCACGACTTGCAGGCAAGGCAGGTGGCGACATGCCCCAAGTACTCGTGGTTGAAATCGTCATGCTCAAAGAGCGTGTGATAGGTGCGCGCTACCAAGTTCTTGAGGTAAACCAAGCTCTCACGCCCGTAGTCTCCCAGCGAACGATCGGCGCGCGAGGCGGCGGCCAAGAGCTCAGCCTCGGCAGCTGCGATATCAAACTTACGCTCGCCCATTAAGCGCAACCACTCACGCATCAGGCCCGAATAGCCCTTAGGCGACTTCACATGGTCATGGCTGTAGCGATAGCTCGGGCACATTAAGGCCGCCTGAGAGTAGCTAAAGCACTGGCCATTACCGTTGCAGTTTAAGGCGCCCTCAAAGGAAGTGCGCACCTTGAGATCAATGGTGCGATCTAAATCGCCGCGCATCGGGTCATCTAGGGCCACCAACTTATCGGTTTCATTGCCCCACGGCACACAAATCTTGCCTGGATTTAAGCGATTGTCCGGGTCAAAGATGGCCTTAACCTTACGGGCGACCGGGTAAAGCTCGCCAAAGAAGACTTCACCAAAGCAGGAGCGATAGCCTCGGCCATGCTCACCCCACATTTGGCCGCCATACTTTTTCACCAGCGCGACCACGCCCTGAGAAATCGCAATGAGCTTGTGCTTATCCTCATCCAAGGTGAGGTCTAACGCCGGACGTACGTGCATCAGTCCCGTATCGACGTGACCGAACATGCCGTAGGTCACGTCTAAGGAGTCGAGCAAGGCGCGAAATTCTACGATGTAGTCGGCGAGGTTATCCGGTGGGACGACCGTATCCTCAGTGAACGGCACCAGCTTTTTGGCCCCGGCGGCCGAGCCTAATAAGCCCACCGCCTTCTTGCGCATGCCGTAAACCGCGGCAATGCCCGCCGCCGTATCAACCACTTGCGCGCCGAGTACGCCCAGCGCCGCGGATTTGGATTTAGTTTTCGCCGAGGCATTGCACGCGGCCGCTAAGGCCAAGACTTGCGCCTCTTGCTCGGAAGCTTCGGCTGCGGAGCCATTAAACTCGACGATATTGACGCCCATAATCTCAGCGCCAGGCACATCTTTAATGTAGTCTTGCACCGTGAGCCACACCGGATCCTTTTGAGCCAAGGTCAGGACCTTGGAGTCCACGGTCTCAACGGAGAAGGCGCCTGCTTTAATCAGGGCATTGGCGTGGCGCAAGGACGAGATGTAGTCCTGATATTTGATCACGACTAAGGCGCGGTAAGCAGGCTTAACCGTCAAATCAAGCTCCGCCCCCACGATGGTGGCTAAGGTGCCCTCGGCGCCACAAATCAGGCGCGCTAAATTTAACGTATCGCTCTGAGCATCATAGGCATGAGCGAGGTCATAGCCGGTGAGGAAGCGATTGAGCTTAGGGAAGTGCGCTGCGACCTGAGCGGCGTTGGCCTTAAGTAAGGCATAGCATTCCCGATAAATCTCACCTTCTAAACCGGGCAGGGCAAGCTTGGCCTTAAGGGCATCCCCGGCAACCGGACCAAAGGTGGTAAGGGTGCCATCGCGCAGCACCACCTCGACCGCGTTGATATGCTGCGAGGTGCGGCCGTACTTGAGCGAGCCTTGGCCCGCGGCATCATTACTGATCATGCCGCCGATGCAGGCGCGCGACGAGGTAGAGAGCTCCGGGGAAAAGAAGAGCTGATGCGGGGCGAGCAGCTCATTGAGCTCGTCCTTGATGACGCCCGCCTCAACCCAGACTGAGCGCGCTGCGACGTTTAAGTCGCGCACCCCCTTGAAGTGGCGCGACAGGTCGATGATGATACCTGAGGACAGCGACTGGCCATTGGTGCCGGTACCGCCCCCACGCGGGGCAAACACAATCCCGCTGCGCGCAAACTTAGCGCTGGCAGCCAGCTTAAAGAGGGTGACCACATCCTCGCGCGTCTTTGGGAACACCACCGCTTGGGGCATGCGCTGATAGACCGAGTTATCGGTGGCGCATAATAGGCGCGCTGAGTAGCTGGACTCAATCTCGCCCTTAAAGCCCGCCTGAGCTAAGGCCTCCAAGAAATTTTGGTAATTAGCCTCGACCTTGGCTAAATTAGCAATGCGCGGAATTATCCCGGCCATCACGCCTCCTTGAGCTGCAAACCACCTCAGATCCTACGACCCCTGCGCCCGCACCCGCCGCCGCACCCAACGCCCAGAAAAAAACAGAGGGGCGCCGCTAGCGACCGCGCGGAACCAAGGCGATCATAAGCCATTGCGTGATCACGATCAAAAAACTGGCACCATGAGCGCCCCTCGGCCGCCCCCAGCGGTCGCAAGCGCCCCATTTTGGGGCACGATTCCCCCAAACAACAAAGGCGACCCTGAGCCCTTACCCAGAACCGCCTTGTAGTTTTGCAAGTCCTAATCACTAAAGGTTGAGCGTCACGCTCTCATGAAAGATTAGCGGGGACCTACACCTTGGGGCGCTGGCATGCCCTGTGGGCCTTGCGGGGCTGGCATGCCTTGCGCTGCTGGGCCCTTTTCTAAGGAGACAATCTGACGGACATCGATGGTAGTCGAGAAGAAGTCCTTATCGACCTTGCCCGAGAGCTCAATGAACTCGCCCTTGGAGATGTAGGACCAATCGTAGTCGTCGTCGAGCTCAACCTCGATGGTACCGGTATTGTCCGCAAACTCGTAGTGATCGTGGCCCAAGTAATCCACTAAGCGGCCACGTAAGGTGACGTATTGGTCGTCACGGGCATCGCTCTTGACCAGCTGGACGGTGTTTAAATTAGCACCGAAGCCCTGAGGGGCACCGCTACCGTATTGATGCCAGCTATCGGCTAAAGCAGTGGTACCGGCCACGCAGAAAGCAGTAGTAACAGCTAAAACGGCTAACTTATTCATAAATCTAATGTCTCCCCTAAAACATCTGAGGTCAGCCTCCGGCCCCGCCGGAGGCGCGCAAACGCGCTGAGCTCTACAAGATGAGCGCCCCAAGAGTAGCACTCAAAGATTAGCGCTCTAAGATTAGCGCTCTAAGATTAGCTCTTACTGAGCCGGACGAGCGTCCTTAACGTCGATCTTGATCGAGTAGAAGTCGCGGTCAACTTCACCAAAGATGGTGATGAGCTGATCCTTGGAGATAAAGGACCAATCGCGATCATCGTCTAACTCGACCTCGATGCGGCCGGTATTATCGGTGAACTCGTAGCGGTCGTGGCCTAAGAAGTTGGTGAGACGACCGGTTAAGGCGACGCGCTGATCATCGTAAGCGTTATCCAGCACCTGCTGTACCGTTTGTGGGGCGTTATTGGCAAAACCGGATGGCCCCTGAGTCGTATAGCCCCCGTTACCACCAAAGCCCGAAGCTGGAGCGGCAAAAGCGGTGGTGCCAACTAAAGCTAAAGCGGCGGCACTTACTAAAGCAGTTAACTTACGCATGGTGAAATCCTTATGTATTCAGTGATTGCTGCCAAGTCAGGTCCTAAGCCTGAACGCCCTATGACTGAACACCCTAGGCCTGAACTTGGGTGCGCCGGGTCACACCTGCCAGCTTAAGCTAACGATGGTGGTGCGACCATAAACGCAAGTCTAACACTTGGCGGCGGAGCGGCGCAGACTAAAGCTGTGAGTTTATCAGTGTGGGCGCTCACAGCTTAAGTCCATTGGAAAGCTGGGACTAAAGCTGGGACTAAAGTCCGGTTGCGGTCGATTGCAGTCGATTGCAGTCGATTGCAGTCGGTGGCTGCCAATGAAGCTTACTTCACCGGGACAGCGCGCTTGACGTCGACTTTGATGCGGCCATCATCGTAGTCGGTCTTGCCGTAGATGATGATGTCTTGGCCGCGGTTGATGTGGGACCAATCACGATCGTCGTCTAACTCAACGGTGATGGTACCGGTCTTATCGGTGAACTCGTAATGGTCGTGGCCATAGAACTTGGTGAGTTGACCGCGCATGGTGACGCGCATATCGTCGTAGAAGCTCTGCTGTAACTGAGCAACGGTCACCATAGGTTGATTGGCCGGGGCAGCAAAACCACCTGGCCCGCCATGGCCCCCATTTTGAGGACCAAAACCACCAGGACCTGCGCCATGAGCGGCAAAGGCAGAACCAGCTAAGGCTAAGGAAACGGCGCTCACTAAAACGGCTAACTTCTTCATAATATAAGAATCTCCTTACAGTCTGTACTGAGGTAAGGGAGCAACGCAGCTGATGCAAGTTACGATGCAAGTTACGACCTTACTCTACGGTTACTGACTCAAGCACAGCGCCGAAGCCTAGGACAAAAGATGGCGCTCCCAAGTGGGGGCTTTAGGTCAGATCACAAGGTTTTAGCAGCAAGCTGACCTGCTTGATAAAACCTGTGTTGCGTGTCGATGGTTTTATTTAAACACGCACTTCTTAGGCAAAACTTAGCGGCCAAAATCTTTTGCACGCTTTTGCAAAAAACTTCCCAAAAGGTGATGAAAATCACTAAAAAACCCGATAAATAAGCCGTTTTCCTAAGTTTCACTCAAGACTGAGCCAAGTCTGACTCAAGACAAAACGCGTGCTTATTTTAAGCAATCTCACCAAATTTTAATTAAAACCGCGCCCCGCCCCCAAAGCTCCCAGCGCACCCCGGCGCGGACCAAACGAGACCACGCGTAGCCGCGCCAAGCGCGCAGCCACACTCTGCGCGCAGCCGCGCGCAGAGCGCAACAACGTGAAGAGCGCGGTAGCACGGCCAAGGTGTGGACACGGTGCAGCTCAAAGCGCCCGCATACGGCCCCGTTTGGTGCACCAAATCGCGATTTTTGTGCACTAGCTCAACTCTTAGACAAGTAAAGGCCCGGCCGCAAGTGCGCTCGCGCTGACACCGACTAAAATACTTAGTTTGTTACAGCTGGCATTAGTGATGCTGGCTTAATAAACTTTTGAGTCTGACCTGAGTCTGACCTGTGTTTGACCTTGGTGTTAGTGTTAGTTGCGTTTTGTCAGTTAAGCCGTGCCCGGCAGAGGTCCTTTTGTTATGGAAGCCAAAAGCAGCAAGCCCTTGATTGTTATTACTGCCGCTTTGTCCCTAGCTGTAATCACTCTGTCGGTACAGGTGGTGTTCTTGACCTTCACGGTTAAAGATCAAAAGGACTCACTGCGCTATCTGTCGAGCAGCTCCAACGTCTTCACCGTCAAGAACAAGATGAACAGCCTGCAAAACAACCTAGTCGACATCTCGCGCGAGATCGAGCTGTTAAGCTCGGACTACAGTCGCATGCGCGATGAGGTCAACGCCATGCAAAGCATGGTGAGCAAGGCCAGCAACGACTACCAATTTTTGCAGCAAGAGCTGATCAATCTCAACACCCGCATTGCGGCCTTAGAAAAGCATGCTGCTAACTCCGAGTTCATCCTGCATGGCCTAGAGACCGCGCTCACCGAACACCAGCAAACCGAGCCGCACCAAGACGCGCACGCTAAGCCTGACGCCGCAAATAGCGCCCAGAAACAAACCTCAGCCCGCGCGCAGCACTAGCGCGAGCGCGCCCTAGGCGTGCCTGAGCCCACCTGCTCCCACGCTCCCCTCAAGCGGCACCGCCCCGCGCTGGTACCAAGGCGCGGAACAATGTAGCTTAAGCAGATGCAGCTTAAGCAGACACAGCTTAAGTAGACGCAGTAGCGCGCTTTGACGCCGCTTGCAATGCCTGCGCTTACGCCCTACTTGCGACGGCGTTGCGCCTTGCGTTGCTTACGCTCACGCTTGTGGTCAGCCTTGCGCTGCTTGAGCTTGTGCTCAAGCTGCACCCGCTTGGCGCGAATCGCCGCATGGAGTTTCGGATCGAACAAGCGCGGATCAAGCTCGCGCCCGTCCACCTCATCCGCCGCGACGTCTCCCGCCTCAGCCAAGCCAGACTCACCAGAGCCATCATCAGCCGAGCCTGACTCAAGCTCAGGCCCAGCGGAGGCCTGCGCCTGCGACCCGGCCGCGCTCTCAGCGGCGCGAGTCGACACCGTCCCTTCAGCGGTCGCTTCGAGCGGAGTCGGCTCGCCCGCGGTTGCCGCCGCTCCTACAGCATCCTTAGGCGTCATCACCGACTGCGCGCTGGCGATGGCACTGGTGGCAGCAACCGCAGCGGCACGCTCAGAAGCCGGGACGCTTGGGGCTGATGCATCGTCCGGTGCTGCGACAGGCGCAGTGGACGCCGCCCCCGGCGCGGTCGCACTTGGCGCTACGGGGTGGGACGTATTAGGCGGAGTCGGCGCCGTTGGCTCAGCCGGGCGCGCCTGACGCGTCGTACCAGTGGCCGCGGCCGACTTGGTCTTGGTCTTGGCCTTAGCCTTAGCCTTAGCCTTAGGCTTAGCAGCCTTTGGCACAATCTGGAAAGTCAGGAGCAACTTGTGCAGATCCGCACCAGCTTGCTCGTAGGCACTAGGCAGCAAAAATGGGACGAAGGCGAAGTTATCAGGCAGCTGACGTCCAACGGCCTTGAGCTCGGTCAGCAGCTTGCGCGAGCTCAGTTGCAGCCAACCCAAGACCCGTTCGATGAACTCAGGGATCTTGGTCGGCTGCATTAGCCGCAAGATCTTAATGATGTCGTCAATCAGGGGGCGCAACACCTCCGGCAAGAGCTTGCGACGCTCGCTCAGGGCTTGGATTACGGTATTAACAAAAGACACCGTGAGCTTGTCAGGCAGCGTCTTAGCTAGGACCAAGAGATCTGATGCCGCCGGATCCGCCCAAGCGTTCTGGGCTTCAGCCTCGGCGACCTTAAACACCTCTAGTGCGTCCTCGCGGGCCCAAGCGCAAAGATGGCGCGGCCCGATATCATCAAGGAGTGCCCGCGTGCTGACATGCAGCTCGCGACTAATACCACTTTGGGTGGCAATGTAGTCGTAGGACCGATCAACCAGCGCGCTGCGCTGCGACGTCTTCATGAACATTAAAGCCGCGCCTAAGGCTAAGCGCTCATCGACGGTCGCACTCTTAGGCTTAATGACCAGTTCACTGCCATCCTCTTGGCGCTGCACGATGGGACTGATAGTGCACAGCTCCTTGCGGATCGCTGTGACTTGGCGCCCCGCAAAAGGGTAGAAGCTGGAGATGAGCTCGCGCTTGGACTCACTTAACAGCGCTACGTCTTCGCGCCCAGCTGGGGCCGGGTAAAAGTGGGCGGCCACGCCGGAGGTGGCGTGCGCTTGGCGCTGAAGCTTTTGGCGCTTGCGTGCGTCCGAGCGCTCCTGCGCCACAGCCTCAGCTAATGCGCTCGCCGGTGTCCCAGGCTCTGATTGCGCCCCTAGCTCTGCTTGCGTCGTCGGCGCAGTTTGAGCCGCCTGCTCAGCTTGAGCCGCTTGCGGCAGCGCGCTGCTCTTAAGCTCAGGCGCCGTCGAGTTCAACGGCAGCGCCCCGTTTACCGGGCTCACCGGACTTACCGAACTGGCCGGACTTACTGAGAGGTCCGAGTTTTTGCCAACAATCGAATCAGGCATACCAGCCTCCTTTTAGTTTGCACTTATGTACGGACTGCGCGGGTGATGACACCTCAAGTGCCAAAGTGCCACCATGCGCACCACTCACAACTCAGCATACACAGCCAAACATAAAAAGAGCGCAAAAACCGTCCCCAAAACCCCAACGATCCTCCAGCCGCTCATTACACATCAAAAAACAATATTAGCAATCAGGGCCCTTAACGCCTTTCGTCCTAAGGCCCCTCGCCCCGCTGCCACCTTCCAAGCGCGGTAGGCTGACGCAATAAGCTCAACCAGTGCCACCAACTCAACCAGCGCCACCAGCTTCAACTACTCCGTCTGAAGGCAGGTTGGTGCCATCACCGTGGCACCGGGGCTCAAGTCAGCACTGCCTCCCCGCGCTCGTAAGCTCAGGCCTACACTCAGTCGTAAGCACCCCCGGCCTAAGTTCAGCGCGGCGGCAGAGTATGAGCATGAGCATGAGCATGAGCATGAGAGCGCGCGGACAACGCACCGCAGATGCGGCAGGGCGCCAGCAAGCCGACCTGCTTTTTAACAAAATTGAGGAGATAGCCATTAATTTTGCACGTGCCGACTGAGGCGACGCAATACGCAAAACACGCCGACCATAGAGCGCAAGGGGAAAAGACTCAACATGGGAAAGGATGGAAGCCCTAAGGGCGGGCACGCGCTGCTGCGCGCGATCAGGAGGGAGGCGCTTGGTGCGCCGCAAGGAGGAGGCCACAAAGCGGAATCCGCTCGTTGGCAGGCTGCCTCTTGTTAGGAGGCCCAAAAACAAAAAAACACCTTGAGTTGCCTCTTGGTGCCTCTTTGGTTCTTGGTAGCTATGACTGGAATCGAACCAGTGACCTCAGCATTATGAGTGCCGCGCTCTAACCGACTGAGCTACATAGCCACTGCAAGAAAGTTGGCAGGGGTACAAGGATTCGAACCTTGGAAATGGCGGAATCAGAATCCGCTGCCTTACCGCTTGGCTATACCCCTACGTTCTAAGTGATTTGGCAGGGGTACCTGGATTCGAACCAGGGCAATGACGGGATCAAAACCCGTTGCCTTACCGCTTGGCTATACCCCTAATCACTTAGGATTTTTTGTTGTCATCGTTCGTGACAACGGCGCTCATTATAAAGGAACGATTTTGGGTGTCAACCAATCGTTAAAGATTTTTTGCCAAAATCTTAACCCGCCCCGCAGCCACCTTGCTAAAAGCACGATAAATAAGCCATTTTAGCGCAGTGAACGCCGGGCAAAATTTGACCCAAATCAAATTTTCACGAAATAGCCCCAACTTACTAAAGGCGCCCAGAACAAAGTTTGCACCTAGCTTCTGCCCCTAAGACTATCCCAAGCAAAAAGGTGGATCCTATTAAGTACCGTATTAGGTTACGTAGTTTGTCCCCACATAAGGAGGTCTTCATGTCGCACTGTTTTGTCTTCAAGCGCGCCTGTACCTTAAGTGCCGTGCTCGCGGCCTTAGCCTTAGGAGCGGCAGGCTGCGCCAGTGACACCACGACCCCAGACGAGCAAACCCCGCAATATGGTTTGATGAGCGACCAAGAGCGCCTCATCATCAAGGAGATCACAGGTTACACCCAGGATAGTCTGGAGCAGACGCATCCTCATCCTGCTTGGACCCCTGACAATAGCGCGGCGTACCAAGATATCCTGCGCCACACTGATATCGTCTACGACGAGGAAACCGCGTCCTTTATTAACCAAGAAGGCGCTCCCGCCTCGCGCGAGCAATGGCAGCAAAGCCTCAAGCTCCGCCAAAGTCAGCTCATGGATACCACGTCCACGCCCAGTAGTAGCGGGACCTGAAGGCGAGCGTTTATCCCTAGCTGAGGCGGTGGCCCTCGCCCACCGTGACGGCCTTAGCACCCAAGGCGGCAGCCTGAGTCAAGAGCAATTAGAGAAGCTGGCAGCATCAGGCTACGTCAGCCGCTGGCAAGCCTTAGAGCGCACCAGTGGCAGCGCAAGGCCTGCGCCGCGCCCCCAAACCATTGATGACCCGGCAGATAAGGGCTTTTGGTGGGGCCCGGCGGGGCGGCGCTACTACCCGCGCGAGTACGAGGAGCGCTATCGCAGCGATCCGTACTATTGGCGCCCGTGGTACTACCATAATCCAGTACCGCACTACTATCGCTATGGCCCGCTCCCCCACCATGGCGTAGGAATAGGCACCGGCGTCTACTTCCACCTGACGCGCTAAGCCCCCAACCAGCTCTAGGCAACCTGCTCCCGGGGCCCCGCCCCGCCACTAAGCCCTGACC
>DXIF01000106.1 GCA_019113025.1 Candidatus Anaerobiospirillum stercoravium | reverse complement strand
GATCGTTGATATAAAACAGATGAATCGGCGGGATTACTAAGGTAGAGGGGCTTAGGAGGTGCCGATCGGGCCTTAAGACCGATCGGCACACAAACAAGCGACACATGGGGTGTCGCTTAAAGACAATGGCCTTAAGTTTAACATGTCCCAGCATCCTAAAGCCCATAAGTTTACGCCTTCCCATGTTGTCTTCGCCTTAAAGGACCTCCAAGCACAGGCGTTGTGCCGTACCCAAGCCCAGCTTATCGCTGAAAGCAACGCTTTTTCTCAAGCGCAAGACCTCCCGACAGAGGTGGTAGTCCAAGCCTTTACCCAATTAGCATGGGCTCCGTAAAACGGTAAAACGCGGCTTGAGATGTTCTGGCGCTTGAGCGGCAGCTATGACAAGACCGGCAGCTATGGCATTAGGCGCCACCGGCAAATTTACGGCGCCGCAGGTCAGGAAAAGTTGGATTTTGGCTGTTACACGATGCACCGCACTGCCAAGCTTGAGCACCGTAAGGGCTACGCCCGAGCGCGGTCGGTGCTGGGCGCGCGCGCCTTTAGGCCTTGAGCAGGGCTGAGAGGTCTTCGATCGCGCGGCTTAGGCCGTGTTCATTGGTGCTGGGAGCTTGCGCCTCGCCCACATTGATTGGTTCGAGGTCGGCCTCGGGCATTTCGGCGATGAAGCGGCTGGGCTCTTGGGCGTTGAGGTTGGCGCCAACCTTGCGCGCGCGGGCTACCACCATGGTCAGCTCCGTTTGCGCGCGGGTCACGCCCACGTAGGCTAAGCGGCGCTCTTCTTCGATATTGTTCTCGTCAATCGAGGTGCGGTGAGGCAAGATCCCCTCTTCCATGCCCAGTAAGAACACGAACGGAAACTCCAAGCCCTTGGCTGCGTGCAAGGTCATAAGCTGGACCGCATTGCCCTCTTCCTCGTCATCGCCGCGCTGATCCATGAGCTCGCGCAGGCCCAAGCGCTCAACTGCCTCGCCAAAGTGCAGCGCCTCGCCCTTCACCCCTGAGATGAGATCGCTAATCCAGCTCATCACGGTTTCGACGTTCTTGAGTTTCCACTCATAGGCTTGCTCCGAGCTTTCGGCTCTCAGGTACCCCGCAAAACCCAAGCGCTCGAGCAAGGTTGAGCACAGCTCTTGGTCCTCTCCGCGCATCAGCATATTGCGCAGGTCGACATACAGGCCTAAAAAGCCCATTACCGCGCTTGCTTGGCTCGAGTTGAGCTGGGCGTAGAACTCTTTAGAGCAGATGCAATCGTACAGGCAGCGCTGGTATTGGTGCGCAGTGCTGGTCATGGCCTTGAGCGTCTGGGCGCCAATGCCGCGCGGAGGCACGTTGATTACGCGCAAAAAGGCCGCATCGTCTTTGGGATTGGTCAAAAAGCGGCACCACGCGAGGATGTCCTTGACCTCCATGCGCGAGAAAAATGAGGTATCGCCCGTGACTTTGCACGGGATGTGCGCGGCCATCAGCTCTTTTTCCATATCGCGCGCTTGGGAGTTGGAGCGATACAAAATGGCGTAGTGCCCCCATGAGGTCTTGTGGTCAAAGCGATGGCCCAAAATCTCGGAGGCCACATATTCGCAGGCGGCCTCATTGTTGTCGCAATAGGCGATACGGATTTTCTCGCCCTCTTTTAAAGCCGAGTACAGAGTTTTCTCAAAGATATGAGGATTGTTGGCGATGATGGCGTTGGCGCAGCGCAAAATGCGCGCGGTCGAGCGGTAGTTTTGCTCGAGCTTGATGACCTTTAAGTTGGGAAAGTCTTGGGTCAGCTGACGGATATTCTCCGGGCGCGCGCCGCGCCACGAGTAAATTGACTGGTCGTCATCGCCCACCACGGTAAAGCGCTGGTTGGTCGCAACCAAGCACATCAAGAGGGTGTACTGGGTCTGGTTGGTGTCTTGGTACTCATCAACCAAGATGTAGCGAAAGCGCTCTTGGTACTGGGCGCGAGTGGCGGGATCTAACAGTAATAATCGGGTCGGGATGAAGAGTAGGTCATCAAAGTCGACTGCGTTGCAGGCGCGCAGGTAGTTGGTATATTTCTGGTAGATGTCGACCGTGAGCGGATCGCCCCCTTCCTTTTGCACCACTTTAGGGGTCTTGAGGGCGCCCTTGTACAGCGAGATGGTATGGCACAGCTGCTCGAGGTATTCGCGGCTAAGTTTCTCTTCGAGCTGGGGAAAGTCGGTGGTAATGATGTTCTTGATGCTCTTGAAGGTATCAGTCTCATCAAAAATCGAGAAATTGCGCCCCAGCTGCAAGCGCGGCGCTTGCTCTTTGAGGATGATGCGTCCCAGCGCATGAAAGGTGCAAATGGTCAGCTCGGCGGCGGTCTTCTCATCAACCTCGCGCGCGATACGCTCGCGCATTTCGGCGGCCGCCTTGTTGGTAAAGGTCACGGCCAGAATCTCACGGGCTTGCGCCAGGTTATTGCGCAGCAAGTGGACAATCTTGGTGATGATGACACGGGTCTTGCCTGAGCCGGCGCCCGCGAGCACGAGGCACGGCCCCGAGGTGTATTCCACCGCAGCCTGTTGCGCCGCATTGAGCTTTACTGCCATGAGCCACCTCCCTGAAAACGCCTCAACCCACGCAAGAATTGCCCGCGGCCGCGCTCCTTGGGGGCAGTCCGTGGGGCGCTCTATTGTAATGTTTTTGCCCGGAGCGCAAAACGGCCTGAAACCATGTAGTTTCAGGCCGTTTTGCGGCACGCAGAGACGGCGCGCCGTCGCGCCTTGGCGCGCGCCGCTGATGCGGGGCGAGCTTAGCCCTGCTTGGTGGAAAATGAGTGCAGGCGGCATGAGCTATCGAGGGTAGTGAAGATGAGCTCGTTGTCGTTGCCTTGGTTGATGGCCAAGGTCTGCAAGGCATTGCCCTCAAAGATGCTCTGCTGCTCAAAGCTGCACCAGACCACCACCGGCACTTGAAACTCGGTGGCAAGTTGCGCCAGACGCGGTGAGAGCTGGGCACACATGGTGTGATCAAAGGCAAAGGTGTCGACCATTAAGGTCGGCCGGGCCATGCCACTTAAGCGTGCTGCCATCAGGCCATGGTTTAAGGTGGCCTCGAGCATGCCCGCGTTTTGCTCCAGCGGCAGTTCTAAAAAGCGCGCTTGATAGCCCGCGCCGTAAGCAGCGGCGTCGTACTGGGCCAGGTTAAAGGTGAGCAAGGAGCAAATCATCTGCCATTGCATCTTGGAGCCCGCGTAAAGAATGGCGTTTTGCTTGTTCTCGATCAGGCTGGCTAAGACCAAACGTGATAAAGCCACGGCCGGGCTTGAGATCGCGTACATCATAGGCGAGAGCTCAAGACGGGCTAAGGTCTCAAGGTTTAACACCAAGTTGTTAGGCTGCAGGTTCGGGCTCTGTGCCGTTTGCAAGGTCACATCGCTGATTTGCGCTAAGTGCGTAAGCTTGGTCGCAAGGCCCTGTGGGTCTTGCTGCTGGGCTTGGGTGATGGTGGCATACGGGTAGTTTAAGTCGAGGGCATGCACTTGCACCCCGCGGGCGCTGAGCTCACGCAGCAAGAAGTCCTTGACCTCAACCCAGCCCGGTTCTTGCGGTAGGCTCAGGTACAGATGGCATGCGCTCAAGTCGCATTGCAGCAAGCTTCCGAGCAAAAAGCCCGCATGTTGCGGGGCGCCCACGGCTAAAGCGCGCATGTTAAGCCCGAGCAAGGTAAGGGCATCAAGCTCCCCTGAGCACACAAAGATGGGCCCGTTCACAGCTCCAAAGTCGGCGCAGACGGCGCTGAGGTTAAAGCAACGCTCTTGGCCCACATAGCGCTTGTCCGGGTGCCATGGGTCAGCTGAGGCTAGGTTATAGGCGACATAGCTGTCCTCATTGAGCGGAATAATCGCCGCTTGCCACAGTTGCGGCTGCCATGGGCTGGCCCCCGGCCCCAAGGTAAAGTTATCGCTCTCAACCCGATAGGACGGGTCAAAGCCTAAGCTGTAGTGCTCAATCAAGGTCCCACTTAAGCCCAGTTGCGCAAAGTACGGGCAGGCGCTCACCGCGTCCTTGCAGCGCTGCAAGTAGTGGCTAAGCGGCCCCCGCAATTGTGTCGGCTGGCCCTGACTTGGGGCTGGCACTAAGACGACATCGCCGCCGTGCGCGCTATTGGGCGCTACCTGAGGCGTCGCCATCTGTGTCGCCTGCGGTGCCGCCGTCTGCGTCGCTTGGGCCGTAACCTGCGCGGACGCTGGGGACATCAGGGGCGCCGGGCTCGCGGCGGGCGCCGCGGCACGGGCGTTAGCGCTCGCCGTCAGTGCCGCAAAGGCGTCGACTTGCGGCGCGCTCGGTACAGCCTGCGCCGTCTGCGCGGTCGGCGCAGCCGGGGGCTCAAGCTCGTCCTCGCTTAAGGTAAAGCCGGGATCCTTATGGCTGCTACGTGCCAGCGGATTGAGCTTGCCCTCAGGGTCGAGGGTGCTGAGCTCGGCGGGGTCGTAGCTTAGCTCAACTTCCTCATTAGGCTTGATATCGGGCAGCTCTAAGTCATTAGACAGAGGCGCAAGCTCGGGAAAGTCGGCCGCGGCATGTTCCTCCAGCGGGTTGACCTCTAAAATCTTGGTCTCTTCCTCGAGTGTGGCAAAAAACTCAGGCTTGGCTTTTTTCGGGGCGAGCGGCTCGAGCGGCGCCACGGCAGGCGCCCCGACCGGGGCCGTGCCCTGAGGTTGAGGCGCGATTGCGCCCTCAGGCTGTACCGCCGTCTGCAGCTTAGCTGCCCGCACCGGGGCAGCCGCTGCGCTCTTAGTTGGAGCGGGCGCTTCTGTTGTGCTCTGAGCCGAGTCCTCGGCCGTGATGCCCGTAATAGCGCTGAAAATAGCAGTAGCGGTCTTGTTGAGGGCCGCGACGTCTTGCGCGGCCGTATGGGGCGCAGGGGCTGCGCCCGCGCCCTCGGACTGAGGCGCGGCAACTGCCGGTGCCGCCGCATTGTCCACCGTGGCGCTGAGGATGATGGAGGAAGGGGCTTGGGCGGCACTTGTCGCGGTGGTGCTGACGGCACTGGTTGCGGCGGCACTGGCGGCAGAGGTGGCGCTAGCAGGAGCTACGGCGGAGGCCGCGGCGGGCGCGGCCGGGGTGACCTTGGCTGGGTGCAAAAAGTCGAAGGTGGCACTGGCCGCTGCTTGCGCCTTTTGTTGCTTGAGCTCGTCCTCGTGGACACGATGCCCAAAGTCATCGGTAAGGATGCGGCCCCGATTGTCGCTCATCAGCGTCGAGGTGTGACGATTAAGCTCGCCACTTAAGAGCGTGGTGCCGGGAGCGGCACTAAAGACACTGGTCTTAGCCGGAGTGGTCTCTGGATTGATCGGCTCGACGCTGATCATGGTGTTGACCGTCGGCGGCTGCGGCGCTTGGTTGCCATGCAAGGCCGAGGAGTAACCGCAAATGCGGGTAACATTGTCGTTGGTTGAGTTGAGCGCTTCAAAGGCCTTGGCATAAGGATTAGGGGCCCCGCTGGCAGGTTTAGCCGTAGGTTGCGGTGCCGAGCGCGCAATCAAGGTATTAGGGCCGTCGCTGGTTGCGGTGTTGAGCGGATTTGAAGAGGCGCTGGCGCGCGGGGACAAGGCGGGTGCGGCGGCGCTAGCTGCGCCGTGCGGCGCGCTGACAATAATGGCGGTATGCACCTCGTTCGTAGCGGTATTCTCGGGCAGGGGCTGCGGTGGGTTTTGGCTGATGACGGAGCGGATGCCCGATTGCACCTCGGCTACGGTCTTGTTTTTGAAGTCAAAGGCTTTGCCATTGATCAGGGTCGAGGGAGCACCAGGGTTGCGCTGCGGCATTTTGACCTCGCCCTCGTCGCCTGCAGCGCGGCGGCTGGGGTCGAGCGGACGAGCTTGTACCCCCGCACCGACATATGGCGAGTCCGGCGCAATGGTGTAGGTGGTGACTTGCTCGGCGCTCTCGGGGGTAGGCTCCGTTTCCGCGGCAGGCTTACCCCAGATCTCAGCGCTGCGGCGCTCAATTTCTTCAGCGCTCGGGGTAATATCGCGATCCTTTGGCTGCTGGTGCTTGCGCTTGTTTTCCTCGGACGCCGCAAAAGTACCAATGCCCGTCGGGCCAGTGCCCGGCGGCAGGGTAAAGTCGGGATGTGGCTTGGCGCTTGGTGCAGAGTCATGAGGTGCGGCTGAGCCGCCTACCGTGCGCAGCGGTGCGCCCATTGGTAAGGGGGCGCCCATGGGCAATGGCGTACCCAGAGGTTGCGGCGTCCCGTCCCGCATGGTGCCGATCGGGCGCACGTCCGCAAGCGGCGCTTGCTTGTTGCCGCTGTGAGGACGCGGGCGCGCCGTCGTGCCGGTGGCCGGGTCAAAGTCTAAATCCAGCGGCGGCAGCTCGGAAGCGGCGCCCCCACGTGTGTCGCGTACTGGAGCAAAGGGATCAAAGCCGCCCATGCTCGGGCTAGCGCCCATGTTCGGGGTAGCGCCCATGTTCGGGGTGGCACCCATGTTTGGGGTAGCGCCCATGTTTGGGGTAGCGTCCAGCGCCGCATTGGCCCCATAGTCTGGTGGCAGCGGCGCTGCGCTCAGCCCAAAGTCAGGATTGCTGTGGGGCGGGGTGGCATGGGTAAAGTCGTCGCTTAAGTCGAGGGGACGGTGCGGGGTACCTGTGTGCTTGCCGTGTAGCTGCTGGGCCTCTCCTGGAGCGACCTCGATTGCGGTGATTCCGGCAAAGAGGTCATCTGAAACGCTGTTGACGTTATCGAGGCTGAAATTAGCGTTAGGGCGGGCCGGGCCCAGATTGGTCGGTGCTAGGTGGGCCGACGCCATAGTCGGCGGCAGCGGGTCGGTTAAGTCCTGCGCGTCGCGCAGTTCGGGGCTTTGGTTCTCAAGGGGACCGACATAGAGCTCGTAGACGTACTTTAAGCTGTCCTCGAAGCTGGGGAAATGGTGATCCATGCGCACCAAGTCGAAGATGTCGTAGCGCGCATTGCACACCGCGCAGTTAACTGTTTGCTGGCGCGGGTTGTAGCGCATCGAGTACTGCGTGTCGCGATGGTTGGGGTTGTAGCAGGTAAAGCTGCGGCTGGGATCAATGCCTTGAGCACGCAAGTACTCGGGCAACTTACTGCGCAAGTAAGTCTTGGTGCTCTCGTCTATCTTGTACCCAGAGTGCTGTCCTGACATACCCATGGCCTCAAAAACCCTGAAACCAACGGCTTCAGGGTGCAAATATCCACCATGACCGGAGGCGGCAGCCCAATAACTGCCGCGCCTCTTGGGTCTTGGCCAAGCAAAAACAAAATCGCGCGCGTTTTCTCTCCCCGCCGCATTGCCTCAAACAGCAACCGATCGGGCCTTGGTTTGGCTTAAATAGGCCTTAGACGCGCTCGCCCACAATCCAACGTATTATAGCCGATGCAAGGAGTAATCCGGCTGTAGCCGTCACGGTGACCGCGGCGCCAAAAGCGGGCAAGTTTGGCCCTAGCGGCAGGCCCAACTGCTCGGGGGGCAGATCCGCGCGGGCCCGATCTTGGGCGCGCATTGGCTTTTCGTCGGAGTAGCTGCACCAAATGTTAAAGGCCGGTCCCACCTCGTGGGCACTCTTGCTGCCTTCAGCGCCCTTAGGGTAGCCGTAATTACGGCGCAATTCGGTGCGTAGGCGCTTAATCAGCTGGTCGCCCTTAGCGGCGCTGATGTCACCTAGGCGCACCCGGGTCGGGTCGATTCGTCCCCCGGCGCCGCCTGAGGTGACGAGCGGAATTTGCGCCCGGTGCAAGAGGTCGACGCAGCTTGCTTTGGCAAAGAGGTCATCGATCGCCTCGGCCACATAGACGTTATTAGGCAGACTATTGGGGGCCACGCCTTGGCCGTATTGGGCTTTAAGGCGGCGCTGGGCCAGATTTTGCGGCTCATGCAGGGCCGTAAGGGGGGTCGCGCGCAGCGCCTCCAGTTCAGCGGCGCTGGTTCCAATGGCCGCCGCTAAATGTTCGGCGATATTGTCGCGCGTCAGCTGCACATCCATGGTCTTAAGCTCAAGGTAGGGATTGATGTCTTTAAGCCGGGCGCCCAAGGTGTGGGCCTTACCTGAGCCTAGGGTTGAGTTTAGGGTATGGAGTTGGCGGTTGGAGTTAGATAGCTCAATGGTGTCAAAATCAAGCAGAGTCAGTGCGCCCACGCCGGTGCGGCACAGCGATTCGCCAATCCAAGAGCCCACACCGCCATTGCCGATGACGACGACATGCGCGTTTTGCAGACGCAAAAAGCCCTCATAGCCATAGAGCGCACAAATGCCTTTAAAGCGCTCCAACTGCTCTTGTTGAACGCTTAGGGGCAACTTAAGAAAAGCAAAATCAGCCTTGGCAGCGGCCATAACCACACCCTCACTTCACTCTCAATCAACGCCGGGCGCCCGCCCCCCAATTGGTCTTGTGACCACACAAAGCTGCAGCTGAAACAGCTCCCCGTTGCGGTGGGGCGGCGCTAAGTGGCCTTTGTTGTAACACATCTGCGTGCCAAAAGGCAGCTGCGGCATGCGCGGCACAGCATGGCAGCGCTCCGCGCGCGCCCGGCGCCGCCCGGCGCCGCCCGGCCCATCGCTTGGGCCCATGCCCTCGAACCGGGCAGCGGCTGAGCGACTGAGCGACTGAGGTTCCGGTTCCAGCTAAGGCCATGGCTACGGTTCAGACTAGGGCGGGAATGGCGTAAGCTTGGGCTTTGTTGGGGAACAATGGGGGGCGCAAGCGCGCGAGGGGGTACGCCCGAGCCTCGGGTGCGGGAGCTTGGGGATGAATTTACTAAATTTTTTTATAACAAAGTCTTGCCACAGGCAAAATCACATTGTTATAATGCACCCCGCTTGATGAGCCAAGCTTGTGATCCCGTAGCTCAGTTGGATAGAGTATCAGTTTCCGAAGCTGACGGTCATGAGTTCGATTCTCATCGGGATCACCATTTGGTGGCAGTGCGAAGATGGCGGAATTGGTAGACGCGCTAGCTTCAGGTGTTAGTGCCGCAAGGTGTGTGGGTTCGAGTCCCATTCTTCGCACCATTTGCTCACCAAGGCTGAAGAGGGAAGACACGTAAGTGTCTTTTTTCTTGCCCTTATGTTGTATCTATGAATCAGCCGTCGGCACGCCTGATAACTGAGAACGCAGCCCCATTGCCCTGAACTAAAAGCGGGCTTACGCCCGCTGCAATGGTACTGGCTGCATGTGGGCCGACGGCGCGGCCGACCTCAGGTCCATGCAGTTGCGACGCTGGGGTCGGTTGCCCTCACGCTGGGCTTGCTCTCACGCTGATCTCACGCTGCCATCACTCTGGGGTTGACCGCGCGCCAAGGGCTATGCGCTGGTTAGGCGCAAGAGCGCAGAGTGCAGAGTGTAGAGTGCAAGAACGCGAGCACGCGGGCGCGCGGCTAAGCCGCGTGCAACGCACGCTGGGGCTGCAAGTTAGTGCGCAGCAGGTTGGCGCGCAGCAAACAGGAGTGGAACACCGGACGCGTGCCGCTGATGGTGCGCTCGGCACACTTAGTGTGCTCGAAGTGTTCGGGGGACTCGAATTGCTCGGTGTGTTCGCTGCTCTGCGTGGTCGGGGCAGTGTAGTAGCGCTCGGTTCGTACCCGCCACTCATTGTGGTCGTGGTACAGGTAAGGCTGCTCGAGGTTGAAGGCAGCGTCAAAAGGCGAGAGCGCGAGAGCCCGAACCAAGAGCGCCAGTCCATAGCGGTCGCGGCTCTTGCTTAAGCCTCTTGGCGCTAAGGACGTCGTGCCGCCATCCATTAAGTGCCAGCGCTCGGCGCCTTGGGGCATGAGGTTGGGGCTGTAGTCGACCCGGTGCTCAACGCCAAAGCCGTCTGCTACCACTACGTGTTGGCAGAAATGCTGGCGCAAGAAGTGGCCCAAGGCGACGCGCGAGTTCGCGCGAAATGGGAAGATGAGGTGGGTGATGCTGTGGCCGACATGGCGCGGCAGCGGCTCTGACTGATAAGGCCCAAAGCGGCGCAGCTGCTTTTGGTGCGCCACGCGATTGAGCGGCATCAGCTCTAAAAGCCGGGAGGGCTGTAAGGGCTGGGGTGATAGCGGCGGGAGGATGCTGCGCGCCTTGATTAAGTGCTCGGGGATGAGCGACTCGTCGAAGCTGTGCAGGGTTAAGGTGTAGGCGTGTTGGCCGTTGGGCAGAATGCCGACGGCAAAGCTTGAGCCCACAAGCTCGCCGCGGATGCGTAGAGGTGTCGCCATAGATTGCTCTCCGCTGGTAAGGCCTTAAGTTGACGCAGCGTGGTCGGCACGTGGTCGGCACGCGGTCGGCACATGGCCGGCACGCGGGAGTTGCCACGCGGGCGGTGCTCGCCGCGTTGCGGTCAATTAATGGCACTTGCATGATCGAAAACCGAAGGTGCAGGGAAGTTCAAGGGCACGTGTGCTGGTTGCTACGGTGCTTGTTGCTGGTTGCTACGGTGCTCGTGGGCAACGTGCCGCTTTTGCTTCAATGCCACTTCAGCTTAACGCGGGAGCGGAGCAATTTGAGGCAAAACCGCCTCTAACGCCCCTTTAAGGCGGGGGCGCTGGTAAGATACGACTGGTTTTAGGCTAAACCAAAGGCCGGCTTAATTAAGGCACACCATTCCTTGATGCGCTGGTCGGTCAGCTCGGGCTGATTGTCCTCGTCCAAGGCCAGCCCCACGAAGTTGTCGTGGTTGTAAAGAGGTAGAGGGCTGGTGAAATCATAGCCCTTGGTCGGCCAGAAGCCGACGAATTTGGCGCCGCGAAATTGGAAGGTCTCGTACAGCATGCCCATGCCGTCTAAGAAGGTGTCCGGGTAGTTGACCTGATCGCCGGTACCAAAGAGCGCTACGGTCTTGCCCTCGAAGTTCATGCCCTCAAGCTTAGGCATGAAATTATTCCAGTCCTCTTGCAGCTCGCCTACGCTCCAAGTGGAGGTGCCGATGATGAGCAGCGGGTAATCCCCCATCTTGTCGCCTTCACAGCAGATATTGTGGATGGCGACCTTGTCCTCGCCTAGTTCCTTGGCGATGCGCTTGGCGATATTGCCCGTGGTGCCCGTGTAGGTGCCGTAAAATAAACCGATTTGCTTCATACAATACCTTTGAAAAGTACGTGCAAGTACCCGATTAACCTTGCCCCATCCGGGGCCAACCTCAGCGTCGGGCTACGCTGCTGCGGTGGCTAAAGCCAAGCTTCTCAAGCTTCTGTTGCTGGTTAAGATAACACAAGCGCGGGCGCGGCAAAATAATGCTATTGCGCTTGTGCGGCGCGCGGCGCACGCTCTGAGGCGCTCAGCGCGCTTATGGGGCGGCGCGGCGTTAGCGCGCCGAACGCACGATGGCGCGGCCGGCGATCAAGACTTCATCTAAAAATGGGCCTTGCGCAAACGGACCGTGTTGCACTGCGTCGCTGATCATGGCCTCGGCTTGAGCTAAGGCGCTGTCATGGTTGACGATTTGGCCCTCAGGCAGATTGATCGAGCCGTCGGCGCCAAAGACGTCAAAACGCGTTGGCAGCACTAGGCCATACTCCTGTAAGTACAGGGCATGCTCTAAATCGTTTTCTGGGTGCTGCGCGACCGCGCGGCGCAGGTTCTGCGCTAAGGCGTAGGCATCGGCCTGGGCAATGCCAAAGTGGCGCTGCCCGAGGCTCTCAACGGCGTAACGGCGCGATAGGGCAATGATGCGCAGCTGCTCGCGGCCCACATAGACCGCCTTTAAGTCCATGGCGGTGATGTAGCCTCGTGCCATCAGCTCCTCGGCCCACGCTTGCGACAGGGCTAAGAGCACGATGTCAGAATTGGTGCCAAAGACTTGGTATTGCTCCTTTAAGACCAAGGGCCCCGTGATGATAGCCTTCGGGTCGAGCTTGACGAAATCGTCGATTGGCTCCCCTACTTGGAAGTAAGGGCGGATCATGTCGCACTCCATGCCATGCAGGGTCATAAGCTCATTGAAGGTGACCATATTTAAGCCGGAGCGCCCCGGTTCAAAATCAGCATCGCGGCGAATGTCTTCGCTGTCATATTGGCCGCGTAACACATTGTTGAAGAGGGCGGCGTCCGCGACTTTCGGGGTCTTAGTGTAGGTTGGCAGCACCACGCCATAGAGCTCGCATAAGATGCCGTCGCGCATATTGATAAAGGGATCGTGGTGGCGCGTGTTGTACATGCACGTGGCGACCACGTGGGCATAGTAGGGGCTGTTATAGACGCGTACGTCCGTTAAGCGCATTAGGACATGGGCGCTCGGGCTAATTAAAAGGTAGCAGTCGATTTCGCCGGAGGCATCGCAGTGGATTTGCAGCATGCGCTGTTCTAAATAGCCCTCTTGAACCCAGCGCTCAGCTAACTCAGGGCGTGCGGCCAAGATATCGTACTTGCCATCGGCGCTGACATAGAAGGCGAAGTTCTCGCCGCGGTCGCGGTCAACCTCAATCTTGATGCCGTCAGGCAAGACCTCGCCTATGGGCAGAATACTAGGCGCGGTGTCATCGAGGTCGAGGACAAAAAGAGACTCATTGACGGTAAAGCTTGCCATTTCAGCAACATCCTCTGTTTCAAGGTCCGCCCGTGCACGCGCCGTCCCCGTTTGCATTAGAGAATCAAGGTGGCCTGCCGGTAATGTTAAGTATGAAGTAAGAGCTCTGCGCTCCCGCGACTTGGGGCCACAAGTCTGAGGCTTAGATCTCTCAATTTTCTAAGCATAGCGCAATGCATGGCACGTGCTCAGATTCGCGACAAACATTATCACAGCCTGAAGTTCCGGTCTTGGATCTAAGTTGAGAGCGCCGGGGGCGCGTCACGGCACGGCGCTGGTGCACGCAGATGGTGGGGCGGCGCAAGCGGTGGGTGGCGACAGGGACGGTGGTTTGGTTGCGCTGTTGGGCGCGGGCAATAAAAAAGCGCAGCCTCAGGCTGCGCTTTTGGAAGGATTTTTGGGGTATGTCGCCCTGAGGTCAGGGCCCAGGGGCCTCGGGCCTCAGGATTAACCTTGGTGTTTTTTTGGCTCAGCCAAGGTCAAAATGCCGCTCCGCCTTGCCCCAGCTTGCCGGAAGGGGCGGGGCGGAACTTGTCAGCCTGACGGCTGAGACATAGCGGTAATCTTAGGGTTATGAGTTAGCAGGTGGCGTCTTGCGCGCTGCCTCCTCTAAGGCCTTTTGTTGGCGCGCCCGGATGCGGGCTTCCTCGGCCTCAGCCATCTTCTTCTTTTGGTCAGCTGGGATGTACTTGGTGAAGTATCTCATGACTAAGACGAAGAAGACCGGCACAAAGAAGATCGCCAAGATGGTGGCCGAGAGCATACCGCCGATGACGCAGATACCGATTTCGTTACGACCGGCGGCACCCGCGCCCGAGGAAACGGCCAGCGGCAATACACCTAATACGAACGCGGCCGAGGTCATGATAATTGGGCGCAGACGAATACGGGCCGCCTCAATTACCGCCTCAGTTAAGCGATTGCCCTTGTCATAGAGCTCTTTGGCGAACTCTACAATCAAGATCGCGTTCTTGGCCGATAGACCCACCGTGGTTAATAGACCTACTTGGAAGTAAACGTCGTTACTCAAGACGGTCTGAACCGGGACGTATTGGGTGATGAGCGCTGCTAACACCGCACCGATAATACCCAGTGGTACTACCAGCATTACCGCAAATGGAATCGACCACGACTCGTACAGGGCCGCGAGCGATAAGAACACGATTAACAGCGAAACCGAGTACAGCAGTGGCGCTTGGGTGCCCGACAGACGCTCTTGGAACGAAACGCCGGTCCACGAGATACCAAAGCCTGGCGGCAGCACCTCAGCGGCAATGCGCTCCATCTCGGCCATCGCCTCACCGGTCGAGACGCCTGCAGCTGGCGCGCCTTGAATGTTCATCGCACCGACACCGTTAAAGCGCTCTAAGCGCGGCGAACCGTAATCCCATGAGGTCGTGATGAAGGCCGAGCATGGCACCATTTGGCCTGAGGCATTACGTACGTACCACTTGTTGAGGTCGAGCTCGGTCATACGGGCATCGGCTTCAGCTTGGACGAAAACCTTCTTAACGCGGCTCCGCTCCATGAAGTTGTCGACGTAGGCCGAACCCCAAGCCACCGACAAGGTGGTATTGATGTCGTTGACGCTCAGACCCAAGGCCAAGGCCTTTTCGTAATCGATCTCGAGCTTGAACTGCGGTTGGTCATCCTGACCGTTTGCACGTACCTGCATCAGAAGCGGCGATTGCTGCGCAGCGTAGATGTACTCTTGGCGCACGCGCGTCAGTTCAGCGTGACCTGCGCCGCCATTATCCTGTAAGTACAGGTCAAAGCCCGAGGCGATGCCCAGCTCTGGAATTGCTGGCAGGTTGAACGCAAAGGCTAAGCCCTCGCGAATCCCTAACAGCGGCATGTAAGCACGGTTAACGATGGCGTCAGCATGCTGATCGGAGCGTTGGCGCAGCGACCAATCCTTGAGCTTTAAGAAGGCCATACCAGCGTTTTGGCCCGAGCCCGAGAACGAGAAGCCGGTGATCGCCATGATGGTGTCGATGTTCTCTGCTTCATTGGTGAAGAAATAGTTCGACACCTTGGAGATTGCGGCCGTGGTCTTCTCAACGGTGGCACCTGATGGCAAGTTAATCATCGCCATGAGCACACCTTGGTCTTCGTTTGGTAAGAAGGCCGATGGAATGCGCGTGAAGCAGAAGACTAAAGCGCCGCAGATGACCAAGTAGGCTACGACTTGGCGTTTTAATTGGTGGACCACCTTACTTACGTGGTGCTGGTAGCTCAACGAGAAACGCTCGAAACCATGGTTGAACATGGTAAAGAACTTGTTGAGCGGGGTCATGAGCTTATTCCATACCCCCATGATGCCCGCTAAGAGCTTGTTCTTAGGCTGGGCTGCACGCTCTTCATGAGATTGGAGCATGGTGGCGCACAGGGCTGGGGTCAGAATTAATGCGACTAAGACCGAGAGCACCATCGCCGATACGATGGTAATCGAGAACTGACGGTAAATAACACCAGTCGAACCGCCGAAGAAGGCCATTGGGATGAATACCGCCGAGAGCACCAGCGCAATACCGATTAACGCACCGGTAATCTGGTCCATCGACTTAATGGTGGCGTGGCGCGGCGGCAGATGCTCTTCTTCCATAATACGTTCGACGTTTTCGACCACCACGATCGCGTCGTCAACTAACAAGCCGATCGCGAGCACGAGGCCGAACATGGTCAAGGTATTAATCGAGAAGCCTAAGGCCGACATGATGGCGAAGGTACCCAAGAGCACAACTGGCACCGTGATCGATGGGATCAAGGTGGCGCGGAAGTTCTGCAAGAACAGGTACATAATCAAAACTACCAAGACGATAGCTTCGATTAAGGTGTGCATAACTTCGTTGATCGAGACCTTAATAAAGTCCGTGGTGTCGTATGGGTAATTAAGCTCAATCCACTCTGGGAAGTATTGCTCCAGGTTTGCCATCAGGGCCTTAACGCGCTCGGCGGTATCAAGGGCGTTCGCGCCCGAGGCCAAACGAATGGCCAGGCCCGACGATGGCTTGCCATTGTGGGTGGCGCTGATCTGATAGCTCTCAGAACCCAGCTCAATGCGTGCAACGTCAGCCAAACGGACCTTGGTACCATCGGTGTTAACGCGCAAGAGGATGTTTTCAAATTGTTCAACATTCTCTAAACGCTTTTGACCGGTGATGGTATAGGCGTATTGCTGGCCTTTAACGGCTGGGGTACCACCTAAGGAACCATAGGTAACTTGAGCGTTTTGTGCCGTAATAGCGGCGGTAACCTCAGACACCGAGATCGCATAGTTGGTCAGCTTTTCTGGGTCTAACCAAATACGCATCGCGTACTCAGAACCGAATACCATCAAGTCACCGACGCCGGCGACACGAGCTAATGGCTCATTGATGTTGGCATAGATGTAGTCGGACAAGTCGGTGTTATCGTGCAGGCCATCGATCGCATTTAAACCTACCACCATCAAGAAGGCATCAGTCGACTTGGAAACGTTAACGCCGTTTTGCTGGACTACGGTTGGTAACTGCGATTGCGTTTGTTGCAGCTTGTTTTGGACTTGAACTTGAGCAATATCAGCGTTGGTTCCTGGCTCGAAGGTAATGGTGATCGAGGAGTTACCGTAGGAGTCAGAACTGGCTGACATATACATGTAGCCGTCCAGACCCGTCATGTTTTGCTCGATAATCTGGGTCACCGAGCGTTCTACCGTCGATGCATCCGCACCAGGGTAGCTAGCACGAATCGATACCGCAGGCGGCGCGATGGTCGGGTACTGCGACACAGGCAAGGTAAAGACGGAGACCAAGCCTGCCAGCATGATGACAATCGCGATAACCCACGCAAAGATCGGGCGATTGATAAAGAAACGTGACATAAATTACTCACCCCCATCGGGGCTTCATCATGGGTGAAGTTAGGATGCGTGGTCGGCCCACGCCGTGGGGCGCAGCGCGCGGGGCGCCTGCCCTTGCGCACTAAGCGTTGGCGCACTAGGCGTTAGCACGGTCGGCGCACTAGGCGTCGGCGTTGCCGTCAGCGCTCGCGGCAGCTGCGGTTTCAGCGCCTTGTGGGGCATCCTGAGCTTCAGTGACTTCAGCACCGGAACGGATCTTCTGCAGGTTCGAAGAGACGACGCGATCACCGACCTTCAAGCCCTTGGAGATGACGTAGTAGCCGTCGTACTCGGTGGCAATTTCGATGATGGAACGCTGGGCTAAATTGTTCTCGTCGATGGTGTAAACATAGCTTAAGCCACCGGCTTCACGGATGACTGCAGCCTGAGGGATGACGACAGCGTTAGGGATAACACCTTCGTGTAAGTCACCGCGCAAGAACATGCCCGGCAGTAAGGTTTGCTCCGGGTTAGGCACGATGGCACGTAAGTTAACCATGCCGGTGGTCTCGTCGACAGTGACGTCCGAGAACTCCAGTAAACCTTGGTGGTTATACTTTTGGCCGTTGGAGAAGTAGATATCAACTGGGGCCTTGCCGTCGTTGGTCTTAAAGTTACCGGTAGCGATGGCTTGGCGCAGGGCTAAGTGGTCTTCGACCGTTTGGCCAAGATCCACGTACATGGGGTCAAGCTGTTGAATCGTGGTCAAAGGCTCAGCTTGCGAGGCGTTAACTAACGCACCCTCGGTGACGTTGGACTTGGAGATACGGCCCGAGATTGGGGCGTAAACCTTGGTATAGGCAAGGTTGATGTTCGCTGTCTCTAATGAAGCTTCCGCCGCCTTAACTGCCGCATCAGCTTGCAGGTACGCCGCCTGGGCATCGTCGTAATCTTGCTTACTTACAGCCTTGTTCGACAGCAGCTGGCGATAGCGATCGGCGCGTAACTTGGTAGCGTAGAGATTGGCTTGCGCACTCTTTAAGTTAGCCTCCGCGCTGCTAACTTGGGCCTGATACAAGGCAGGATCGATCTGATAGAGCTGTTCGCCTTGATTGACCGTTGAGCCCTCGACAAACAGGCGTTGTTGAATGATGCCTGAGACTTGAGGGCGGACTTCGGCGACGCGAGTGGAGCTAACACGTCCAGTCAGATTCGAGACAATCGGCACTTCCATGGTTTTAACCACGGCGACATCCACTGGAGTTGCTTGCGCTTGAGGCGCAGGAGCTTCCTGACCGCAGCCTGAAAGTAGCACCGCTGCTGCCAAAGCGCTGATGGCAACGCCCGGCACCAGATGCTGGTGGTGAATGTGAGACAGGAACATACCTGATAATCCTTGTGCAAAAAAGTAAAGAGCAAGCACCGCTGCGCTCAATCCTTGAGCGCACATTGTGCCGCTCTAGCGCGGCTTGACCTTCATCCTGCCCACAGTTTTAGGACGAGGAGAACATCTACCGAAGCCTAAAGCGTCGCCTCATTGTGCCAAAAACAACAAGGAACAGTGACCAAGCGCATAGCTCTGGGCCTGTAAGCGCTTTTAGGGGGCTATTAACATATCAGTGCTAACCGCTTAGACCCAATCAAAATGGAACTAGTTGTTAGTAAATTGCTAACTAGGCCGCGGCGCGTCCCAAAATAGAGCACTTGCTTAGGCCAAACCTAGCCCAAACTTAGGAGCGGGGCCGCATCCGGCTGCCGTATCCGCGCTGCCGCGGCAGTGCGGGAGCCGCGCGGGCGCAGCGGACCTTACGCGGTAACCGCAGGTCCTAACCGTGGGGTCCAACTGTTTATCCCAACCGTAGGTATTAGCCTCTAAGTTGAGGGCCTTGCTGGTGCCGGTGCAAACGGTTGCTGCCGCATCGTTACTAGCTTTTGCACTAATTTTGTTGGATCTAAACATACAGCTTGAATGTTGCTAGCACGTGGCCTATTATACGCTTAATGTAAACATACAGACTTGTATGTATGTTTGAAAAATTCGCGCCGCCGGGCCTGTCCCCGGCATCGTGCACGGCGTCATTTGGGGCGAGCCGCGCCGCACTGTTTACCTGCAAGTATGGCGCAAATGACTTGCTTACGGCAGTGTTGGTGCCAGCGGTGAGTCACTGGTAGCTAAGGGGCAGTCAGCTTAAGGCAGCGATTTATGTCCAAGAAAACTTATGAGGAAGCGCAGCAAACCAAGTTCAACATCTTAACTGCGGCCAATGAGGTCTTTACCTCCAAGGGCTACGCTAAGACCACGTTGTCGGATATCGCGCGCGCGGCGCAAGTGACCCGCGGTGCCATTTATTGGCACTTTGAAAACAAAGGCGAGCTCTTGGCCGCCTTGCTCGAAGACCGCTTAGAGCGGCTTAACTTGTTGCCGACCTTGCGCTCAGCCTTAGCTGAAGACCAACGTGACCCGCTAGGCATGATTCAAAAGTGGGCCTTGCTGCACTTTCAGTCTGACACCGAGAACTTTATCGTCTCGCCCCTAGGCGACATCTTGCAGCAGGTCATGGCCTCCGAGGTCACCAATGAGGTACAGTCGCGCTTAATTGAGCTGATTGAAGGGGTGCAGCAGATGCTGCAAGACGCGTTCAAGCGTGCCATAGCCCTCGGCCAGCTGTCACCGAGAGTTGACGCTAGGATGGCTGCGGCCTACTTGCAAGGCACCTTGTTAGGGCTCGTTATGGCCTTACGCGATGGCACCCACATAGCGCCGTATCAGAGCAATAAGCTCATTATCGAGACCATGTTCCATCACTTCAACGATTTGCAAGCACCAGCGCAGCGCTAAAGGCGGCGCCGCTACCGGCGGCGTGCGGCTTAGCGTGCGGCCCGGCGTCCGGCTCGACGTTCGGCTTGGCGCTCGGCCCTGCGTTTGGCCTAGCGTCCGGCCTGGCGCTCGGCTCAGCGTGCGGCCCGGCGCGCTAGCGGGGACTCAGCCTTGTGCTGATTAACGTTGTGCTGATTAAGGCGAGATTATGTCCAAACGTACTCACGAAGATGCCCAAGCAACCAAGCAGCGCATTTTGGCTGCGGCCAACAAGATCTTCATTGCCAAGGGCATCGACAAGGCATCCTTGTCGGATATTGCGCGCGAGGCTAACGTCACGCGCGGTGCCATCTACTGGCACTTTGAGAACAAAAACGACATTTTCATTGAGCTGTTAGAGGCGCAGACCAAGAGCCTTAATTTGCGCACAACGCTTTATGCCGCCGCCAACCCCGATTCCTCCGATCCGTTGGGCTTGCTCAAGCGCTGGATGCAGCTCATCTTCCATGAGAATACCGAGCTCTTGATCAGTCCAGCCATCATCAATATCGTGGTCAACATCATGGCGGCTGATGAGAACGATGATGCTCGGATTCGTATGATCGAGTTTTTGAAGGTGACCAATATGTCAATCGAGGCGGCGCTGCGCAACGCTATTGCGCGCAGTCAGCTCCCGGCAGACCTCGATGTTAAGCTGGCTGCGACTTACTTAAAGTCGATTGTTGATGGGCAGTTCTCCTTGGCCTACCGCACCAACAATCTCTTTGATCGCGACAATTACTACAAGATTGTCGATGTCGCTTTCGCTCACTTGGGCGAGTTTCGGCGCCGTCCGCAGCGCGAAGCGGCAAGCGCTTAGCATACACGCTTAGCGTGCCGCTTGGCGTGCCGTTTAACGTGCCACTTGGCGCACTTGCCCGCGCGCCGCACGCCTGGGGGCGGCGCGCGCCGCGCTGTAGCACGCTGTTGTCGCATGCGTTGTTAGCAGCTCTCGGGCTTTTTGATGGTGCCATCGGCATGTAGGCCAATGGTGCCCGCATCAATGCCCTTTTCGGCGATGATATGGGCCTCAGGTGGCAGCGGGCGCGGCCGTCCATCGTCGCCCACGGCCACGTAGGTAAAGCAGGCCTCGGTGACTAAATCGCGCGTGGTCTCGGTGTGCTCGTAGATCTTCTTGACCCACAGCTCTAGGCTGATCTTAAGCGAGGTGCGGCCGACCTTGATGCAGTGGCCATAGCAGCACACCACATCGCCCACCTCGACCGGCTTTAAGAAGTTCATGGCGTCGACCGCGACCGTAACGACTCGGCCATGGGCAATCTCGCGGGCAAGGATGGCGCCGGCAATATCAAGCTGGGACATGATCCAGCCACCAAAGATGTCACCGGCCGGATTGGTGTCGCGCGGCAGGGTCATGGTGCGCAGCAACAAATTGCCTAAAGGTGGGTGCGGGTGTGCACTCATATCCTTTTTGCTGCCCACCGGCGGCAGTGGCTTATTGAGGTGTGGGGCGCTGGCGGCCACCGCAGTATCTGCTTGAGCTTCAGTTTTGATGTCGTCCATGAAAAGCAATCCTCACTTGCGCGGCAGCATACCGCTACGCTTAAGGTCTAACGCGGCGTGCCGCTTGGACCTCAGATCTCAATCAGGGCCATTATAGGGCAAAGCACACGTGCTGATGTGGCGTGGCAGGCGTCCTTGTGCCCACCAAGGCCCGCGCCCTAGTCGGCGCCGACGGTGCTCTCATAATTGAACGTAGGTGGGCGCCGCCTAATTGGGGCGCACATGCTCCTTGTTATAATGGTTAAGCCTCGCGCTTAGTTGTGCCCTTAGATTTAAGGTTTGCAGTTCCTAGCGCGCTGGCGCATGACTGTCATCTGTTGCTTTAGGTCATATGGACGCGTACCCTCCCCATACTTCAAAACACTCTGCGCTCAAAACGGGCGTTTATGCTTATTCCTCCGAAGGCCCGGTCTTAAGCCAGAGCGCTCTTTATTCCCACTTAAATCAGGTCTCCCGCTCCTTTGCCATCACCATTCCGTTTATGGCGGCCCCGTTAAAGGACTATGTGAGCCTGGCGTATCTGATTTGTCGCATTGTTGATACGGTCGAGGATGACGTCCAGGCTCCCGTGGTCGAAAAGATCACGTGGTTGTCAGACTTTTCCTTTTTGGCCGGCGACGAGTTTGAGCAGCACGATGTGTTAATGGGCTTGCGTCAGCGCGCCTTGGAACTCACCCACGAGGGCTCAGCGCCGCAGGATGTCGCCTTGATTGCTGACCTTGAGCTGGTGATTAACTTACTTCTGTCCTACCCCGATGAGGTCAAAGAAATCATCTGCCACGGCGTCTCGATCCTAGGTCACGGCATGGCCTCTTCGCTCAACAAGAGCCTAGAGCACCCGCAGATCGAGAACTTAGATGAGGTCGACAATTACTGCTACTTTGTGGCGGGCGTAGTGGGCGAGATGCTTGCTGAGCTCTTTAGCTTAAGCGACCACAAGGCCGACAAAAAGGACTTAATGGAGCTTGCGGTCAGCTTTGGTGAGGGCTTGCAGCTGACCAATATTCTGCGCGATCGCGCTAAGGACACGCAGCGGGGCGCAAGCTTCCTGCCAGCGACCACGCGCGATGAGGTCTTAGACTACGTGGCCTTTACCCAAGGCCACCTAGACGACGCCATCGACTTTATCTGCACTCTCTCGCCTAAAGAAAGCTCGGGCGTGCGCCTGTTTTGCCTCACCAACGTCGCCATGGCGATGTACTTGCTGCGCAAGGTTGCGCGCAACCCCATGGATCCTGAGTGCAATTACAAGATCTCCCGGCGCAACGTCAAACGCCTCTTTATCCTGTGCCGTCTTGCAGCCAAATCTAATTGGGGTGTGCGCACCATGAGCCTGATGCTGTCCTTGGGCATGAAGCGCCAGCGCCGCAGCGTGCGCCAGCTGCGCGATAAGGTCTCAATCTGGGATCACTCTTCCACCACCAATTAGCACGGACGCGCGGCCGTGCCCGAGGGCACAGTTAGAGCTGAGGGTGCAACTTTTGGCGCTAAGGGCGCTCTAAGTGACGTTACTTAAGATGTAAGGCCGTTTCCGGATGACGCCGGAGCGCACAATCATGGTTGTTAGGTGGAGATAGATTCACAATGTGGAAAAAGCTGGTCGCTTTAGTTAGCACGGTCGCCATTCTGACCTTGAGCTTGCCTTGCATGGCAGCCGAGTATCAAGAGGGCGTCAATTACGAAGTTAGAACCAATAAGCTCACTCCCACCAAGGAAATCCGTGAGTTCTTTTCGTTTTGGTGCGGTCACTGCTACTCCCTGCAAGGGGACTTTGATGCCATCAAAAAGGCTTTTCCTAACGCCGCCTTTGAGCGCAACCCGGTTTCAATGTTAGGTGGCCCCATGGGCCCTGAGTCGCAGCGAGCGCTCGCCGTTGCCGCCAACTTAGGCTTTGAGGACATCTTTGTTGAGACCCTATTTCGCGAGATGCATCAAAACGGCAACATCCCCATGAGCCATGCCGATATGGTTGCCATCGCGGTGGCCAGCGGCATCCCGCAGACCCGCTTTGAGCAAGAGTACAACACCTTCCCGATCATTGGTCGCGTCGCTCAATACGACCGCTGGGGTCAGGACATCAATATCGAGGCGGTTCCAGAGATCTTGGTCAACGGCAAGTACTTGGTCACCATGGAGTCGGTCGAGAACTTGGATCAGCTCACCGCTCTCATCGGCTACCTTTTAGAAAAGGACAATCTGCCGGATGCCCCGCAGGGCAAGGCGCAGGTCAGCACCAAGTAGTCTGACGTTGCTCTAACCCACCAAATAAAAGGTCGCCGCGGCGACCTTTTCTTTGGTAGCGGGAGCTTAAGCTCCGCGTTACTTGGATTCAGCGTTGCTCTTGGGACCAGCCGCTACGGGCTCAGGCGCTGGTTGCGCGGCAGCGGGCGCTTGAGCCTGAGCTTCAGGCTTAGCTTCAGCCGCTGGAGTCTCAGCAGAGGCGGCTGGGGCCTCAGCCGGGATGTCCTCAGCCGGGGCGGCCGGAGTCTCAGCAGAGGCGGCTGCGGACTGGGCTGGATCGGCCTCCGCTTCAGGGTGCTGGTAGGCGATGCCCAAAAGCTGCGCGATTTGCTCGTCCTTGGCTTGCCACAGTTGACGGACCTTTTGGGTAAAGCTGCGCTTGAACTGCTTGTCGCTCATGTAGTCGCCGGTGAGCTCGTTTTGAATGGTCTCAGGACCAATCACTTCAACGCGGGCGATAACCTCGTGTAAGCGGCCACTTAACAGGTCGATAAAGGCGGTGCCGCTCTCGTTTTTAGGGTACTGCAAGGTCGTATTTAAGATGCAGTCGAGCTTGGGGCCGATGATGCCTAGGGCCACCGCTAAGGAGGCGGTCTTCGGCGGCATCAGGTTTTGATAAGGGCTCTTTTGGGCCTGAGCTTTGGCCTTGGTAAAGCGAGTGCCCTCTAAGAAGTTAACCAAGGTCGAGGGATGCTCAATGACGCTTAAGCAGGCCTTACGGGTCGCGTCTAAGTCCTTGGTCTTAAGCTTAGGGTTCTTTAAGATTTCGCTGCGGGTGTAGCGGCGCAAAAACGGCATGCCTAAGGCATAGCAGACTTGACCGATGATCGGGATGTAAATCAGGGAGTGCTTTAAAAAGAACTTGGTAATCGGGATGCGGCCGCGGTAGATGATGATCAGCATGACGATATCGGTCCACGATAAGTGGTTGCAGATGATCATGCAGGAGCCGTTGACTTTGACCTGATCAAAACCCTTGAGATCCCACTTGGTCTTGTTGGTCAGCGCCATTTGTAAGGAGAGGAAGTGAGCCCAAGTAAAGAAGATGCTCTGATAGAGCGCATCTAAGGCCTTGAGCACGGGCTTGAGCGGCAGGATCACGCGGATGACGGCCCCGATAAAAATCGGCAGCGCTAAGATCAAAGTGACAACACTTAAGACCACCAAGTTAAACACGAGGAGAATCGGTCCAGGGATAAACGACAGCATAACGCAGCGCCTCTTGGGGCAATTTAAGGCGGCAGACCTTAAAGCGCCAAACTAACCAAACATAAGTGATGAAAGTGAAGTGCGCCGCGGGCCTAAAAGCGCGCAGCACCGCATTCCTGAGCAAAGGGCCATTCTAACATAGCGCTCAAGGTCGAAACTTAGGGCTAATCGGCGGTAGCGCGGCGGTAGTGTCGGCGGTAGCGCCCAACTGGGCATAAGCATTGCCTTGGCCTATACTAAGCGCAGGTTTTCGGCAATAGTGGGCGCCCAGCGCTCACAAGACATGGGCGCAAGCGTGGGCGCCCGGCGTGGGCACAAGGAGTGGGGCATGACAAAGCGCGTAATCACCCGTGGGAGCAAGGCTCTCAGCAAAAAATTAGGGCGTCTGAGCGCCTTAATGGCCGCGCTGCTGGTCTTAGGCGGTGCAGGTGGGGCCCAGGCGGCGCCGACTCCCTCACCGCATGCCGCACCCAACGCCATCAATATGAGTATTGGCGGGGAGCAAGATGCGCGCGTGAGCCGCATCCTGCCTGACTACAACTTAAACTACAACCGCCCAAGCCGCTCGGTGAGCTTGGTGCGCAAGGACGGCAAGGCCAAAGCCTTCTTACAGATTTTGGCACCTGCAGCGCATTTGAGCACGACCAAGGCTTACGCCCAGTCGGTGATGGATAGCTACTCCGGCTGGGGGCTGACCGCCCAGATTGCGCGCCGTGGCTTTAGCTTCCAATACGTCGATAACGCCCCGTGCGCCGGCCTTGTGACCTATTTTGATGGCAGCTCGTACTTGCTTTATGGCGCTTGCGGCTTTATCAGCCAAGATGAGCTGACCAAGGCCTTCTCCATTGCCAAGATGCAGCTTGATATCGACGATTTGCTGGGCCGCAGCGCTGCCCCGTCACTGTACTACTAAGCCGCCTGCGCGCGAGGACACGGCCGACCAACTGGCGCAAAGCTCAAGGGGCACCAGAGCTGTGTGGCACCTGAGCCATGGGGCACCTGAGCTGTGTGGCACCTGAGCCGCGCAAAAAAGGCCTGAAGCTGAGCTTCAGGCCTTTTTGGGCGGCGGGGCCTGACGGGCCCCGGCATGTTGGTGGGGGACCGTTAGGCGCTTTGGGCTTCGGCCTTGGTGTCCTCGGCCTTAGCCGCAGGCTGGGCCTTGTCTGCTTTTGGCTCAGCGGCCTGTGGCGCCTCAATTGGAGCTGGGGCAAAGCTTTGGTCGCGTACGGCTAAGGCAAAGAATTTGGTGGCCTCGTCGTACTGGGCTAAGCGCTCGTTGAGCTCAGCGGCTAAGAGGTAAAGCTCAGGGCCTTTGCCTAAGCTAAAGGCCTGCTTTAAGTGCGCCTTGGCCTCGCTTAACTTATCGGCTTTGAGCTCTAAGTTAGCTAAAGCCTTGAGCAGCGGCAGGTTGGTTTGAGCGCCCACCTGATTTTGCTTCTCTTGGCGCGTCAGCTCAGCAAGTACTGCCGGAACCGCCTCACGCCACGTGGCAATGGCCTCGATTAATGGCTCGGCGCCGCTGTGCTTTAACAAGGAGGTGGCGTATTTACCCGCGTTGACGCTATCGCCTAAGGCGACCAGCTTGGTGATGAGCGGGGTCATTAAGCTTGCGTCAGCTCGCTCGGCACGGCTTAACTTGTTGATCAAGGACACGACGGTATTGGAGTCTTGGGTGCGCTCAACTAAGGCCCCTAAGGTCCGCTGGGTTAAGGCTTGGTACGCGTCATCATCCAGTAACTTGAGCTTCTTGATCTGCGGCAGTAAGGAGATGAGCTTGTCATACTCGCCCTCTTGCTCATAGCACTCGCTTAAGAGCTTGGTGGTGATGGCGTTGGTGTAGCTGTCCTTTTTGACTTGGTCTAAGTTCTCTAAGGCCGCTGGGGCATTGCCCAGCTTTAAGTTGAGCTTGGCGCGTAACAGGTGGCAGGCCAGCTGCGAGCTTAAGGGGCTTTGCTCGGCTTGGTCTAAGTAGGTGCGGCAGTTGACCAAATCACCTAACTTAAAGGCGCTCTTCGCGGCTAAGAACAAGAGGCTAGCTGGGAGCTCGCCCTTGGAGCCGTACTTGCGAATTAAGCCTAAGGCCCGCTGATAGGCGCCCTCTTCGTAGGCTAAGAAGGCCTCACCTAATAACAGCTGCTGCTTGTGCTGACGGCGCTTGGTAAACCAGCGCGAGGTTGAGCGCGGCAACTTAACCGAGCGGTTTAACAGGTTGATGAGCACGTGCAAGACCAAGAAGGCCACGAGCGCAAGGATGATGGCGGTGGTCAGCGAGGTCTCAACGATGTAATTGTCCGTGGCAATATGGACAAAGCCTTGGCTGTCGGCAAGGCGCGGGCCCAAAAAGACCGCAGCGCATAACAGCGCAACTGCAAGGAGAATCTTGATCATGTCTCTACCTCTTAGTTACCACGGTTTAATAAGTGAGCCTTGGCAAAGTCAGAGAAGGCCACGGCGCTGCGTAAGCTCTCTGGGGTAGCAATGGTAACTTCGCTTGCGGCGACCTTATTTAACATCTCTAAGGTGTTAACCGTGACCGTGCTCTCGGGGTCAAAGTAGGTGGTAACCAGCTTGATGGCATCGTTTAAGTTGGCCTGCATCGCCTCCTTGTCGCCGTGGGCGAGGTCGGCCTTAGCTAAGAGAATGCGGGTCTTGATGTTCTCGCGTAAGTACAGGTCTTGCTCGGGGGCTAAGAACTCGGTGGCCGCCTCTGGATTGCGGCGGCGAACCTCAACAAAGCGCTGCGCAAAGTCGTTGGCGGACTTGGTTAAGTTCTCCTTCCAGTCGGCGATGTTCTCCGATGGCTCATTGGTTGAGACAAAGGCCGCAGCGCGCTTGGCCGGATCGGAGTAGCCCTCGATCACTAACTGGTCGATATTGTCATAGGCGCGATCTAAGGTTAAGCCTAAGCCGCGCAGATCAACTAAGCTGATGTTGTTTAAGGCGGCGATGTCTTGCGAGATGGCCTCACGTAAGGCGACGACCTCATCCCCTTGCATCTCAACTAAGAGCTCATCGGCCTTGGTTAACATCCACACGGCCGCCTTGATGTCTTGTTCAAAGATGGCCTTGGCAGCAGCGTTGTTAACTAAGAAGTAGCTCTCCGAGAGCAGCCAATCGTTAGGATTGCGCTCCGAGAAGGCTTGGACCGTGGCATCTAAGTTGGACATGGTGGCGCCCAGCTGCTGCTGGGCAGCGATGATGCCATTAACCGATTGGCCTAAGGTCTGATAATTCTGGTTGACCGAGGTTAAAGCCTGCTGGATGGCAGTGTGGTCATTTTGCAGCGTGCTAAATTGCTGGGCCGCGACGCGCAGCTCATTGGCTTTACCCTCAACTTGGGCGACGCTGCTTTGGATTTGCTGCTGGGTACTGGCCATATTGGAATTGAGCTTAATCAGCTCGTTTTGGCTTTGATAGGCGGTGAAGCTGGCAAAACCGGCGGCAGCTAAGGCGATAGCTACGACCAGCCACAGCATGCCGTGCTTGCTCCCGGCATTATTGGCGCTTTGGGCTTGCAGCTCGGCGATTTTAGCCCGTAAGGTACCAACCTCGCTTTGCAGCGCATTGATCGCAGCTTGCTCTTGCGCTACATCTTGGTAGGTGGAAGTTACCATAGCAACATCAGTTGCTGGGGTCGTGCTTGGGGCAGCATTGGAGGTGCTGGCAGTGGCGGACGTATTATTAACCATTTTGATCCCTGCAGGGTCTTGCAAACAAACTGGGCCGTTGGCTCTAGGCCGTTAGGCTGTGCCTGTGGCGATGCCGGTAAGGGCTCTGCCCGCTGAAAGGCGCATAGCGCTAGGGCAAGTAGCGGTGCGCCACCCATAGGCGCTAAGGGTGAATTTTAGCACCAAATGCCATAGCCTTTTAGGATGTGCGCCGCAACTATGAGCTATGACCTCAAGCTTGGGGGCACCACATACGGGGCCACGCCGGAGGTGGTGCCCCGCGCCCGCCCCGGTCGGGGGCGGGCGCTGCGGCATCTTAGGCCGCTGCACTCGACGCACGGCATAAGACGCACTGCGCTATAATTTCCCAGTTTGGTCAGACGCTCTGGCTTTCGTTTCACCTCAGGCGCCCGTGGTTCATGGTCTATATCAGCAAACAGCAGATTTTGACGCGCTTTCGGCGCTATAAGGCGCTCAATGAGACCCGCTTGCAACGAACTTGCGCCTTAATGGGCCCTCAGGCGCGCTGGGGCCTTGAAGTCGTACCCTTGCTGTTGCACTACAACCATATCTGCCTGCCCGGTTACCGCTCAGGTTATATCCCCCATGGCATCGACCTCTTTACCCCCAATGAGATTCAGCAGCAGTATCTACGCTCCCAGCTCTCAGAGAGCTTGAGCGAAGCCTACGATGAAATGGCGCAACTTCCAGCCCAAAGCGCGGCGGAAGCTCAGGAGCGCCTTGAGTATGAGGCTCGAAACGCAGAGCTGTTAGCGCAGATTCCGCCCTTAGAAGAGCCCGTGCAGCACGATATCTTGGGCTTATATGCCATGGGCTCGACGTCCTCGATTGGCCAGTCGCAGAGCTCAGATTTGGACATCTGGGTGTGCGTGCGCGCCAATATCAGTGCTGAGGGCATGAGCGCGCTACAAGACAAGTGCCGCTTTATCACTACCTACGTCAAATCCCAAGGCGTTGAGCTCAACCTCTTTGTGACGCCCGAAGATCGCTTTACCAACTTCCAGCCCGACCAATTAGATGAGGAAAATTGTGGCAGCGCCCAGAACTTGTTCTTGCTCGATGAGTTCTACCGCTCCAGCATCCGCCTGTGCGGGCGCTACATCATCTGGTATTTGATTTCGACCAAGGAAGAGCAAAGCGCCTATCAGGATTACGTGAATTTTCTGCTCGAAGGCCGCTCCAATTTACCGCACTTTGTGCCACGCCTGCCGGTAACCCTAGCAACGGCCGGCCTAGATCCTGCGCCCGCCCCCGCAAGCGTGAGCACGCAAAGCAGCGCTCAGGGGCTGTCTTACGGCGGGTCTCACGGCATATCGCAGGGCGTGTCGCAGGGTATGTCTCATGGCTCATCCCATGGCATGTCCCATGTCATGATGTCAGCCTTAATCGGCGACGATGAGAGCTCTCGCTGGTACAACCAGCATGCGCTGGAGCATTTAATGGAGCTGCCTGATCCCAATGATGAGGAGGGCGACGAGGAGGCGGCCGCAGATGCGGCTGAGGCTGCAGCCGACGAGGCTGCGGCCGACGCGTTCGCGCTTGAGGCAGCTTCAGCTGACCCCACGCCTAGGGAGCGCGAGCGTCCGCTGCGCCGCATCAAGGGCTGGTACCACAAATTAGCCGGTAAAGCTGAGAGTGCTGAGCGGGCCGACAGTGAGCAAAGCGCAGCTGCAGTGCCTGAAGGCGGCCCCGCCCAGCGTGAGTGGTCTGAGGTCACGCAAGCTCAAGCCGCGCTGCCTGAGGCTACTGTGGCGTCACCCGAGCAGGCGGGGCCTGCGGCGTTCGATCCTAGGTGGTCAGCCCCTATGGCACCTGTTAGCAGTGATGACAGCGTAGTGGGGGTCGAAGGCACCCCTAACTCCGGTCTGGGGCGCTTGGTGCAAGCTATGGGCGTGAGCGGCATGCCGCTGTGGGGCGATAATGTGGCCTCGGCCCTGTCCTATGCCTCAGCGCTCAATGAGGGGCCTGAGGGCTCAGACTTGATGCGCTATGCCAGCGCCGATGTCCGTGAGGTTCGCACCTCCCGTGACCCTACGCTAGGAGCTGCGCAGCGCAAACAGCGCCGCCGCGCCGGCGCGGCGGCGCTGGCGCTGCCGAGCCTTAAAGAGTGCGAGGCTTTAGCTTTGCGCGACGGCTGGGTTGAGGGCGAGGCGCCCTTGGACGCAGCTGAGTGGTTTGACTTTGGCTCGGTGGTCAAAAGCTCGCCGACCGAGTACTTTGGCTCAGGCCTGTGGCTCTTGTACAAGGGCATTGATTCGCCCTTCAAGGTCGTACTCAAGATTTTGTTGATGGAGGCCTACTCCAGCTCCTACCCCAATACCCGTCTGTTGTCCTCGGAGCTTAAGGACTACATGCTCTCCCATGATGGCTACAGCTTAGATCTCGATTCCTACTACCTGATGTACTTAAAGGTCTCGCAGTATCTGCAAGAAGCCGGGGGCGGGGAGCGCCTTGAGCTCATGCGCAAGTGCTTTTACTTAAAGCTCTTTATGGGCTTAAATCACTACAGCGCCTCGCATCGTGACGACTATGAGTTTAAGCGGGAGCTCTTGGACAAGCTCAGTACCCGCTGGGGCTGGAAGCACGAGTTTTTGACCGAGCTGGAGAACGTCGCCTCGTGGAAGATGAATCAGGCGCGCGGCTTTAACCGCGAGGTCTTCAATACCCTCTTGGAGAGCTATTTGGCGCTGCTGCGCTTCTCCGTGCGGCACGGCATTGAGTACGCCATTACCTCCGATGACGCCGGCGTGCTCTCGCGTAAGCTCTATGCCGCCTTTGACCGCTATCCCGGCAAGATCTTGGTGATGCACACCTCGCTCTTCCATAACTTAGAAGAGCGCCATCTGACCTTCATTTGCCCGAGCCCTCATAGTCTGTGCCGCAAAGGCTGGCACTTGTACACCGCCGCTGACTACAACATCGACTTGCTCAACCAGCGCGTGACCTATATCGGTACCCGCTTAAGCGAGGTGGTGGCGTGGGCCTGTTTTAATGGCATGATGACGCTGCGCACTAAAATTCACGTTGCTGGCTCGGCCAAGGTGGTCACGCCCGCTAAGATTAAGCAGCTCAGTAGCGACATCACCCGCGTGCTGGGCTCGAGCATGAACCATGTCTCCGAGCAGAGCATGCAGAGCGGCTTTCGTCTCAAATCGTGCGTGGTGGTGGTCAATCTCGAAGAGGACAATACTGGCTTACTCAACAGCCAAGTGCTCGATCTCGACTATGGCTCGACCCTGTGCTGCGGTCACCAGCGCTTGTGCCTCGTCGGCTCAGTTGACCTCATCGTGGTCAATACATGGGGGGAGGCTCTCACCATTAGTCTGCCCAGCGGTGAGGAAGGCGTAGTGGAACTGTTGGCGACCTTGCTGCGCATTGTCACCAATAGCATTAGTCTAAGCTCGCTGGTCAGCGCCGAGCCTGTGCCGTCGTCGCCTGAGGTGGGGGGCAACGCGCTGCACGCCAGTGCCTTGGCGCAATCCGCCATTGGCATTGGGGCGCAAGCCGTGCTCAGCGCCGGGGGGGCCACCCATGCCTATGCCCAGGGCTTAATTTCGACGGACCACCATCATGATGTGCTGCCAGAGCCCCCGCGCCTGTTAGGCGCCCGCGCCGCGCCGGACGCTTTAGAGTTTACGCCTAGCCCCGCCCCGCAGCGCAATAGCATTGCTACCAGTGAAGAGCTCACTGAACTGTTAAGCCATATTGAAGTGTGCTCCTATGCGGCAAGTTACCAAGACCTGATTAAGTACGACCTTGAGTCGGCCTTACGCCAAGTGTGCAATTGCTTACTGCCGACCAGTTCTAGTGAGTATGTCTTTGAAGTCGGGCGTAACACCTATATTGCCCGGGCGGTGGGGGAGCGCGGGGTTAAGATCAACCGCAAGAGCGTCTTTGGTTCTAACGACTTTGATATCAGCGTGGTTCCCGGCTATGGCATGCGCCCAGAATTTGCGCTGCAAGTGCCGCCGATTGTCGATCGCTACGCTAGTACCGGCATTGTGCAATACTTCTTTATGCCGCTGCCGGACAAGGGACATTGGGATATCTACATCGTCAATGAGCGCAATGAGGTCAATATTTACCACGATTACTACGGCTCGCGTGCGTCCTTGGTGAACGCGATTAACCGCTTCTACACGCAGCAAAGCCAAAATCGCTTGGCCCGTGGCGCCCGCTTTAACTTGCCGCAGTACTACGTCTTGTCCCAAGATCAGCGTAGCTTGCACCCTTTCACCATTCACAGCGATTAGCGTCGGGCGGGCCGCCGCGCCGCCGTGGGCGCTGCTGCGGGGAATGCCGTGGGCGCTGTGCGGAATTGCCGCAAGTGCGGCCGCGGCCATTGGGTGGCCTCAGGCTGGGGCTTGGCCCAAAATGGCGCGCCGTTGTCCAGCTTGGTGCAGACGGGACAAAGCATGCTATTCTCAACTTTTGGTTTAGGAGTTTCCTATGTCGCGATTGGTTCTCATAAGTGCTGCCACAGCGGCGCTGTTGCTCTTAACAGGCTGCGGTCTTAAGTATGACCTCTATCTGCCTGAAGATGAGGCACAAGCCATTGAGCAACATCCAGGCGGTGCGATGGGCAGTGATAGCTCACAGCAGCCACCAACAGATGAGATGCAACCAGTAGCACCATAGGCGTGCTTTAGGCCCGCACCTAGGTTTTATCGAGGCTCTGAGATGGATTACTTTAACTACAAAGATAACGAGCTGTACGCGGAAGATATCAAGGTTACTGACTTAGTCGAGCGCTATGGCTCACCTCTTTATGTTTACTCCAAGGCCACCTTAGTCCGTCACTTAAAGGCCTTTGAAGACGCCTTAGTGGGCAAGAAGCATCTAGTGTGCTACGCGGTCAAGGCCAATAGCTCCTTGAGCATCCTCAATATCATCGCTAAATTTGGCTGCGGCTTTGATGTGGTCTCCAAGGGCGAGCTCATGCGCGTCATCGCCGCCGGGGGGAGCGCCCAAAAGGCCATTTTCTCGGGCGTAGGTAAGCGCGAGGATGAAATTGAGTACGCCTTAAACCAGCAGATTAAGTGTTTGGACTTAGAGTCCGAAAGTGAGCTTTATAAGGTCGAAGCCGTGGCAAAGCGCTTAGGCGTGGTAGCCCCAGTGGCGCTGCGCGTCAACCCCGATGTTGACGCTCAAACCCACCCGTCGATTTCCACGGGCCTCAAGAAGAATAAGTTCGGCATCGCCTTTGAAGACGCAGTGCGCCTCTATGAGTACATTGGTAAGAGTGAGCATTTAGACGCGCGCGGCATCGCCTGTCATATTGGTTCGCAGATGACCTCAGGGGGGCCGATCATCGAGGCCACGGATAAGTTAATCGCCCTGTACCATGAGCTGGCGGACAAGGGCATTGTGGTCAAGCACATCGACATCGGCGGCGGCTTAGGCGTCACCTACAACGATGAAACCCCACCATCGCCCAATGAGTATATGGCCGCGGTGATCCAGCGCTTAAAGGACATCGATGTTGAGATCTTCTGCGAGCCGGGCCGGGCCATGGTCGCCAATGCCGGTATCTTGGTCACTAAGGTCCTGTACTTAAAGTCCAATTCCGAGCGTAACTTCTGCATTGTCGACGGCTCGATGAGCGATTTAATTCGTCCGGCCCTCTACAATTCGTGGATGAACATCATCCCGGCGGTTAAGCGCCCGGCCTCTGACGCCTTAGTTGGCAGCGATAGCAATGGCACCAAGCTCTATGACGTGGTAGGTCCAATCTGCGAGAGCGATGATTACTTAGGCAAGGAGCGCCACCTCAACGTCCGTGAGGGCGACATCTTGGTGGTGCGCGGTGCCGGTGCTTATGGCTCGACCATGTCGTCTAACTACAACAGCCGCCCACTGTGTGCTGAGATCTTGGTTGAGGGCAGTCGGGCCTTTGTCATCCGCGAGCGCCAGCAAGAGGAAGACATGTGGGCCAACGAGCGCATCATCACCGATTACGAAGAGCAGTTCGATAATTAAGGCGCGGCGCCGCCTTATGGGCGGCGTTAGCCCGCCTGACGCGTCAGGCGGTGTTAGGAGGCTCGCCGCGTCAGGCGGCGGGCGCGCAATGTTATGATAAGCCCCAGCCCCAAGGATACTTGGGCTGGGGCTTTGCGCGCCTCCCTAAGACATTAGCTGCGGCGGTCTTCAGAGCGCGGCGGTCATGACCTAAGGGAGGAGCTGATCGGGGCTTACCCCTGTTTTAGTCACAAGCGGGAGCGGTTATGCAGATTAAGTTCAGCAAGATGCATGGTCTAGGCAATGACTTTATGGTGGTCGATGCCGTCACCCAAAAGGTGTTCTTTAGCACTGAGCTCATCAAGCGCTTGGGCGATCGTCACTTTGGGGTGGGGTTTGACCAGCTGCTGTTAATTGAGCCCCCGTACAATCCTGATTTTGACTTCCACTACCGCATCTTCAACCAAGATGGCTCTGAGGTGCAGATGTGCGGCAACGGCGCCCGCTGCTTTGCCCGCTACGTGCTCGACCATGGCCTGTGCAGCAAGCGCGAAATCAAGGTCTCAACCATCGCCAATGAGCTGATCTTAAAGGTCGAAGACGATGGCGAAGTCGTGGTCAATATGGGCGTACCGGTGTTTGAACCAAATAAGATTCCGTGCACCTTTGCGCAAGAGGCGCCTGAGTACACGGTACAGTTAGACCCCGAAGTCGCAGGCGGCGTCGCTGAACTTAAGGTCGGCGCGGTTTCAATGGGCAATCCCCACATGGTGACCTTGGTCGATGACGTAGCCACCTGTGCTATTGCGACCCTAGGCCCGCTCTTAGAGCGTCATGAAACTTTCCCCGAGAAGGTCAATGTTGGCTTTATGCAGGTCGTGTCCCGCAGCGAGGTCAAGCTGCGCGTTTTTGAGCGCGGTTGTGGCGAAACCATGGCCTGCGGCACTGGAGCGTGTGCGGCGGCGGTAGTGGGCATGACCCAAGGCTTGCTTGACTCCAAGGTTAAGGTCCACTTGCCTGGGGGCACTTTAAGCATCAGCTGGCAGGGTCAGGGTAAGCCCGTCTTAATGAAGGGCCCAGCTACCCACGTCTACGAGGGTATTATCTCAATTTAAGGCACCCACTAGGCGCTCGGCCCGCTAGGTCAGCGCCACCTGTTACGTCCTTAGTGCGCGCTCATGGCGGTGCCGTCATGACGGCGCTGTTATGGCGGTACCGTCATTTGCTGGGAGGGGAGCTATGAGTGATTACCAACAACCAGACGGCTCGCCCGTCCCGCTCCCAGCGCGTGCCGCAGCTGCCCCTACGGCCGCGCCGCAGCCGCGCCGCGCGCCTGCACCTGCCGCCGCGGCCGCCCCCGCCGCGGGCGGAACGGCGGCGCCGATGCCGCCGACCACGCCACTTGACCCGCAGCAATGGGCCCAGTACCAGCAGTTTCTGCAATTTCAGCAGTTTCAGGCCTATCAGCAGCAGCTGATGGCCCAGCAGGGCATGATGCCGCCCAGTGGGGCTCCCAGCGGGCCGCCCGATCCGCAGGCGCAAGCGGCAGCGGTGCAGCAGCAATGGCTGCAATATCAGCAATTTGTCCAATTCCAACAAATAGCGCTGGCGCAGCAGCAAGCCGCTGCCGGGCAGCTGATAGGTCAAAGCCCGTATCCGCAAGGCGTCATGCCTCAGTCTGTAGCCGCGTCGGTTCACCCCCAACCAAGCTACTACCCGCAAGTTCCCACGGCCGCGCCGTTAGCATCTAATCCGGTGGCACCCAATCCGGTGGCACCCAATCCGGTAGCACCAAATCCGGTGGCACCCAATCCGGTGGCACCTAATCCGGTGGCGGTTTGCGCTGGAACACCCCCGATGGCTTACGGCGTACCGGTCACATCCGCGCCATTGTCAGCAGGAGCGCTGGCGCCACCTCAGCCTCAGGGGGCGGGACAAAGCCGGGCGGCGCAGGCTCCAGCCCCAGCCCCAATCCCGGCTGCGCTCCCGCGCGCGCCGCAGACTGATCTGGATACGACGCATAACGCGCTATCCCAGTATCCATGCAGCGTAGCGCCAGGTGCAGTCCCCAATAACAGTTGGGGCGAGGCGCCGCTTGCGGCGCCCCCGTTAGGCGCAGCACCGGTCACAACGTCGATACCATCGGGCTGGGCCGAAAATGGGCGGATACCTTCTGGTTCGGTGGGCCCCTCTTGCGGCAGTGCGGCCGCGGCTTTAGCCGGTGCTGGGGCTGGGACTGAGGGCGAGGCTAGCTGCGCGCTCGGGGCTAATTTCGTCCCGGATGAGGCCGCTGAGGCCTTGCCGCTGACGGCTCAGGAGCTGAGGGTACAGACCGAGCGCAGTGCGGTTGCGAGGACGGGCGGGGCGGCGGTGGTGCCGCCGGATGCAGGCGTCATGGGCGAGCGCTCGGGGCGGCGCATCAATCAGACTTTGTTCGAGGACAATAGCGGGCTGTACTATCACGCCAATTTGTTCTTGCGCTATATCCGCGATGAAAAGCACTACTCGCCTTTGACCTTTAAAAGCTACAAGGACACCTTGGAGCGGGTGATTAAGTTTTTGGCGCAGCGCCCGTGCGCCGCCTCGCCCACCGGGTTCATGGTTGAGTGGGGCGCGCTTGATAAGCTTGATTTGCGTGCGCTCAGCCGTCACCTCAACTTCAAGAGCAACGATGAGCGCTATGCCAGCGCCAGCATCGCGCACGCGGTACACGTGGTCTCGTCCTTTTTTAGCTTCATGCAGCGCCATCAGTACCTGAACTTCAATCCAATGCAGTTCATCTTGGCCCCAAAGGCCAAGAATGCGCTGCCGCGCGTGCTCTCGGCCCAAGAAGTCGACCAGCTGACCTCGGGGGAGCTTAAGACCCCGCAGGACATCCGCAATCGCGCCATCACCGAGCTTTTATTCTCCTCGGGGCTGCGCGTGGGCGAGCTCATCTCGCTTAATCTGGGTGATGTCAGTTTTGACCGGCGCGAAGTGCGCGTCTTTGGTAAGGGCGATAAGGAGCGCATTGTGCCGGTGGGGCGCATCGCCTTAGAGGCCATTGCCCAGTACTTGCAGGTGCGCTCAGCCTTTAAGCCGCGTGACAACGCCTTGTTTGTCAACCGCTTGGGCACACGCCTTAACGTGCGCACGGTCCAAACCTTTATCAAGAACGCGGCTAAGGACACGGGGTTAACCGGTACGGTCACCCCGCACAAGCTGCGCCACTCCTTTGCCACCGAGCTGTTAAACCATGGCGCGGATCTGCGCTTGGTGCAAGAAATGTTGGGGCACGCCCACCTTGGCACCACCCAGATTTACACCCACGTTGACCTTGCACGGTTGCAAGAGGTCTACAACCACGCCCATCCGCGGGCCACGGTTCACCAGACCCCAGCTGAGGAGGCTCAGACCAAGCACGACCTGGAGGCCAGTGAGGAGCTCTTTGCAGCGCTGCCCCACGCCGACGAGGAGATCAAATAGCCCGCGTATAACCTCGCAGGACATCAGGTGCCGTGCCGTCTAAGTGGCTGCGCGGCCGACACTGCCGGAGTGGTCGGCGCGCCCCGTGCTGTCGGCGTGGCCCGTGCTATCGAAAGCCTCGTGGGCGGGGCGCACGCCGACACGCGGCGGCTAAGCTTGTGCCGCGCGCGATTATGCGTGTACGCCGGATGGTGCACATAATTTTGCCCCATAAAACCAGGTATACATTATTTGCCCGTCGTCACACTTTCTTATTTAAATGTATACACCCAAATTCATAGATGGATGGCGGGGCGTGTGCTCCATAATGGAGTAAAGGGCGCGCGGTAGACCTTAAAAACGGTGCTAAGCCCAGTCGGATGGGGCCTTCCGGGAATTAGGTATACGGCTATTTTTTAGAAATGGCTTATTTATGGGGTTGCTGCGCTTATGGCCCCGAGGCAAGAGCGCATCGCATGGGGTAGGTAGGATCGTTACTTGATTAAAAACGGCGTAAATATGGGCTTGGATGGCGCAGTGGCCCTGGGGTGGGGTGTATACATATTTCTCCGTTTGAGCGAGCGCGCTCACTTTTTGCTCCCAAAAATTTACAGTCTAAAAACTGGCTGTGGAATTGCGCATGGGACTAAAGATGTAATATAACCCCAATTAAGGGCGCCGAGGGG
>DXIF01000105.1 GCA_019113025.1 Candidatus Anaerobiospirillum stercoravium | reverse complement strand
GACCGCCGCAAGCGATACGAAGGCATGCATAATGCCCCAAACCGTGCCAAATAAGCCGATGTACGGGCTAATTGAGCCAATAGTCGCTAAAGTTGGCAGATGGTTTTCTAACAGCTCAACCTCACGCGAGCAGGCGACCTTCATCTGGCGATAGGTGCCGTCCATGACCACATCTTGGTCCGCGGGGCCGGAATTTACCAGGCGCACGAACTCTTTAAAGCCTGCGGAGTAAATCACCTCAAGGCCCACTAATTCATCGGGGCGCTTCATGCACTCTTGATAGAGATTGTTGAGGTCGATACCCGACCAGAAGCGGTCTTCGAACTCATCGGCTTTGGCGCGCCCGATGCGATACTGGTTATTGCGCGAGATAATGATCGTCCACGAGATCACCGAGAGCGCCAGCAAAAACAGCATGACACACTGTACTAAGAAGCTGGCATTGAGCACCAGCTCAGAAAAGGATAGCGCTCCTTGCGTCTCCATCTGACTCACCTTAAGCCCCAAAACGATGTGCTCAAGCCCGCCTGAGGCGGGCTTGTGCCCCACAAAAACCGTGCGCCTTACGCCACTAATAGTAAGAGCCGACCTCAGCGCGACCTCAGAGCAACTTAAGAGCGACTGACCTTATGGCACCACACCTTAGGCCCATGCTCACCTAGCGGTAATTGCTGCGCAGTAATGTGCCATTATGCTAGACCTATTGGCTTAGCTCAAGCACAGATTAATGGGGCGCTGCCCCAAAAAGATAAGGGCTGCACCGGCAGCCCCCATCTTTAGCTGAAATCCAAAGTACTGCGCTTAGCACGCAAACACCTGATCCTCAGGCGCTAAGTAGCGCCCAAAGGCGTCCTTAAACTCAGGCGGCACCGCCAGCGGGGCGTTGCGCTCAAAGTCGATATAGGCCAAGGTACAGCGCTGGGCGTATAAGAGCTTGCCGTCCGCGCGCTTGATTTCTTGATAAATCTCGATGCGAGCCCGCGTTACTTGGCATGGAATGCAGCTGACCGTGAGCAAGTCTTCTAAATAGGCCGGGGCAATAAACTTGCCGTTGAACTTGGTCATAACAAAGCCCTGCGCCCCTTGCAAGGCATCACGCTGGCTAAAGCCTACGACCTCGCGCACAAAGTCGCTGCGCACGCGCTCGCAAAACTTGAGGTAATTGGCGTGGTAGACAATGCCCCCAGCGTCAGTGTCCTCGTAATAGACCCGAAAGCTGCCGCAAAAGGGCTGATAAGCCGTAGCCTGCGGTGCCGCCTTTTCCTCAGTCATAACCTCACTCATGCAATGTCCGTCCTCGCACCAAAAACCAAAAAGAGGGCGCCCCGGCAGCGTTACGACTCACCTGCGCGCGAGCGCACGGCGCTTAATGCCGCCAACAAGGGCGCGCTGAGCTCAAGCTGCGCGTGCTGCTCATAGCTCAAAGAGCCATCCTCGCACCACAGCTGCCACGAAAGCGCTACCGCCGCGGCCGCCTGACGCGGCTTAAGCGGCGCAACTGGCAGCACCGGTGGCGCCAGCGCAATCGTAACCACTTGGCTTATGCGCGGCAACTGGTGGATGGTGCCAGCAAGCTCTGTCACGCGCCATGGGCACGGCGCGCCCGGTTGCGGCAGCAGCCCCTGCGCGCTCAGATAATAGCACCAAGCTTGCTCGCACAGGATAGGCAAGTTCGCCTCATAGAGCTGACTGTGACGACACTGGGTCTGAGAGTAATTGATGCGCGCCTGATAAATGAAGGCGGCGTCCGCAGCTTGCAGCGCAATTTGCAGCGCAGCTGGTAGCACAACCGGGGCGCTTGTTACAGGCAGCGCCTGCGGCGCAAGCAAGAGCGTCAGGGCTGAGGCCGAGGTCCCCGTCAGGGCGGAATCCATGCACCGCGCCAGCAAATCCGAACTCATGCTCCAGCCACGCGGCAGCTGCGCCTGCGCGCCGCAGGCGAGCATTTCGGCGGTGAGCGGCGCCACCTGCTGCAAGCCGACGTGAAAGCAGCCCTCCATAATGCGCTGACAATAGTAGAGCTCCCCGCTTACGCCGTAAATCTCATGGGTCAGAGCAATCGAGCCCACACTGAGCTTGGAGATCCACACTACCAGCCACACGTACTCAAACAGCCGCGGGGCAGCTGCGCCCACGATCTCACCGTGCGGCGGCGCATTGACCTTAGCGCCTGCAGTATTGGCTGCAGCCGTGGCATCAACTGTGGCTTCAGCCCCGATGGCGCGCGCCGCGCTCAAGCGTGCCAGCACCACATTGAGCTGGCTCTGCGCTAAAAACTTATAGCTGAACCAGCCAATGTGGGCTTGCAGCTCGATGCGGGCACTTTCGCACAAGGTGATGCAGCCGCGCTCACTTAACAGGCCCGAAGCATCGATGAGCTCGGGGGTAATGAGGCGGCGGAAGATAAAGGGCTGGGCGCTGTCTAAAGGCAGCGGCGTCGGCGCTGCGGCTGAGCGCGCGGACACACTTGCGGCCCACAGTGGCGACGCAGTGGTCGACGCATTGATCGGCGCAGAGGTCGGAACAGTGGTTGGCATGGTCATAGCGATTCTTGCACGGGACCTGTGGGGACAAAGGGCGCGATCGAATCAAAAATTGAATCGGGCACGTTTACCTGCAGCCCCTGGCTGTACTCGCAACAAGCGTGACGGCTCTTTTGCGCAAAGCGCAGCATGCCTGAGCGGTCGCGCACCTCTTGATAAAAGAGAATCGAGGTGCGCTGCATCTTAAGCGGAATCACGCTCACCACAATCTCAGTGCCAATGGCAATGGGCGAAAAGAAGCGCTCTTGGGATTCCACCTGCATGAAGTAGAGATTGCGCGTGCGCAAGTACTGATCTAAATCGCAGCTGAGCTGCTCTAAGAAGAAGTCATGGCGTGCGTGCTGGCAAAAAGCAAACAAGCTCTGCTCGGTTAAAAAGCCCCAGCGATTGCAGTCGCTCTCGTACACGCGATAGCGCGCCATGTAATAAGCTGGGCTTTGTTCGTCTAAGGCTACCATACTGCCATTCTTGTGGGGACGGGTGAGCCACAGACTCAAGGTCAAAGGCCCCCCACCCTCAGAGGATGGAGCAATGGCCTTGGCGCCATGACGCGCTACGTGAGTGAGCTCAAGCCCGGTCTCAAGTTGAGCACCGTCGTGCCCTGATGGAAAGTCACTGGAGGTCACAATTGTCCGCTGGGAACGGACCGCTCCAGCAGCCATTAAGTCTGGAGGCACGTTAAGCTCAACGCTTTTGGCGGTTTTGGCAGCACTTTTTGCTGCCTGCGCCGCGCGCATAAACTCGTCGGCGTCCAAGCGCGCCGAAGTGGCAGCATCTCCTGCGGCGCTAGGCGCCTTCGAAGCTCCTACCCCTTCTAAAGCACGCGGATTGAGGCCCTGCGCCTTTAAATCAGAGCGCGTGAGGCCAAGACCACGCTTATACGGATCGATATTAAGCCACGCCTTAAATTCATCGGTCGTAGTGAAGTTAAAGATATCGATCTGGGCTTCCAAGAAGATGTCCTCAGCACTAGGGACCGCGTTTTTACGCGGACGGCTGTCCTTACCTAAACCACTGCTGCCCCGTACGCTGCTGCCGGTGAGCGAACCTAGGGCAGTAAGGCTCTTGTCCCGAGCGCCCGTCATGGACTGGGGCGCTGCGCTACAGCTTAAGACGCCCTCATGGGTGCTAACTTCATCGTTGGCGGGTACCGAGCCTAAGGCACTAGCGGCGCCGTACCGCCGCGGCGCGGACGCGCCCGCGGTGCTCGCACTACTAGTACTAGCATGGCTAGTATTAGCGGTACTAGCAGCGCCCGCAGGCGCGGCGGCGGCAGCAGGTATAGCGGTAGCAGCAGGTGCGGCAGTGGGCGTAGCATTACCAGAGCTAGGCGTAGCGGTGCCGGAGCGGTCCTTGGCGCCGCGGCGGCGCGGGCCCTCGGTCAGGCTTTGCAGCGCTTGCTGCCACAGGATGTGATCAGGATTGAACGCGAGCTCTTGCAAGACTTGCGCTAAAGCGCGCACCGTGAACGGGCTTTTGCGGATAAACTCCGGGTTATGCAAGTAGAACTGCTGGAGCAAATGGATTTGGTGCAAAGAAAGTTTGCCGATGCCCGGATCAAACTCCGGACCATTCTCTAACACCGCCATCGCATTGGGCAACAACTGGATGTCGGCCTGCCCCGGCGCTGCTTGCTGAAGGATACGACGCTTAAAGGATTCTTCGTTGGTGTAGAAGGTGTTGTTAATGACGTGGCCAATATAAACGCGGTGCTCGTGACGAATGCCACGAACATCAAGGTAGAACTTGCGGCACATGACGTAGAGGCGATCAGGCTTACGCTGCACGGTCACCCCGTGCTGCGGAAAGTACTTGATCCCGCTACTATCAAATGAGACACGACGCCCCATAAGCCTGTCCTTTTGCCCACCTTGAGGCTTCCCTGCCTCGCCAAAAACCAACCAATCAGAGCTACCACGAGTAGCAATAATTTGCCCCGGGGGAGCTCATTATCACTAATATTTTACCACTGTTATCACCCCAAGAACCCCAGATTACCGGCCATTCGGGCAAAAAAATCTGGGTTTGGCTCACAAAGATTGCACGCAAATCTCGCATGGATTAGCGCGCTATGCCCCGACCGCGATTGACACAATGCTACATGATGCTGCTTTGCCGACCAGCTACAACATTGAGCTCTTTAGGTCAAGGCTTTTATCACGGCACGCACTTTCGCTCAGTCAGATCGCTTGCGTGGTGCCGCACTAATTCGCGCTAATCTTAGTATCGCGTCCTAAAAGCGCGCGCCTTGGTAAGGTGATAACGTGGGGACAGGCCGCGCCCGTTGTGGTCTGCTGACGCCGTCCGTCCTAATTACCATAATTGTTAGATCGAGGCAGCCGAGGGTAGCCGTCCCCTCGCCGCACTTAAACCCACCAGTGGGACTAAATCCACCTTGCGGGGTTAACCAACTTGGTGGGCTTAAGTGCCACGCTACCTTGAGCTGACTAAACTTGATTAAGCAATTGCTGAATACACAATTGCAGATTGCAGATTACTGATTACTGATTACATGCTGTCCAAGGCGTCCAACTTCTGGTAGGCCTTGTTGGCGGCGATACGTCCATGGCGGGTACGCTGGACATAGCCTTGCTGAATGAGATAAGGCTCAACCACGTTCTCTAAGGTCTCACGCTCGTAGCCTAAAGACGCCGCCAAGCTCTCGATGCCCACTGGGCCGCCCTTGAAGTCACAGACCAAGGTCGACAAATAAGCGCGGTCGAAGTCATCAAAGCCATCGTGATCGATCTTTAAGATATTGAGCGCCTTATCGGCGATCTCGCGCGTGATCACGCCATTGCCCTTGACCTCAGCGTAATCGCGCACGCGCTTTAACAAGCGATTAGCAATACGCGGGGTGCCGCGCGAACGCTTGGCAATCTCAAAGCCGCCCGCTTGATCAAGCTCAATGTGCAGCTTCTTAGCCGACGCCGTGACAATGAGCAAGAGCTCTTCGGGCGTGTAGTACTGGAGCTGCAAGATAATGCCAAAACGGGCGCGCAACGGCGAGGTCAGAGTACCGGCACGCGTGGTAGCGCCAATCAAGGTAAAGGGCTGGAGCCCAATCTTAATAGAGCGCGCCGATGGACCTTCGCCCGTGAGAATGTCGACTTGGTAGTCCTCCATTGCCGGATAAAGGAACTCTTCGATCACCGGGTTTAAGCGGTGAATCTCATCGACAAAGAGCACATCGCGTCGTCCCAAATTGGTCAAAATAGCCGCAACGTCACCCTTTTTCTCCAAGGCCGGGCCCGAGGTGCTCGACAGCCCCACCTTAAGCTCATTGGCAATGATGTTAGATAACGTGGTTTTGCCTAGTCCCGGCGGTCCAAAGATCAAGACATGATCTAAGGCCTCACCACGGCGGCGTGCCGCCGCTAAGGCAATCTCTAATTGCGACTTGACGTCTTCTTGCCCGATGTAATCGTGCAACGTCTTAGGTCGCAGGGCCCGATCTTCCGTCGAGTCCGTCAACTCTGCCGCGATCTCCTCGTAATTCTTTTCAGCTGAAACCGTGCGTGGTTCCACCTGTAACGAGTCAGCGACAATGCCCGTAACCGCAGCAGACATCCTGCCTCCTAACATTTAGTTAAACGTCTTGTCCCAAAAAAGTGCGGCCTATTCTATCACAGCAACTCAGATTCACCACGATACATTTATTAGAGTGCGCCGGCAAATCATCATAGGGCTTGTAACCGCATATTTGCGCGCATTATACGCGCTCCATCTTTGAGACCAATCTTACCCTTTGCGCACTAACGCCCCTGCTTTCTGCTGCGAGGAAGGGGGCTAAGCGCGCAATGAACGCCACTGAGCGCGCGTGAAGGCGCAAGCTAGGGCGGTGAATTTAGCGCTTCGGGGTGTTGAGCTGTTGCAGTGCCGCGACAATGATTTGCTCGGCCTTCATGCCCTCGGTGTAGACCGCGCGCACTGCGGTCATAGCTTGATTTTCCTTGTAGCCGAGGCTGACTAAGGCGCCGATCGCATCCTCGCACTCAAAGGCGCTGCTTTGCGGCAGCTGTGGTGTGACCACGGCCGACGACTCGCTTACACTAGCTGGTACGGAGGTAAGATTCTCCCAGTGCAGATTTTTAATGCGATCGCGCATCTCAACAATGATGCGTTCGGCGGTTTTCTTGCCTACGCCCGGCACCGCGGTTAAGGCATTAATGCGCTCATCGCGGATGGTTGCGACAAATGATGGAAGGTCAAATACCGAGAGGAGCGCCATCCCCATGCGCGGCCCGACGCCATTTAACTTGATCACCTCGCGAAAGAGCAGGCGCTCTTCTTGGGTCTTAAAGCCAAATAATAACTCACCGTCCTCGCGCACGACATGGTGCACATACAAAAAGCACTCTGCGCCTTCCGGGAACTGCGTGAGGTATTTGCCCGGGACATCGACTTCGTAGCCGAGGCCGCTGGGCGTTTCAACTAGGACCGTAAGCCCCTCAACCCCTATGACCTTACCGCGAATGCTGCCAATCATGACCCATTACTCCTTGCTTTAACTTCCTGTTATGAAGTGACGTTTGTCAAGCAGATTTTTGAAATTTAAGAGCTCTGCAAGAAGCCGTGGTTTAGAGATCGCGACTTTG
>DXIF01000104.1 GCA_019113025.1 Candidatus Anaerobiospirillum stercoravium | reverse complement strand
GAATTGCTTGGCGACCATAGTGCTTTAGACCCACCTGTTCCCATTCCGAACACAGAAGTGAAATGAAGTCACGCCGATGATAGTGCAACGTACGATTGTGCGAAAGTAGGTCATCGCCAGGCTTAAATTTTCTCTTTCTGAGTGCTGATATGGCTCAGTTGGTAGAGCGCACCCTTGGTAAGGGTGAGGTCCCGAGTTCGATTCTCGGTATCAGCACCATTTCCCCTGTCAAGGGATGATTAAGCCACCGCGAGGTGGTTTTTTTGTATCTGCTTAATAAATTTAACATAATGTAAATCACATCAACGTGACAGGAGCGTAGGGGGCCGCCTGCAGGTGCCGCCAGCTGATTGGCGTCAGCCACTAGGGGCATGATGGTCATAGCAGCGCATATCCGAATCGCCACGGGCAATAAGCCACCGCGAGGTGGTTTTTTTTTGTAGCTGCTTAATAAATTTAACATAGTGTAAATCACGCCAACGTGAAAGTGGCGCGGGTCGGGGTCGATGCCTGCAGGTGCCGCCAGCTGATTGGCGTCAGCCGCTAGGGGCATGATGGTAATGGCAGTGCATATCCGAATCGCCACTGGAAACTGGAATCTGACTCCGTGCGCGCGGGACTTGCTGATACCTGTGCTTATACCTGCTTGAGCCTTATGGGTTCAGGGCTGATGGGTGGGGTTAACCATGTGGGGTTACCTGCCCTGAGTATCGTCCGTGCTGGGAGAACGAAGTCGGGGCTTTGGACGGGGGTTTTGACGTTTTTGGGTGAACCTTGCATTAAGCTGAAAATAGGCAGATGAGATTGCATTTTCCCAGATTGCATTTTCTCAGCTGGCCGTAGCGCAGTTCCAAGTTCTGCTCAGCTCAGTTGAGCTTAGCTTGGTGCTGTTACCAGACCTTAACTTAGAGGTAAACGCTATGCAGGCCAAACAAGCAAGAGCACAAGGAGATGGGGCGGGGAGTGCGGCAGCACTGCGCTTAGCTCCTGCCAGTGCAGCTCCCCGCAACGCAGCTTCCGCGCAAGGAGCAGCCCTTACGCCGCCGTTGAGCCTTGATCCTAAGGGTTGGGCCGAGGGCAACGAGCGCGCCCCGGCGGTCGGGTTGGCACCTGAGCTGGGATCGTCCCACACTCCCACCGTGCCGCTGCTAAAGCAGCCCGGGGCGCAGCCGCTGCCCCATGGCGCGGCACTGGAGGGCGATTCCGGCTTTTATAATTTGCTCACCTGCTTGCGCAATAACAGTACCACGCGCAAGATGCAGGGCTTGAGCTTTGAGCGGCTTGTCGCCTATATCTTAAGCTCGTCTGAGCCTTGGTGTGAGCGCTTTGCGCGGGTGCAGACTTATGCCCAGTGGGCCGCTGAGCACCCCAATTGGGCCGACACCACGCGTGATTTGGGTATCGACTTGGTGGCCACCAATAAGAGCGGGGCAGGAACGGACGAGCTCTCTGAGAGCGTTGCCGCAGAGCTTGCGACCCTGTGCCCTGAGGCGCCCCTGGGCTTTACTGCCATTCAGTGCAAGTTCTACCACAGCACTAACGTCATCTCGAAAGGACAAGTCGATTCCTTTATCGCTGAGTCGAATCGCCCTTGCTTTACCGGGCGCTGCTTGGTTCATACCGGGCGTTTGGGCGAAAACGCCATCTATGGGCTTAAGCACTGCGTCCCGGCGGTGCAAGTGATCGGCCTGACCGAGCTCGCGGCGGCTAATATCAATTGGGAGAGCTTGCTTAAAAGCGGTAAAGTCGAGCTGACACGCCGTACCTTGCGCCCTTATCAGGCTGATGCCGTCAACGCAGTTGTGGCGGGCTTTAAGACTAATGAGCGCGGCCAATTACTGATGGCCTGTGGCAGCGGCAAGACCTTTACCTCGCTTAAGATCGTCGAGCAAGTGGTCCCACCCCAGGGTATGGCGCTGTTTTTGGTGCCGTCCTTGGCACTGCTGGAACAGACCATTACCGACTGGAAACGCCAATGTGTGCGGCCCTTGAGCGCTTTTGCCGTGTGCTCAGATAACAAGGTCGGTCAGAGTAAGGCCGAGCGCAATGAGGAGCTCAATATCTCCTTGCTGGCACCCTCAGAGCTGGCGTATCCGGTCACCACTGATGCGGCGAAGTTAGCCCGGGCGCTTGCGGCGGTGAGCGCCTCGGATTTAGGCGCAGGGGCTGCCCCCTCTGACGCGGCAGCCTCGGCAGCGACCAATGCAGCGCCCCATGCAGCGACAAATGCAGCGACCTGCGGGGCGGCCCACGTGGCATCAGCCGACGGCCTTAAGGTCATCTTTGCGACTTACCAGTCGCTCGATGTCATCTATCAAGCGCAGCATGCCTATGGCTTGCCGGACTTTGATCTGATCGTGTGCGATGAGGCGCATCGTACGGCCAGTGGCTATCTGCGTTATGAGCGCGACTTAGCGCTGGCCTCGGGCAAGATCTTTGGCTTGCAAGCAAATGGCGGCGGGGGCGCTGCCGCTCAAGCAACCGTTGCCGCTCAAGCAACCGTTGCTGCTCAGTCAAGCGTTACTGCGCCTCAAGTGGATGAGGCCACGGCTCAGGCGCAAGCTCTGAGTATGCGCACCCGCACTAAGGGCGGTAAGAATCGCGCGGTGGCCCAGCGCACCCGTGCCCTCTATGGCAACGAGTCGACTTTTACCCGCATCCATAATAATGACTACGTCCATGGCGATAAGCGCCTTTACATGACTGCGACGCCCAAGATCTTTGGCGATAACGCCAAGGAGCAGGAAGCTAAGGGCGAGGTCGTGCTCTATTCGATGGATGATCCGCAGGTCTTCGGGCCCGTGTTTTACACCTTAAACTTCGACCAAGCGGTCAAGTTAGGCTGTCTCGTCGACTTTCGGGTGCTGATTCTGGCAGCTGACAAGAGCATGTTCCCCAACGATGCGGCCTTAGAGGAGTTTTCCAAGACGAATGGCGCTAAGGTCATTGGCACGTGGAAGGCGCTCAATAAATACGGTGTGAGCGATGAATTGGGCTCCGATGGCGCACCGATGCGGCGCGCGGTGGCATTTGCGCAGGTTATCGACGCTGGGAACAATTTGGATCGCGCTGGTTCTAAGCAATTTGCTCAGAACTTTGGCGAAGTCATTGGCCAATATGAAGACCATATCGACGCGGCGCACCGCCTCGATCCTTGCGGGCGTGTTGAGGCGGAGTACTGCTACTTGCAGCAACACCAAATGCGTTGCGAGTGCCAACACATCGATGGCTCGATGGATGCGCTGGCCAAGGTCGCAGCGCTCGATTGGCTGCGCGCCGAGCCTGAGCCCAATGTGTGCAAGGTGCTTTTTAACGTGCGCTGCTTAAGCGAGGGCGTGGACGTCCCGGCCTTAGACGGTGTAGTCTTCTTAAGCCCGCGTAAGTCGCAGGTCGATGTAGTGCAAATCGTGGGACGCGTAATGCGCATCGCCCCAGGCAAGAAGCGCGGCTACGTCATCATCCCGGTGGTGACTAATGACCCGATTAACCCTGAGACGATCTTGGCTCACAGCAAGGACTTTGAGGTGGTATGGCAAGTGCTCAGCGCCTTAAAGTCGCTCAATCCCGATAGCGTCTTGGTCGATGGTACCACCGGTAAAATCGATCCCCGGATCGAGGTTGTCTGCGTCCAACGCGAGGCGATTGTGGCGCGTAACCGCGCGGTGCCTTACTCCGTGGCTGACCCCAGCAGCACCTATGACTCGGAACCAAATGGGGCGCCCGGTGCGGTGCCGAATGAGATCATGGCGGGAAGCAGCACGCTGGTCGCAGCGGAGGCTGAGGATCTGAGCGTCACGGGCGCTGAGTCGGACGATGTTACTGGTGACGCTACGGCTGGGCTGAGCGCGAGCGCTCATGGTGGCGCGAGCAGCTTAGCTCCCAGCGCCACGGCTATCGTACCGGCGGCCTCTGACTTAGCGCAGGCCGATCCTGAGACGGTTGCCCGAGCGCAAACCGTCGCCCCGGTCAGGCTACCTGAGCCTATGGCTCGGCCCGAGCTGCCGTGGCAGGATTTTGATCCGATCCAGTATCAAAAGCGGCTGGCTTTAGAACAAGCGCAGCGCCGACGCATTGAGCTTAAGCAAGCGATTGAGGTCGAAGCGGGCATTCGTACCATGATCGTCAAGCACTTGGGGCGTCGTAAGGAATGGGAAGAATGGGGCAGCGTGGTCGCTGACTTGTGCCGCAAGCAAACGCAGGTCATCGCCGCGGTCATATCCGATCCGGCGCAGCCTGAGCGTAAGGCTCAATTTGAGCAGTTTCAACAGGCCTTCAATGCCTCAGTGCGGCAAGAGCTAAGCTCAGAGGCGCTGATCGAGCTCTTGGCGCAGCATTTGGTGCTGCAGCCGGTCTTGGACGCGCTCTTTGTCGGCCATGCTTTTGCCGCACACAATCCCATTGCGCGCGCCTTAAGCCATATGCTTAACTTACTCGACCCCCAAGGCGTGATTAGCTCAGGGGAGACGATGCAGTCCTTTTACCAAGGCCTGAGCTTACGCATGGCCAATGTCACCACGACCCGGGAGCGCCAACAGGTGATCTTAGATCTGTTTAACCGCTTCTTTAGCGAGGCCTTTCCTAAGCTCAAGGATAAGCTTGGTATTGTCTACACCCCCTTGGAAGTGGTCGACTTCATCAACCACTCGGTACAAGAGATCTTGGTTCAAGAGTTTGGCCTGAGCCTCAGCGCCCCCAACGTCCATATTCTCGATCCCTTTGCTGGAACCGGTACCTTTATCGTGCGCCTGCTGCAAAGCCCGGAGCTGATTGCACCTGAGGTTTTGGCGCACAAGTACCGTTCTGAGCTCCATGCCTTTGAGCTGATGCCGCTGGCGTATTACATCGCCTCAATCAATATTGAAGCCGCCTATCAAGAGCAGCATGCCCGCGTCTCTGACTATGAGCCCAATCAGGTGGTGGTGCTCACTGATACTTTCGCGCAACGCCCGTTGAGGGAGCAGCCTAGGGCTGGCGCCGCACCTAGGGGCGATAACGTTACGTCTTTAGCTGAGGTGGTGGCAAGTTTGGAGATTAATGGCTCGCGGCGTACTCAAGTTTCCGCCCAGCCACTGCAAGTCATCTTGGGTAATCCCCCTTATTCGGTGGGCCAAGGCAGCCAAAACGACGACAACCAAAACCAGCACTATCATTGGCTGGAGGCGCGCATTGGGGAAACCTATGTGGCGCAGTCGCGTAAGGGTGGGCTCAATAAGGCGCTCTATGACACCTACGTCAAATCCCTGCGTTGGGCCTCGGACCATATCGGGGAGCAGGGGGTGATTGCCTTTATCTCCAATGGCGCGTGGCTGGAGAGCCAAGCCTGTGTCGGCATCCGCCGTTCCTTAGTGCAAGAGTTTAGTGCGATCTATGTGCTGGACCTCAAGGGCAAGCGTCGGTGCTCGGGCGAGTTTGGTCAGCAGCAAGGTGCCAATATCTTCGGTGACGGCTGCCGCACGCGCATTGCCATTACCATCTTGGTTAAGAATCCTCAGGCTCAGGGACCGGCGCGCATTATGATTGGCGCCCTGCCCGATGGTCTCAATACCGAAGGCAAGCTCAATCAGCTGCATGCTTGGGGCGCTTTAAGTCAGGTGCCACTGAGGGAAGTCCATCCTGATCAATATGGTGATTGGCTCAATCAACGCTGCTCGGACTTTAGCGCCTTCGTGCCCATGGTAAGTTCAGTCAAGCTAGGGCGGCTGCAAACCAAGCTTAAGCTCAAGCAGGTGGTGGCTGGGACAGATTCAGGTGAGCTGGCACTCTTTGCCGACAGCTCGGGCGGTCTTTTGACCAGCCGCGATGCTTGGTCCTATAACGCCTGCGCCGCAGAATTGGAGCGCAACTTTACCCGCTGCATCGATTTTCTCAATGCGCAAATTGATGCGGCGCAGCAGGCGCAGAAGCTTGGTCTGCCCTTTGAGCGCAGCAATGACTGCACGAAGATCAAATGGGATCAGAGCCAGCTTGCGGCGCTGGATCATGGACGGCACTATGCCCCCATGTCATCAGAGCATATCCGCCCGGCGTTGTACCGTCCGTTCTTTAAGAACTACGTTTACTATGACTCCCAGTGGATCTCGCGCACCTATCGCATGCCTCAGATTTTTCCTGAGCGCGCATGCGACAACCGCCTGATCGTGGTGAACGATAAGGGCGATGATTTCTCCTGCCTGATCACAGATGTCCTGTGTGACTACGCAGTATTGCGCAGCGCCTCGCAGTGCTATCCGCGCTATCTCTATGTGCCGGTGGCGGAGTGCGCGCCAGCAGCTGCGCCGCAGGCTACGAAGCCGCCCCGCGGCTTGCTTGAGTTCATTGAGGGCGCGGATGCTCAGCCTACATGGTCCCAGCGCTATCAGCGTATTGATGCCATCAGCCCTCAAGCGGTGGCGTACTTTGCTCAGGCCTATGGAGCGGCCGGGGCCAGCTTGAACGCCGATGACGTGTTCTATTACATCTACGGCATGCTCAATAGTGCCGACTATGTAAAGCGTTATCGCTGCAACCTGCAAAAGGAGCGACCGCGCATTCCGCGCGTGGCCAGCTTTGATGACTTTCAGGCTTTTGCTCAGACGGGGCGAGAGCTGGCGGCGCTCCATTTGGGCTATGAGCAAGTCGAGCCTTACCGCGGGTGTCGCTTGCACTTTGCCAAGGGCGTCACCCCGGAGAATATGGACTATCGGGTCGATCATTTGCGCTATGGCCACATCAAGGGCAAGACGGGCCTGGCGGCGCTTGATAAGACGGTGGTGGTCTACAACCGCGAGCTGACCATCACGCAGATTCCGCCTGAGGTTCATGCTTATCAGGTGGGATTGCAGTCGCCCCTTGATTGGGTGGTTGAGCGCTATCGGATCAAGGTCGATAAGGCTACCCACATCATCAACGACTGCAATCAATGGGCAGCGGCGCAGGGCAACCCGCGCTATATCTTAGAGCTCTTGTTCCGAGCCATGACGGTTGGCATCAAGAGCGCGGCTCTAATCAAGGCGCTGCCGCCGCTGCGCTTGCATCCGCTGGATTGCCCTAAATAAGCAGTATTACTGCAAGAAGCTCAGCTTCTCAGGGTCGCAGTAGATATGCTCGTGCTGCGTCTTAGTGGCGGCAAGGTCGCACCCTAAGGCGCGCGCGATGGCAGCGCCAAACTCAAAGCAATGGCCCAAGCTCTTGCAGGTGATGAGGTTACCGTCGCGCACCACACCTTGGTCGACAAAGGTAGCTTTGTCGGCAGTGACCGTTTCTTGCAGCCCCGAGGAACACACATAGGAGCGGCCCTTGAGCAGCTGATGCCAGCCTAAGACCTTTGCCGGGGCTGAGCACACGGCCGCGATGAGCTTCCCGGCCTGATCGTGGCGGCCAATGTAATCGACGATGAGGGGGCTTTGCTCAAGCGCTGAGCTATTCTTAGGTCCCCCATACTAAGATCACGGCGTCATAAAGCTGATCGCCGAGTTCACTTAAGAGTGCATCAGCTTGCAGGCTCACGCCCCAGTATGAGTGCAAAATTTTGTTGCCGGTGCACGATACCGTGGTCACGCTAAGCTCCATGCGGCGCAGAAAATCAAGCACGATAATGGCTTCGGCATCCTCAAAGCCATCCATCAGCAGCATAATAGCCTTGGGGCTTAACCGTTATGACAATCCTCCTATGTTAGCTCAAGTTGATGCACAACAAAGCCCTGCACAACTAAGCGCGAGCTTATTAGGCCTTGAGATTGCGCACGCTGGCGCGCTCTTTAATCGAGACCGCGGAGTAGGCGCGCACTGGCATCGGCAATGAGCCGCTGGCGCTGCGAATCAGCATAGAAAAAGCGGTCTTGGCCATGTTTTGAAAATCGATGTGGATGGTAGTCAGGGCCGGAGTCATCATCGAGGCTAGCACGATATCATCAAAGCCGGTGACCGAGATGTCATCAGGTACACGCAAGCCCCGCTCTTGTAGCGCCTTGATCAGGCTAATGGCGGTAGCGTCACAGACGCAGGCAATGGCGGTCATGCCCTCAAAGTAGTTGTGGTCTAGCAGGTAGGGCAGCATCTTGCTTGCGCCAAAGTCGACTCCGCCTTGGCGTGACATCAGGCTGTGGTACAGCTCACCTGTGGGGTCGACCTTGGGGGCAATTTCGCACAGGTCGATGATTTGCCGGTTGCGGTTAAAGGGCACGCCCGCCTCATCAAAGGCGCGGGCAAAGCCATAGGAGCGCTCGCGCATGGCGTGTTTGATATGGGCGTTTAAGATGCAGGCCTTGGTGTGGCCCTGGGCCATCAAGTAGTTGCCCATGAGCATCATGCCGTTTTCTGAGTCCGGGCAGAGCGAGTTGAGCTCCATCTTGGGATCGGAGCCATTGAAGATGATGGTCGGCAGGTCATACTGCTTGATTTGGTTGATGAGCTCTAAGTTATCGCTGCCCACCACAATCACAGCTTGGGCCTGAGCCAAGATCTCAGCTAAACGCTTGCGGTCTAACGCCAGATCGCGCCCCACAAAGTTACAGCTGATGCCCAAATGCTCGCCCTCATCGCGCAGCACGCGCAAGATGACGTCCAGATAGCTGCCCTCGACAAAAGGGGGGTGTTCATCGCTGATGATGGTCACTTGGTTAAAGCGCAGTGCGATGCGCTGGCGCGGCAGGGTACGGCAATAGCCGGAGGCCTTGACCGCGGCCATGACTTTTTCGCGCGCTTCGGCGTTGACCGAGGCGTGATCATTGAGCACACGCGATACGGTGGCGCGTGACACCCCGCTCATCTGCGCTAGGGTTGAGATCGTAATCTTGCCTTTTATTTGCTCGGGCACTTTATCCCTCATCGTCCTATCCCCAAATCCATTCGCCGTTCGTTGCCGCACCCACCACGCCGCGCCGTTATCAGCACGCCGCTCCCAGTGCGCCCACCGCGGCGCAATTGCGCCGCAATAGCTCCGCAATAGCGGCGTCAGTGCGCACGCCCTTGCGCGCACGGCCCACTCCCACGGCGCGTTGCTCGCGTTTCTCTCAGGCAGCGCGCCACTTTGCCCTTAGGCGGCAGTTGGGAGGCCGTACTGCTCCCCTCAGGCAAAGCTCCCCAGCGGGGCGCGGGACTGCTCTTGGTCGGTGCTAACGGCCCATGCGGGCTGACTACGGTTTGGCTCACGCCGCTGCGCCATGGGCGTAAGCGGGGAGGTCGCTGGTGCGCCGACGGCGCGTCGACGGTACGTCGACAGCGCGCCTAGTACGAGCTCGGTCCCACTCAGTCACTAAGCTGAGAAACGGCGAGAAACGGTGGTGAAACGGCACTGCTGCATATAGTAATATCTGAGAAACGTTTCTGCAAATGCTAGCGCAAAGCGTGGGACAAAAATGTGATAGATCCAATGCTTTGGTCCGGGGTAAAGGCGAGGTAAGTGTTGCTTGATTTTAAGAAACGTTTCTGTATAAGAAATATTTCAAAATAATCGGAACCGCTGCCCTTTTCATTTGCGCTTTAGGGCAGCGGCCGAGCCCAGGGAAACTGAGTTAGCGCTCCTTGTGCTGTTTTGACATGGGGTCAGACGATGAACATGCACCGCCTGTTCTGGTAGCGCGGCCCCACCCAACAGGCCGGTCGCCCAATCGGCCGGGCTGCCCGGGCGGCGCGGCCGCTCCATATCGCGCGTGACTTCACGCGCGAGCTTGCGCGCTCACATGCTTACGGCGCAAAAGCTCATTAACGCTCATTTTTCTAGGTGTAAGCCAGCACCGTGCAAGGTTCGGCGCCGCCGCGGCCGCGTGTAAGGGCCGGTGCGGTGAGCGCGTAGTGCTCAGGGCGCAGCGTCACAGGGTCGCACGTGCCCTGTGCCTTGGGAGGATAGGTCTTGAAGGGGCGCCGGGCCTTTGGTGCTTATGTCCCAGGTCGGTGCCATCACGGAGCGGGGGCGCGGCTAGCATGGTGGTGACTTGCGTACGCGGCCGCGTGTAAGGGTCGGTGCGATGAGCGCGTAGTGCGCTGGGGGCGGGCTTGGCTTTAGTCCATACCGGCGCAAGCGGCATGTTAGTGAGGGGAGACTTGTGGCACTTAGTTTTGGATCTTATTGGGGAGGCAGGTAATAGTTTTGCGGCTTGGTTCGCTGTTTAGGGGGATTTTTGCAGCAAAGGCGCCATAAGATGCGACAATGGACGAAAGCACGAGGGCACAACGGCACGGCCTCAGTGCACACAGGTCAAAGCTTGTGAGGAGCGGGCGCCGTTGCTAAGATTGAGCCTTTGGGAATTTTGCTCTAAAAGGTGGCTGCAATGATCGAGAGTGCTCTGTACTTGGTGCCAACGCCGATTGGCAACTTAGATGACATTACCTTACGCGCCATCGAGGTGCTCAAAAGCGCGACCTTGATTGCCGCAGAAGATACGCGTCACTCCAAAATCTTGCTGACCAAGCTGGGCATCGGTGCCGTCAAGATGATCAGCTGCAATGACCACAATGAGGCCGAGCGCGCCGATATTATCGCCACCGAAGTCGCCGCAGGCGGCATCGTAGCGCTGATTTCTGATGCCGGAACCCCGATGATTTCTGATCCCGGCTATAAGCTCACGGCGACCCTGACCCAGCGTGGGGTGAAGGTGATTGCACTGCCGGGCCCATGTGCTGCGATTACCGCGTTATGTGCCGCGGCGCTACCTACCGACAAGTTTCTTTTTATGGGCTTTTTACCGGTCAAGGACAAGGAGCTGACCGAGAAGCTGCAAAGCATTGCCCACAGCACCACGACCACGGTCTTCTATGAGAGCCCGCGCCGCATCATGACGACCTTAGCTAAGCTCAAGGCCATCGATCCAGAGCGCAAGGTGGCGCTGTGCCGCGAGCTGACCAAGACCTTTGAGTCGATTTACCGCATGACGGTCTCCGAGCTCATCACCTACCTTGAGGAGCATAGCGATGAAGTGCGTGGTGAGTTTGTCTTAGTGGTCGGCCCGTATGAGCAAGCGCAGAGCGAGGAATTAAGTGCCAAGGCTAAAGAGGCGCTGACCAAGCTCCTCCCTGCGCTCAAGGTCAAGGAGGCCTGTGCCCTCGTGGCTGATTTAACCGGCGAGAGCCGCAACCGTTTGTACGATTACGCCTTAACGCTCAAGAACCAAAGCTAACAAGATTCAAGAATTTGCTTGTGAAGGATGCCCCATGCTCGATTTGGCTCAAGTTGACCCTCGCTTCTTGGCGCTTAAATACAGCGACCATCCGGAGTCTGCTTTTGTCTATCAGGGGCTGACCTTTAAGGTGCACACCAATGGCAATCTTGCCACCATCAAGTTTGTCATTGATTTAAAGGGCGATTTGCAGGTGCGCATCAACCCCAAGTTTACCTGGGGCTTGATTCAAAACACGGTAGCGCATTACTACGATTGGTGCCGCCGCGAGCAAATGCGCCGCTATGCGCAATTTGACCTCACCTCGCTTAAGGCCCAGCGCGAGCGCACCTTACAAGAAAACGACCTCATCTACTTGTGGGGCCTGCCATATCTTCTGCACATCAATGCCTATTGTGGTCAGGATGATGAAGTCAAAATCAAGTCCCGGCCGCAGCAGGTGACCCCGGTCTTGGTGCCTAAGGGCTGCTCGCGCTACAGCGACAAGTTTTACTACTTGCTGCACAACGGCTACTTGCACCGCTTTGCCTTAGAGAACTTGCCCATCATCAACCAAGAGCAGTGGCTCTTGCCGCGCAAGTGCCTAGTGGGCAATCCCCACGAATTTATTCGCTATCCGCTAGCGAGCAAGGCGCTGTTAGATCCCAAGCTGCGCAATATTTACGATCGCACGCGCCCGCAAGGCAATTTCTTTTTGGAGCGCATGGGTTACACCCTGCAGCTCATCACGCGCCACGCCCAGCAACACCAGTTTTACGGCAGCCGCTATCTGTCGCATCCGCAGCGCCTCTTAGTTGAGCAGATGATTGAGCCCTTGGCGGCGCGCTCCAATCCTGACTTTGTGGTGCGGCGCCACCATGAGCGCATGGTTGCCAAGTGCGAGACCCTCACCAGCGACTACTGGAAGGCGATTGTCTCAGGTCCTTTAACCTACAAGGACACGCGCCACCACTTCCCGATTAATCCGTACCTTGCCTACGATTTAACCACAGTGCGGGCGCATGATCCCAACTTTAGTGCCCACTTCAGCCTCGGCATCATTGACAATCTCAAGGATCAACGCTTGGTGCGCACCAATGTGCTCCCTATAGAATTGCTCTGGCGCGGCCACGGCAGCTCCGAGCAGCGGCGCCAAGAGGTTTATGCGGCGCAAGAGCACGGCGCCTACGTTGCCTTTTATCCTGATCAGGCCAATTACGCCGGATTAAATCTTGAGACGCTGAGCGCTGAGTACCAGCGCCAAGTTAAGTTTTACCGCACGGGCGAGCTGGATCTCTCCGTGACCCAACAACGCCGTCAGTTCCAGGCCGAACAGGTAAGCCTCGCGGCAATTGAGCAGGCGGCGCGCGACTACAGCTTGATGGCGCCACCCGGCGCACCGGACCCAACTCCAACCCCAACCC
>DXIF01000103.1 GCA_019113025.1 Candidatus Anaerobiospirillum stercoravium | reverse complement strand
ACCGACAGTACCCGCAGCTATGACCACTACGAGGCGCTGACCTTAAGTCCTCATCTCGAGTTTGCTCAGGTCTACGACCGCTCCTATCTGCCCGATAGCGGCGCCAGTGCCGGAGTTGCCTTGAGCTACGTTGGCCATGGCCTCAGCGCTGAGCTCGACTTTAGCCACGGCATTGGGGACACCCCACGCTATGCGGATAAGGAAAGCCGTATCTCCTTTGCCCTGAGTTTCACCTTCTAACCCGTACCTCAACTTACAAAGGAGGCAGATTATGCCTAATAACAATCTTACCCACCCAGCGCCCGCACCCGAGATGGGCGCGCCTGAACCAGCCGCAGCCGCAGCCGCAATGGATCCTAACGCTGAAGCAGCCCATCCTGGCGGCACGGGGGCGCCCGCGCTGACGCCCAGCGTTGAGTTGCCTGCGCCGACTGAAGCGCAACAGCGGGCCGCAGCGCGCAAAGCCTTGCAGCAAAAGCTCACGGGCCATGCCACCACTGGCGCCAGCGGCCGCTTTTATCCCAATCTCAACGGCACTGAGGCTGTCGCGCCTCTCCCGCTAAAGGTGCGCGAAGCGTGCTTTGCTTCAAGCCCGATCAAGGCGCGCGGTGTGACCGCCTTAACCAAGGTGCAACGCAGCGCTCAAGCGCAACTTGAGACTTTACCCGATGGAACGCAAGTCACGATCAAGGCCAAGCCCCGCACCTTGGAACTGGGCTTAGCCACAAGCCTTACCGTAACTTGGCTTAAGCCCAGCAAGCGTGCCTTGCTCACCGAGGCCATGCTTGACCTGAGCTTCGCCCCACTGGGCCTAAGTCGCGACACGCTCAGCCGCCTGTCCGAGCAGCTTAACGTCTATGCCCCGCGCCACTTAATTGAGTGGCAACGTAACTGCGATCACCCCTACTACCAAGACCTGCGTCAGGAGTGCGCGCACATCTGGGACGATCCAGTCGCCGCGGGCCTCACCACTCTCAGCGCCGAGGACCTCTCCGCAGTGCCCACGGCCAAGGAAGTATCGCACTTCGTGCAAGCGCTCTTAGAGCGACGTGCGCTACTCCCTGAGGGCGCCCGTCTCTGTGTGGACGACGTAATCCGGCCGCTCCTCTGCTGCAATGCCCGCAAGCTCAGAGCCTACGTCAAGCGCATTCAGCACCTGCTCACGCTCAGCTCCCGTGAGTTCATCGAGCAGCTGCTAAAGTGGAGCTCTAAGCTCCCTGAGCTCTACCCGCACTTAGCTTGGATCGCTCCTGATACCTTCGAGTACGCCGACTCCAACATCCACAAGATGTTAGCAGACACCGTGATCGTCCCTAAGGCAAAGCAGACCCGCACCAAGCGTGCCACTAAGTCCCGCCGCACCACCAAGGCGGAGCCAAGCACGACCACAGCAAGCGCGAGTCCAGAACGCACGGCCCGTGCCACCGCCGCCCCCAACTCCACTGCCACCACCAGTGCCAGCGCCAGTGCCAGCGCTGAGGCCACCCCCGCAAGTGAGATGCCGCTAAGCCCAATGGATCACGCCCCTGACGCCACCGCTGCCGCTTCGAAGGTAGCGGCAGCCCCGGACCAGGTAACCTGTGCCGCGGCAAGCGCCACGCCCGACCAGTTCGACGCAACTGATACGCCGCTAGGCTCCATGGACCACGCTCCTGAAGCCACCTCGGCCGCTTCGGAGGTAGCGGCCACCACGTACCAGGTAGCGGCCGCCACGGACCAAGAAACCTGCGCCGCGAAAAGCGCCGCGTCCGACCAGTTCGGCGCAACTGATACGCCACTGAGCTCCATGGACCACGCCCCTGACACCACCTCCGCCGCTTCGGAGGTAGCGGCGTCTACGGATAAGGGAGCCTGTGCCGCGGTACTAAATCCGGCGAACAAGCCCAGCTCCGCGCAGCTTGCGGCAGCACTCCATGCCATTGCCACTCAAGAGGAGTACCAGTGCTCAGCTCAAACTGCGGCCTGCTTAGTCGCCGCTGGTTTAGCTGAAGTGGTGCTCCCTGAGGCAAGTGCAGAAGATACATCGGCGGACGATGGGATGAGTGCCGCCGATATCGCAGCGGCTCAGACCCCAACGCAGAAGCTCGAAAAGTGCCAAAAGCGCCACCTAGAAAAGCAACAGCATAAGCGCCATCTCAAGCGCTTGCACAAGCAGCGCAACGCCATACGCCGCTCTCGTAAATAAGCGCAAGTTCCAAGCGTGCTTGAGGTAAGTTCCACCTAGTTTGAGGCTAGTCCCACCCAGTTGGGGGCTAGTCCCAGGCAACGGCGCCCTTAGGGTGCCGTTGCAGTGAGAACTCTTAACTGTCCCCGCCACGCGGGGGTAAGGGGGCTTATGCGCTTATTTCAACTTTGGACCCAAGGCCCCTGACGGAGCCTAACAATTCCTGCTAGCGCGAGGCGGCACACCTGCTAAAGCTTTCTTGCAGGCAACAAAAACCCGTCTTGCTGCCAAGACAGGGTTCTTGCTCCAAATGCAGATGTGCGGTGCCGACGTGCGGTGCCGACATGCTGTGCAGACCGCGCGGCGCTAGCTCTTGATGTCAATTTGAGTTTGCGCTTCGCGAATCTCGGCTAAGACGTCGAAGTTGCGCTGGCTGCGGCCTTGGAAGGTCTCGTATTGGAGCACCTCACCGGCAAACTGCTTGCGTACCTTCTCCTTCTTAAGCGGAGCTAATTCGGCGTAGACCTCTGGGGCTAAGTCGCGCTTGAATGGCGTCAGCGGCTCTTGGCGTAAGCACTCAGCCAAGAACACCTGGTTGCGTCCTACTTGGGCATCCTCGGTGTCATGAATCATCTCCGAGAACTCTTGGCCGCGATCGAAGTCGTCGCTCTCGGCGTATTTGCGCGTCTCAGGGAGCAAGCAAAATTTCTCGCGCAGATCCTCCGGGGCTTGACCTTCATCCGGGCCACGCGTCCATGCCGCGTCCGTGACGTCCGGCGACAAGAGCGCCATCATCAAATTGAAATCAGTTTGATCGCCTTCTTGCAGCGATTCATTGAGACGCTGCCCCAGTTGCAATTCATCAACGAGGTAGACGTCGCGTAGCTCTTTAGCAATCATGGCGACCTCCTAAGATCGACGCGAATAGCGGGCCCCTGCCCATTAATCCTATTAGCACCTTACCACTTTTTGTGCCAATCTGCCACGGGCTCAGGGCCAACTGAGGAGCGAGCCGCGCCCACCGCTCACGCGGCGCCTTACGCCCAAACCGAGCCCCAGCGCTGCCTTAGGTGGGAGCTTCAAGCCGCAATTACGCCGCACCGGCAGCGCAACTGCGGCGCCGACCTAAGAAAAAGGCCCTGACGGGCCTTTTTCTTGGGGCCAAGGGCCCGGTTTAACTGCTGCGACTTCTACTTAGCGAGGATGCGCAGCATGCGACGTAATGGCTCGGCTGCGCCCCACAGTAATTGGTCACCCACGGTGAATGCTGACAGGTACAGCGGGCCCATCATCATCTTGCGTAAGCGGCCGATTGGCACCGTTAAGGTGCCCGAAACGTAGGCAGGGGTCAGCTCTTGTAAGGTGATGTCACGCTCATTTGGTACCACCTTAACCCATTGATTATGGGCCGCTAAGATCGACTCGATCTCGCTTACTGGTACATCGCGCTTTAACTTGATGGTTAACGACTGGCTGTGGCAGCGCATTGAGCTGATGCGCACGCAGTTGCCATCCACTGGGACAGTCGCTGGCGCTAAGCCTAAGATCTTGTTGGTCTCAGCCATGCCCTTCCACTCTTCGCGACTCTGGCCATTCTCCAGCTGCTTGTCGATCCATGGCAGTACCGAGCCTGCTAGTGGCGCACCAAAGCACTTGGTCTCAAAGGTCTCAGCGTTCATGCACTGACGGACCTTCTTCTCAATCTCTAAGATATTGGAGTTAGGGTCAGCCAGCTCAGCCTTAACACAATCGTGTAATTGGCCCATCTGGATTAAGAGCTCGCGCATGTTCTTGGCGCCCGCGCCCGAGGCTGCTTGGTAGGTCGAGGAGGAGACCCACTCAATTAAGTCGGCCTTAAACAGACCCGCCATGGCCATTAACATCAGGCTGACCGTGCAGTTACCGCCGACGTAGGTCTTGATGCCCTTATTTAAGGAGGCGTCAATTACGTCTTGGTTGACCGGATCTAAGATGATGACGGCATCATCGGCCATACGTAAGGACGAGGCGGCATCAATCCAGTAGCCCTTGAAGCCCGCCTTCATCAGCTCTGGGTAGACCTTATTGGTGTAATCACCACCTTGGCAGGTGATGATGACATCCATGCCCATCAGGGCCTCAATGTTGTAGGCATCGAGCAAGACGTCGCTCTTTAAGTTGTCGTACTTAGGCGCAGCTTGACCTGCCTGCGAAGTGGTAAAGAAATAGTTCTCGCATAACTTGAAGTCACCTTCAGTTGCCATACGGTCCATTAAGACGGAACCGACCATACCACGCCAACCGACTAAACCAAGCTTTAGCATTACGAATCAAACCTCAACAACTAAACAGTCAGCCCTACAACCAAGCCCGCTGCGACGCGCAGCTTTACCTACAAATCTAAACCCTCACGATTTTCCGTAGTTGGGCATTGGTCCACCGAATACTGGCGGCTGAAACTTCTATCAGTGGCCTCTAATATTACAGTGACTTTTTTACCCGACGTGATTATGTGGTTTAACAGCTGATTTTTGCACAACAGAGGTGCATTTTTGCTGAATTGGTCTAGCGCTGCCTGTTTTTGGTGCTCACTCCAACCCTCAAAGGCCTTGGGATCCTTCTCAAAGAAGATGCGGAAATCGTCATTGCGATCGTCGATGCGCACCATGGCCGTGGTTTCATCAATGGTCAGCGGCAAGGCAGCCTTAAGCTCCTCAATGGAGGCAGCATCTTTATCAAGAGCAAACTTACTAAAGAGCATATAGCCGACTAAGCCCACGATTACGACAAAGGCCACCTTGAGATTGCGCTTCACTTTTTCCTTGTTCGCGGCTTGGTGCTCTTGTTGGCGCTCGAGCAGCTCTTGGTACTTGTGGTAAAAGCGTGCTCCCCCCGCGTCAATGCGCTCCTGCTCGCTTTGCGCTTGCTTAAGCTGCTCATCTTCTTCGGCATTGACCGCATGTAATGAGGACAGCGCCGCTAACGACTTATCCTTAATCGCCTGTGCCTCCTCCTCACTTAAGCCTGCTTTTAGCGCCTCTTCGTACTTGAGCTGGGCCGACTCCTCGTCGATTTTGGCCAGCTGCGCGCGCATCTTAGCCGGAAGCTGAAAGGGCTCATACTCCTCGCCCCGCGCGCGCGCCGCGGTAGTCATAGCCTGCCGAAAAAAGCGCGCGCTCTGCGCCAGCGCTTTGTTGTCCTCGGCGGTAAAGCGCGGCCGTCCGGTATAGGCCGAGACATCATCGCCCATCTTAAACACAGGCGGCAGCGGCCCGGCGCTCGCCCCCGCCGCACCAGCGGCCGGTTCCGCGCCCGGCGCAGAGTCCGGCGCCGAAGCCACGACTTGAGCTTGGTCAGCAGCTTGCGCCGCCGCTTGCCCAGCGCCTTGCTCAACTGCTTGGTCAGTGGCTTGCTCCGCAGCTTGCTTTGCGGGCGCGGCCTCAACTTGTTCGGCGGTTTGCTCGGCCGCTGGCGCCGAAGCTGGGTGCGGCGCTAATTGGGACTCAGCGGCGCAGGCCAAAGACAAGTCTGGCTCAGCGGCCGTCACCGGGGACGCGCCTGCGTCCGCGGCCTGGGGCTGGGCCGACGGCACAGGCCTCGCCTGTGGGGCGGCGCTCGGCTCTTGCTCTAAGTTGGGGTGCTGGGAGTCACTCATGATGTTTCGGCCTCTTTTGAAGTGGTGGCACAAGTCGATGTTAGCCCCATTGTAACAAGGCAGCGCCCGTGCCGGTGTCAGGGAGGGGCTGTGCTATCATGATGCCAAGTTTCCCGGAATTTTGTCTGATTTGACCGCGGCGTCGGTGCCTGCGGGGCTGGTTTGGTTTTTTGGTTTTAGGTTTTAGCACTTTATGACGCAAATTGCTGGCAAGGATGCCGCTTTAGAGGATACCTTAGCGCGCTTTAAGCACGTCGCGGCTAAGCTGGGCTTGGAATTAGTCGAAGAGCAATGGTTAAACCCATTGCCTAATGTCTGGTCGGTGCATCTTTCGGTGGCCTCGTGCCCAGCCCTGTACTCCAACGGCAAAGGCTCCTCTAAAGAAGCGGCCCTGTGCTCAGCCTATGGCGAGATTTATGAGCGCCTGGCCACCCACATGAGCTTTAGCGACTTCTTCTTGGGCAAGAGCCGCTCAGAGGGCAAATTCGTTCACTTCCCAGATGAGCGCTGGACTAAGCTTAATGACAGTGACGAGGATCCTACCCCCCTTAACTCCGAGATCTTAAACGTCAAGCTGCGTGCCCTCTATGGCAAACTGCACAACAGCGCCCGCGGCAACACTGACTACGATCCCGAGCTTTCTGAGATCACCGCCCAAAGTAGTCACGGTCAGGAGGAATCCGAAGAGCTCTTCTTAAACCATTTGATCGACCTGCAAAGCAGCAATATCGAGCGCGGCGTCTGCTCCCTGCCCTTTACCAATGTGCGTAACGGCGAGATTGTCTACTTCCCAGTCAATCTGCTCGATAACCTCTATGCCTCCAATGGCATGAGCGCCGGTAACACGGAGTATGAGGCACTGGTTCAGGGCTTATCGGAGATTTTGGAGCGCTACGTTAAGGGCAAGATCATCCGCGAGGGCCTGGCGCTGCCGGTCATCCCCGACAAGATCTTGCAAAAATACCCGAAGTTCTACGAATCGCTCCAAACCATGCAAAGCGCGGAGCTGAAGGTGGTGTGCTACGATGCCTCCTTAGGGGGTAAGTATCCGGTCGTGTGCATCGTGCTCTTTAACCAGAGCAATGGCACCTGCGTGGCCTCCTTTGGTGCCCACCCGATTTTTGAAGTCGCAATTGACCGCACCTTAACCGAGCTGATGCAAGGCCGCACCTTAAGCGACCTCGACGCCTTTGAAGAGCCGAGCTTTGACTTAGAGCAAACCAGCTCCATCGTCAACATCGAAAGCCACTTCATTGACTCAACCGGCCTGCTGCCAATGCAGATGTTCAAGCGCAAGCCCATGTTCAAGTTCGTGTCGTGGGACTTTGCCGGGAGCACCCATGACCAATACAAGGCCCTGCGCTACATCATCGACAAGCTGGGCTTTGACATCTACGTGCGCACCTACCAAAACCTGGGCCTGCCGGTGTACCGCATCATCGTCCCGGGCATGTCTGAGATCTACCCGTTTGACGATCTCATCTACAACAACACCAACAATTACCTCAGCTACCAAGAAGGCATCTTCAGCCTGCCCAGCTCCCAAGAAGAGCCGCAAGCCTATGCCGACTACATCGAAGAGCTCGAAAACGATGAAGTCCCGGACGATGCCTTTGTCGCTCAAAGCCTTGGTCTCTTGCCGGACTCAGACAGCCTGTGGGCTCAGCTGCGCTTTGGTGAGTTAAAGTGCCTCCTCGCCTTAGAGGCCGAGGACTATGACCGCGCCTTAGAGTACGCCCAGTGGACGCTCGCCTTCACCCGCGACAACATCAGCCTCGAGCACCGCCGCTTCTACCAGTGCTTGATCAAATACTTGCAGTGCCAAGACAGTCAGAACTTAAAGGACTATGAAGACGCCTTAGAACTGGTTTACGGCAGCACCACCCTAGCCCAAGTCAAAGCCCATATTGCCCACGAGCAACGTTTCTTAGGCCTTGAAACCTTAGATCTGGAGCTAAGCGGCAGCACGCAGCACCAAGCGCTGCTCAAGGTCTACGACTTGATTGCGCAAGCGCACTTAAGCGCTGAAAGTAGCACTGCCCCAAGTGCCGCCAGCACTGCTACCGGCGCTACCACCGGTGCTACCACCAGCGCTGATTAAAGCCGATTCAGCCAAGCACGCAAGGAGACATGAGATGTTGCACCTGAAAAAGTTGGTGGGAAGCTGCGCCCTCGGCCTAAGTGTCGCGCTGGGCCTTACGTCCCTGATGAGCGGCTGCCAGTCGATTCCGACCTCGGCGATGGTCACCGATGCCGCTTTTTGGCAGGGGATGCAAGCTAAACTCAAGGCGGTTAAGGCGGTGAGCTTGTTTGGCCGCGCCAATATCGTCCATGAGGACTTACGCTTTAGCGCTAACTACCTCTATCAAGGCTCAGATAGCCGCAATTACACCTTGCGCTTAACCAGCTCCCTAGGCTCTGAGCTCGCCTACTTAAAGGTCACCCCTGAGGCGGCCCAGCTGTTGGCCCAAGGCAAGCTGTTTACGGCCCCCAGCCCCCAAGAGCTCTTTGCGCAAGTGGTCTCCATGCAGCTGCCTTTAGATGAGTTCCATCAGCTGATTATGGGCATTGCCCCGAATGCCCAGAGCCAATTTAATGAGGCGGGCATCTTAGTGAGCTCGCAGGTGCCAAGCTTTGTCATCACCTACCGCAACTATCAGACGGTCGAGGACTTAGCGCTGCCCAGCGAAATCGAGATTGTTGGGCCCAATACCCGCATCTTGCTCTTTACCCGTACCATCCAGAGCCTCGAGCGCTAAGACGGCTAGGAGTAGCGTATGACTTTCGCCCCCCAAGGCTTGACCTTGCTTTCCCCCTGCAAGCTCAATCTGTGCCTCTATGTCCTCGGCCCGCGCCCGGACGGCTTTCATAACCTCCAATCGGTGTTCACCCCCCTTGATTTTGGCGATACCATGGTCGTACGCCCCGGCACCGACGCGGCAGCGGCCTTCGCGCAGCTGAGCGCAAGCAATCAGCAGGCGGCGGCAACAGCCCGCACCTACGTCACCCTTGATGGCGCAGGGCAGGTGGTGCCACCGCCTCAAGCTACGCCGTGCGTGCAAACGCGGGAGAGCGTGACCTTGGTTAGCACCTCGGCGCTCAACTTTCCGCTTGAGCACAATCTGATCTATCGCGCGGTCAAGTTACTTGAGGCCACGTGTCAGCGCCCGCTGACCGTCACGATCGGCCTTGATAAGCGTATTCCCATGGGCGGCGGCTTAGGTGGCGGCTCGAGCAACGCCGCTACCACCTTACTGGCCTTAAATGCCATCTTTGAGCTGGGCCTTACGACCGCGCAGCTCGCTCACTTAGGAGCGCAGCTGGGCTCAGACGTGCCATTTTTCGTGCATGGCACGAGCGCCTTAGTCGAAGGGCGCGGCGAGCTCATTACGCCGCTTAATTTGGCGCCCCAGTCATACTTGGTGGTCACGCCCCGCTGTCATGTCAGCACTAAGGAAATTTTCACCGCGCCTGAGCTCAAACGGCATTACTCTGCGCCGCGCCAGCCTAGCGAGGTGGTATCCCAGCTCTACTGTAATGACCTCGTACCAGTTGTTACGGAAAAATTCTGTGAAATTGGACACACTTTAGACATATTGGTAAAATACGGCCACCCTGCAATGTCGGGAACCGGCGCTTCGTGCTTTGTGGCGTGCCCTGATGCCGCTACAGCGCAACACTGGTTTGAAGAGCTGACGCAGCATGGTTCAAGCCTTGGCCTTGCCTGCGGCGCGACCGTTTTTTGGACCCGCGCAGTCAGCCCCTCCCTGACCATTCAGGCCTTGTCTCAGGTTAAAGGTGAGAGCCGCGTGCGCTAAGCTCAAACCAACTGCCTGATGTGGTTGCTGCTTGATCTGGCTGCATTAACGCCGCGCCGTGCATGGTGCTGCCCCTGACTCCTTGAGGATGTGAGTTGAGCTCTTAAGGCAGAGGGGTAGTGCTAACCATCTGGCCCAAGAAAAAGGCCGCGCGCGCATAAAATGGGAAAAATTGCCCATTTAGGCGCTATAATGCGCGCCACAGCATCAGGCAAAGTCAGTTGCGCCCCCAGTTAGGTTCCAAACTGGGATTTTGCCGTCAACTGCCGCTTTTGCTCTTGCCCCAGCTTTGTTCTTTTCAGGAATCATTCCATGGCTGATATGAAGTTATTTGCTGGTAATGCCACCCCAGAACTAGCAAAAAAGATTGCCGCTCGACTCTACACTCGTTTAGGTAATGCAACCGTAGACCGTTTTAGCGACGGTGAGATCCACGTTCAGATTAATGAAAATGTTCGCGGTTGCGATATCTTCATTATTCAGTCAACCTGCGCTCCGACCAATGACAATCTCATGGAGCTGATTGTCATGATTGACGCGATGCGCCGTGCCTCGGCCGGCCGCATCACTGCGGTAGTACCATACTTTGGCTATGCCCGCCAAGACCGCCGTTTACGCTCGGCCCGTGTACCAATTACCGCTAAGGTCGTAGCCGACTTCTTATCCTCGGTTGGGGTGGATCGCGTTTTAACCGTCGACTTACACGCCGAGCAGATCCAAGGCTTCTTTGACGTCCCAGTTGATAACTGCTTTAGCAGCCAGATCTTCGTAGAAGACATGCTCCAGCAGAACCTGACCAACCCAGTGGTCGTCTCCCCTGACATGGGCGGTGTCGTCCGTGCCCGTGCCATCGCCAAGCTCTTAAACAACGCTGACATCGCCATTATCGACAAGCGTCGTCCACAGCCTAACGTCTCTGAGGTAATGCACCTCATCGGCGAGGTCAAGGATCGCGACTGCATCATCGTCGACGACATCATCGACACCGGTGGCACCTTATGCAAGTGCGCTGACGCCTTAAAGGAGCGCGGTGCCCTGCACGTAATGGCTTACGCCACCCACCCAGTCTTATCGGGCAAGGCTTGTGAGAACCTCTCCAACTCGACCTTAGACGAGCTGGTCGTTTCCGACTCGATTCCATCGACTCCTGCTACCCGCGCCATTTCCAAGATCCGCTACTTAACCTTAGCTCCAATGTTAGCTGAGGCCATTCGTCGCATCAGCAACGAAGAGTCGATCTCGGCCATGTTCCAGCAGGTCTAACTAAATTCCTGCCCCCCAAGGCCGCAGGAGGCCCCGGGGCGGGGCCACGGGCGGCCCCACACAAAAACGGCGCCCCCAGCTTAGCTGGGGGCGCCGTTTTTGTGCGCGCCGAGGCGCTGCCGCGTGCGGGCAAGTGCGCCGCGCTGCGCGCTTAGCGCTGGCTAGAAACCACCTGCATTGCGACCATGAACTCGTTAGCGCGAATGAGCGCATCTTCGTAGGCTGCCCAGATAATGGTCGAGGAGACCTTAAAGGTCCGGGCAAAATCAAAGACGCCTTCGAGATTGTTCGCCTCCATGTCCTCCAAGCACTTAACGGTGCGGCAGATTAAGGAGTGCTCATCATTGATGCGCTTGGTGATGGCGTAGAGATAGCGATCGGAGTTGAGCTCCTCGCGCGTCTTTAGTAAGAGCTCGGGCAAGAGCGAGAATACGCCGGTTTGAAAGCAGTACATGCGATCGGCTTCCGTCGCACTGGGCAGATGCGTGATCACGTACTGGGTAAAGTAGCCGTGCACTAAGATGCGGCGATAAAGCTCGTCGATGACATGCAAGCTCGAGCTTTGGACGATCTTGGTGTAGTGGGTCAACAGGCCATGAACCAAGATGGTGGTAAAGGAGGGAATTGGCTCGTGTTCGGCCAAATAGCGATAAATATCGCTTAAATTACCCAAGGTTGAGAGGCCCACCTTCTTGAAGCGGTGCAGATAGTAGATCAAGATCTTGAGCACACCACGGTTTTCAGCCAGATACTTCTTGAAGATAGGGAAGTTGATCTTAGGCAAGAACAGCTCATGCGCCAACGACATGATGTCCGCCTGAAACGGCTCCATTAACGCCGGTGACTGCTTAAAGGACATGGTGCTGGTGCTCATCGAGGAGATGACCAGATCCGCCCGGTAGCTAGTCGACATCTTAAGTAAGGTCGACTCACTGGTACCAAAGGCGATGATCTTAAGCCAAGGCGCCTTGACCTTGAGCTTTTGGAACACCGCCAGCTGCCACGCGCCTTGGCTGCCCATATTGATCATGACATATTCAATGTGCAAGATGCCCTTAAGCCAGCCATGCTTCATCACGTCCATCAGGTCTACGGCAAAGCGAATGCCGAAGCGCTTGATGTTCGACATGAAGCTTACCACTTGCACACTGGGTTCTTGATAGGGCGGGATTTGCAGCACAAGACGCGAGGCTAAGCCCTTTTTAACCAAGGGAATGAGGCCAGGATTAACCGGCATCATGATCAAGGCCTTGGACTTGGAGCCTACAAAATTCACGATTGAGCGCTCAATGAAGTAATCATTGATGATGGGCGCAACGTGCTGCGGCAAGATGCGATCGGTCACAAACTTGTTGCCCGAGGAAAAGCGCAAGCGGTACATCTGGACCACCCGGTGCGCATCAAACACCGGGGTCCGAGCGATCAAATGGCAGCGATTGGCTGCAGGATCCTGGGGCGCGGCGGCCGCGGGCGCAACCGGCTGCCCGGGGCGGGCCCCGGCGGCAGCTTGCGCGGGCGCACGCGCCGCTTGCTGGGCGCGCGCGGCTTGTTGCGCCCGGTAGGCCGCCAGCTGTTGGGGCGTCATATTAGCAGTCTGGAGGCGGCCGGGGGCATTAGGCATAGGACGGCCATTGGGCGCGGGGCGCGCCGCTTGACCTGCAGCAGCGTGGGCCACAGGCGCACCGGCAGCGCGCTGGGGCGCCGCTGCGGTCGGACGCGGTTGCATTACTGCTGAATTAGCTGCCATCTACCTAAAAACCATCTGTAACTCAAGTCGAGCCTACCTAAGCCGCATCAAGCCTTAAACTACTTGCTGACGCGGGACTTACCGCGAGTCCACTCTCAGTGCATCTCTCCTGAGGCCCTTGTCCTAAATATATTTCACCGACAATAAGGCCGCGTTCTTACTTCTTACCTAACCCAAAACCACGGACTTTAAGCACTGATGATGCAGCAGGCGCAAGGCACACTAACGCCTTGTGCGCACCATCTTAAGCCCAGCTGCAATTGAAGTGCCAAAAGCCGCGAGCACTGCCTCAATTAAGGCCGCGCGCATAAAGCTCACCCCAAGCCCCGCCCCCTAGCTCCAACCACGAAGCGAACGCACCCTCGCTGATCAACACACGCTGCACCGCGGCGCGGCGCTTTGCTGGAGCGACTTTTGCGCGAGCGATCGTCAAAAGAATTACAAAGCCCCATGCGTGAGGCCGCACGCGGGTGGCACCACGCGTGCGGCCCCAGCAGCGCACAGCGGTGGCGCCAGGCGGCGCAGCACTGGTGCGTGAGCGCGGGCAGCGCCAAGCGCGGCACGTGGGCGCAGGCAGCGCGCGGCGCGGTGCGTGAGCGCATGGGCGGCGCGCCTACTTGCGGTTGGTGATGATGTTGAGCACCAGCAAGAGCTCATTGGTGCGCATCAGGGCCTTTTCGTAGCTGATCAAGACGGAGGCCGGTGGCACCTGATACTTCTGGATGAAGGTGAAAATCGCGGTGAGATCGGTCGCCTCAATGGCTTGGACACACTCGATGATGTCGGCCATCAGCTCGCTGTCGCCGTAAATGCGATCGAAGATGTCGTTGTAGCTGTCATCGGCGATGACATCGACCTCTTCTTTGAGCAAGAACATGTGCAGCAAGGAGAACATGCCCGATTGGAAGCCGTAGCGCTCAACAAATGGGTCGTTGAAGACCTTGGAGATGTACTCACAGAAGTAGCCGCGCACCAAGCCTTGGATGTAGTGCTCCTGCAAGATGCTCTGGCTGGAGTGATTGGCCGCCTTGATGTAGGTGAGCATGATGGCGCGCGCTGCCATGACCGAGAAGCAGCGATTGGCGCTGTACTCCAACAGGAAGTTGTACAGCTCGCTGATGTTCTGGACTTGGCGCGGCGAAGCGTGGCGGAAGCGATACAAGAACACCGCCATATCGCGAGCCATCGACTCATGCCCCTTTAAGAAGCGCTGGAAGACGGTGTAATTAGGCTGCTCCTTGAACAGCTCGCGGATCAAGACCAAGACCTCGTTTTGCGCGGTGGCAAAGTTCTTGATGTCTTGGTTGAGCACGATTGGTGGGTTCCACAATGGGCCATCGAGGAAGTCGATCATGCGCTTGGCCAGATAGGCATAGCCATCGCCCTTGGTATCGTTAAAACCAATGGTCTTGAGCCATGGCGCCTTGCTCTTTAAGCGCTGGAACACGTTGAGCTGCTCGTTGACCTTGCCCGACATGTCGATCATGACGTACTCAATCGACAAGATCGCCTTGTTCCACTCCTTTTTGATGAGGAGCATCAGGTCAATGGCAAAGCTCATGCCGTTGCGGCGCAGCTGGGTAAGCAAGTGCAAGGCCGACGGCGTGACCGGCTGCTCTGGGCAAATGCGCAGCACCACGCGGCTCACCGAATAGCGCTCCAGGTAATCGACGAAGTCGTAGGTCAGCGGCATCATGACCAGGACATGGCGATTGCGCCCGATAAAGCAGGACACGCCGCGGCGAATAAAGTAGCCAAAGAGCACGTGATAGACATGCTCGCTCTTTAAGGCGTTGACTTGGAACACCTTGCCCGCAGTGAACTTAAGTTCATACATGGCAATGTTGGACGCCGCGTCAAACACTGGGGTACGTGACACCAAGTGACAACGATTGGAAGAGCGCTTGAGCTTGACAAGATGCTCCATCGACAAGCCTGGATACTCGCGGGCTAACTCCTCGAGCGACTTTTCTTGCTCGCCGCGCGCTCTATGTCCAGCCGTGCTCATATCTGCTAATTGCTCCGTTGGTGGTGGTAACTCCTCGTGAGCGCCTTGAGGCCGCCGCACAGCGCCGCCTGCACCGTTTTGCATTTGATTAGCCACACTTGCTCCTCGTTGTGCTGGTCCTAGGTAATCGGATGAACTCAGGCCATTGCGGCCCTGTTGCTGAGGGATAAACTCGCGCGTAGGTCCCCCCATGCGCCCTAAGCCCCCCACCGCCTCAAACGTGCTGGGCGCCGCGCCCGGACCGCGCCCGGCGCCGCCACCGGCGTCATAGCTGGCGCGGTGATTTAACTCGCTGCGGCCTAAACCGGCTCCGGCCTCAATCCCTGAGCCCCCACCATCGCTATAAGTGCGCCCCACGCCGCCGCCGGCGTCGTAACCGCCGCCCGAGCTGAGCTCAGAGCGGCCAATACCGGCGCCCACTGCGATGCCGGGCTCACTTGCTTGAACTTGAGCTTGCTGGCGCCCATAGGCCATGCGCCTGCCCTTGCGCTGCAGCACCTCAAAGGCGTGGTCAGTATCAGCGTACTCTTGCATATTGGCATCTTGCTCTAAGGCCGAATCGCCAATCGATGAGCCATAAAGATAGGTGCCAAAGTCATGCTCTTCGCGCGTGGCCCCGCCTGAAACCAAATCCGCAGGCGGCCGTTTGCTTGTCGGCGCCGCAAAAAACTGGCCGCTGCCACTACTGCCCGCCGCACCTGAACCAAAGCCACGCTGCCCTGATGAGATATCTTGGAAGTCATCCAAACTCTTGGTGCGGTGGTGTTCAGCGGTGCGCAGATCCTCAAAATCGTAGATACTCTTGGTGCGCTGATGCGTCGGCGTGTTTAAGTTGGCAAACTCATCAAGGCTGCGCGTCGGCCGATGCGTCGCGCCCGCCCCTAGGGGGCCGCCCTTTTCATGGGCCCAAGCATCAAACTCAGCTGCAAGCGCCTGCTCTTGGGCCAATTGCTGCGCGTGTTCGGCTTCCTGCGCCGCGCGGTTAGCATCAAGTTGTGCCAAACGGCTTTGCAACTCCTGCGAACGAGCCGCCACCTCAGCCTCATATTGAGCTTTGGCCTCAGCCGAGGCTTGGAGCTCTTGCGCGCGCGCTTGAGCATAGGAGCCATCTTGCAGCGCGTTAAAGGTAGCACTCCCGGCATCGGAATCAGGATCAAAGGGGGCTTGGTCCATGAGTTCGGCCCCTGAGCCCACCGCATCTAAGGCGGAGAGCCGCGCTTTTTGCTCTTGCGGCACTAAGGCCTCACCGGTGGCCGCCAGCGAATCTAACGCCGAGGCGCGTTGCTCCACTGGCTCAAATTGGTAGGAACCGTGACGCGCGAGCTTGGCTGCCTGCACCCGTGCCGCTTCATGGTCCCGAGCTTGACGCGCATAAAGCTGCGCGGCGTGTTGATTGCGATGCTCCTTATTACGCTGAGCTAAATCTGCGGCCCGCTCTTGCTTGTGGCGCTGCAATACCGCCAAATTGTGCGAGATCTGAGCCGACTGGGCCGAACGCTGCCCTGGGCGCAGATTCGAGCGCTGCGCTGAGCGCTGCGCCGAGCGCTGTTGCTGCGCCAGCATCGCGGCGGCCTGATGCTTAAGGTATTGGTCATCGGGGCGGGCAGCGCGGGCCGCTTGCGCTTCTTGCGCCGCCCGGCTCAATTGCGCCCGTTGTAAGCGCGAGGCTGCCGCCTCCGTGCGGGCCTGCTCATCGGCTTGCTGCTGTTGCAAGCGCTCCTGCTGCTCTTGCAACTGCTGCTTGCGGCGCTCCCGCGCTTCGCGCTGCTCATTGCGCCGCTCTTGCGCGCGCTGCAAGATGCGCTCATTGCGTGAGCCCTCGCGGCGTGACGCCGTGCGGCTCTGACCCAGAGGCTGAGACTCCGCGCTCACCTGATTGATCTTAGCGCTATCAGGCGGCAGTACTGCCTTGGCGCCACTGCCCTCTTGCTCCTTTAAGCGCTGGGTCTGCAAGAAGCGCAAGTCGGCATCACTTAAGCCTCCGGGGTGGCTCACACGGGTAGAAAACTCATCGTTCCCCGCATAGTCAGGGTGGTTGGGATCAAGCGCCGCCTCACTGGCCTCAGCTTGCTCCTTTTGCGCCAGATAATCATCGCTGTAGACGCTAGTTGGCCCCTGAGCCTTGGCCGCGGCGGCGGCAGCGGCGGCGGCCTCTTCTTGCTTCGCTTTGGCTTGATAGGCTTCAGTGTAGATACTGTCTTGTGCTATTTCGCGCTCGAGCGAAAGCGGGATATCTTCAATCTTGCCCTGACCGCCCACGGTGATGGTGCCGCGGCGCGGGCCCCGCCGCTCGGCGCTACCGGCGGCGATTTGGCCGACCTGTTCGATATCGAGCTTTAAATTGCCCGCTTGCAACGATTCTTGGGCATCGGAGCGTACTTGGTTGTACTCCGAGGCCTCGAGCTTTTGCTCAGCTGACGGGATTAAGTCCGGGTTGATCCCACTTTGGGCGTAATCGTAGATTTGGCTCTCATCATTGAGGTCAAAGCCTTGGTCATACCACTCATCAGCCCCTGCTGCGGTCGTATTACCTACAGTATTGCCTCCAGCCGTACCTCCAGCATTGCGTTCTGCTGCTTGCTGCATAGTGCTGTCACTGAAACTAGCCATAGCAAACCTTGATGATGACCTCTGGGGCGAGCGTCTTGGGGTGCTCACCACCTATTTGAGCCGATGTCAGTCCCGTCGTGGACCCAAAAATAAGGGCCGTCCACTCAGCCCAAACTTGTACGCCGTCATCAAGTTTGCTCAAGCCCGTGCCGCGCGCTCAAGCGCCCTACACCCACTCAAACAATCCCGATTCTGCGCCACAGTTAAACGTTTACACTGCGTATTGGGACGGTAAACCCAAGCCCGCTGAAGCCCATTTGTAGCGCTTTTCATGCCAAACGCAGATCTCACCCAGACTTCGTGGGCCGTCATCTCTTTACACTGTGATCACACCCACAAAATCAGCACTGAAGCTACACCGTCTCACCCGCCCCACGCGCTTGGCAGTCCCACGCGCTTGGCAGTCCCACGCAAGCTGTCCGCGCGTCACCATGACCTACGCTCCGCCTCAGCCTGTCACGCCCTAAGGCCTGAGTCTGACCGCCACTGGGCGCGGCTTCTCTCCTGATACCAGCACCGCTCTTGAGCAGCTGACATCACTGACCATCATAGCGCACTTCCCGCGAGCGGGCATGCGCATTACAGCCCCAAAAGTCAAGGCACAACATTTTGCAAGCAGATATGGGGAGGTATTATTGAGATTTGTGAGCCAGCTCTAAAAATGGCTTAGAAATCGCAACCGCAGGGAGCAGGCCCGAAATTACATAAAATTACGTAAAAAGTTCTTTACAGCGGGATAATTTTCCTTATAATGGGCACCGTTGCGACGACAGAGTATGTCCAGCAACACACATAGTTGTTATATGCCCAGGTGGTGGAACTGGTAGACACGCTACTTTGAGGGGGTAGTTCGCGAGAGTGCGGGTTCGAGTCCCGCCCTGGGCACCATATAACAAAGAATGAGACAAGAAGGTCAACTGTCACGCAAGCGGACGTTGGCTTTTTTTGTTTTTGGGCCACCCCAACCCCAGCGGCGCGTCCCAAACCAAGCGGCGCCAAAGCTACGCCAAAGCTACGCGCGCAAACCAAGCCGCGCCCCAGCCGCGCCCAAGCCGCACGCCTTTGCTGCGCTCTTGCTACGCCCAGCTCCCCCTATTTCCGCCGTGCCCGCGGCGCCCGAGCGTGCGCTCCCCCACCTGCCTTCCACCACTTGCCGCCGTTACCGCTGCGCTAACGCTATTTCTAGCATCGCGCCCGCGCGCTGCACAAGGGGCATGCCCGCCGCCAATTTCGCATAAATCCGCCTTTTAGCGCCTAACTTTGCTAAACTGAGAGCCATTATTCGATTCGTATTTAGAGTTTCGCAGTGGCGTGGTTACTAAGTGCTAACCACGAGGGGGTTGCACCTACGGCAAAGGCCGACCTCCTAGTTATGCCCACTCTTACTTATCACAACTACTACTGGTCGCATCTGATGTCATCTGCTCCTGATTGTGCGGCGCTCAAAGCCCAATTCCCGGCTTTGTACGCCAATCGGCGTCGCCTAAGAATCAAAGATCCCACCTGCACGGACTTTATCCATTTAGTCGGTACCTGCGTCTATGGTAAAAGCCCGAAGACCGGCTGCTATACCCGCCTTAACACTGTCACCATTGGGCGCATCTTTGGCGACCAGCCTAATGGCGTGGGCAAGATCGAATTTAACGAGCGCTTTTTACAGGAGCACCCCCAGTACGCGGACGTGGACGTTTACCGCCTCAACAATCGACCGGCGGGCGTGTTAGTCGTCCCGAAGGGTACGCCCGTCACCACCCAAGATTTAGCTAACGCGATCTACGCGGAGTTAGGTGCCAAGCCGGGCGCTACTGATATTACCGAGCGTAACCAATTAAAGCTCAACGCTTTATTGGAGCGGGGCAATGTCGATGTCGACCCCGAGGAAATTAAAAATCGCGTGCTGGTGCGCCGCCGTAAGGCCAAGGAAGCGGCGGAGGCTAAGGAGCGCGCCGCTGCCGAGCGCGAGGCGCAGCGTCAAGAACAGCTGGCCGCGCAGCTGGCGGCCCAACGCGCAGCTCAACAAGAGCGCGCCACCCCTAAGCCCTTGTTGCACACCGCCCAAATTACGGGGCTGTCCGACCTAGCGCGTGCCCCCAAAGGCAAGCTCAAACTTAAGCTTCAGGCCCTGGCCCAGTCCAACACCCTGCGCGACGAAGCCGCAGCGGTGGCGGCCCACAATGCGGCGCCCGCCCCAACGACAACCGCCGCAATTGCGACCGCCCCAACGGCGCCCGCCCCAACGGTGACCGCACCAACGACAACCGCCGCAATTGCGACCGCCCCAACGGCGAGCCCGGGAGCTGCGGCTAATACGCTGCGCGTGGGCGCTGCGGCGTCCTCCGCCACGCTCCTGGCTAAGGCCGTTCCAGCCTCAACGGCGCTCGCCGCTAGCACCAAGGCTGCTGTTGCGCGCGCAGATTACGCGCACGCTAATACCACGCGGACAGATACCACACTGGCAGATACCACGCTTACGCCCAGCGCGGAACCGGCGGCGCCCACCGCCAGCGCTGCCACTAACCCGGCTGAGGCTGCAATCAGCCCGGTGGCAACTACCTCAGCGGCAGCGGCGGCGGCAACTGCCCCGGCAGCTGCGGCGGCTGCCGCTGCGCACGATTATGAGGGCTATATCGAGGTGCCGTCACGGGTGGCGGGCCGTCATGCCGCGCTCAAGGAGTTTCTGGCTTTGCATGGGCTGGATGTCGAGAGCAAGTTTGATCTTGCGACCTTCTTGACCCAACGCGGCTTAGAGGATTTTCCTGAGCTGAAAGCTGAGCTTACCCAGCTGTTGAGCACTAAGCTTGGGCCGGACAGTGACATTTTGCAGCTGCCGTGGCATTTAACCGATATTGTCGCCCTGCCGAGCGCACGCACCCATGAGCCTAGTCTGGGCGCCAGCCTGACCTTAACCGCGCTGTGTCAGCTCAGTCCCATCCCTGAGGCGATCCGCGAGCTGGTGACCTCAAACGAAGACGCCACCTTGCTTACGACCCTGATTATCGCCGCGGCACTGACCCCCAAGCTTACTTTTGCCCAGCTCAACGACTTACTGGGCGCCTATCAGCTGCCTTGGAGCGGTCCGATTAGCGCCAAGCACCTTAATCACTTATCCCAGTGCTTGACCGCCTCGGAGCTCGAGGCCTTTTGGCGCAGCCACAATGAGGCCCTGTTTGAGCAATTAGCGCAGCGCCCAGCAGCGCCCGTGACCGTGCTCCCGGCCGCACCCTTTGAGCTTGATCCTGTGACTAAGGCCAGTAAACGCCGCGCCGCGCAGCCGGAGCTGCCGAGCCGCCCGGTAGTAGTGACCTCGGCCGCAGGCTCAGGCGCGTTAGAGCCCATGCTGCTTGATGTGCGCCTGTCACGTCCCTACGACCACCAAGCCGAGGCTGCCCAGCGCCGCGCAATCGCGCAGCACACCACAGAGCAATTGCTCGCAGTCCTCAGTGAGGCGGAAGCCAATGGCACGGATGCCCAAGAGGCGATCCAAGCGCTTGATGCTCAGGCCGAGCAATTGGTGCATAAGTTAGCGGAAACCTTAACTAACGCTAAGGGCGGGAGCGCCCCGCTGCAGCTTGCGGCCCTCGCGCTGCCGCAGCATGGCGCCTTGTGCTATTGCGCCTCCTATGAAGGCGAGCTTACGGAAGCAAGCTCCGTGCTCTATGCCCAAGGCTTAAGCTTGTGCCCCCCGTCAGCGCTGCCCCACAGCGCGATGAGCATTGCCGCACCGCTCATGGTCATGGCCCGGCCGGACTTATCCTACCCGACCCTCTTGCATAAATTGCATACGTGGCGCGCGCAAGGACAGCGCCTGATCATGGAGCTTGACCCCACGAGCGACAAGATCCACCAGCTGATCATCCAAAATATTGAAGATGGCAGCTTAGGCCCCAATGCCACCTGCTTTAAGTACCACGATCTGACCTTGCGCGCGCGCAAGCTGCCTGTATCGTGGCCGCAGCTCTATGGCGTGAGCTATGATGCGACCAAGCTACAGCCCCAGCAGTGGTATCTGTATCTTTACTGCAATGAAGCCCATAGCGAGATGCTCAAGCACATCCTGATGCTCAACACCGCCCAGGTCAACACGCAGTACCAAAAGTCGCAACACGACTTGATGAGCGCTTCCTCGCAGGTACCCGCGCGCGCCATCGCCCCGCTGTCTCAATACATCACTCCAGGACTGGTCAAGCCCTTGGTCGATCAAATCTTCCAATGCTACAGCGACCAATCCACCGAGCTTGATGAGCACTTTGCCCAGTACTGTGCTCTGCACTCCTTTAAAGCCGTGCTCGCCAGCGACGATCTCGACGCCGCCTTGGTCTATGCCGCGAGCGCCCAGCGCGCACAATTAGAGGAACGGGTGCGCGCCCTGTGCACCCAAGACGGTGCTAGCAGCAACCAAGCAGGTGCCACCACCAACCAAGACGCTAGCAGCAGCCCAGACGGCGCCTGCCCGCGCGCCGTAGTACGCGACGTAGTATTAGGGGAATGGCCTCAGCTCGGCAGCCTCGTGGCGCTCTTGGGCCAAGGCCTCTATGAGTCAGTGGAACAGGCCATTGCGCGCAGCCCAGAGCGCCTAAAATTGCCACTCAATAGCGTCGAGCTCATGCTCTGGAGCCTTGCCACCGTCAAAAACCAAGGCCATAAGAATGGCTTTGCCCTCAGTCGCGCGCTGCATCGCCCGGAGTACAAGTTCCTCGCGGCCCTGGGCCTTGACCCCAACGAGCTCTTGGGCCCCAGCCATTAACGCCTAAGCCCCGGCGCCCCGCAGGCGGCCGCTGTCGGCCGCCGCGTCGCGTCCGCCGCGCGGCGGACGCGCGGGCTGCGCGCGGGCCGCGGCTTGGCCTAGTCAGGCCGAGCGCAGCGCCTCCATGCATTTTTTGTGACCCCACGGGGGACAAAATTGCCCCAAAGGGCTGGCCTAAAAATGGCTTAACTTAATTCACTAATGGAGCCGCACCACCGCGGGCGCTAGGTACAACCACGCCCCCAAAAGGTATATAATCGCTGAAGGGATTGGCGCTACGAAGCGTAGCGCTAAGAGTCATCACGGCAGGAGCTCAGCCGCTTAGGGGCGCCTTGGGGCGCTTACTGAAAGTGCACTGAGTTTGCCTGTAACGCTCTGTCGTCTTGTGAAAATAGTTTTCATTCAATGATTGGTCGGTGCAAAGCTTGCAACCAGCATCCAAGCCTGAGACTAAACCCAAGGATTAGGCCCAGACTTAGAGCAAAACAAGGCTGGTACTAGGCTTATGACCGGGCCCATGCATGGCCGATCAACTAGGGGCAGTAGGGTAATGATCTCGTTTTCACGCTTGCGTGCTCACACCAAACCCAAACTTGGTAACGGCCGTTTCTGGCACCAGGCCGGGGGCCTGGCCCTGCTCTTACTGTTACTCCCTACCGCCTCAGCGCTAAGCGCGCCCACTGAGAAATTGGAGCTAGCGCTCAATACCGCGCGCACCGGCCTGCCTTGCGCGGCCTGCCAAAAGTACGAGCAAGAAATCAATTCGCTCAACAACGTCGCCATTCGCGTCGACCCGGGCCGCGATCCGGCCTACGACCAAATGCGCCGCTATCAGCTGGCGCCCTTGGATTTGGGCGACGAGTACATTGGCAAGGCGACCTTACACGATTATGAGCAAGCGTGGCAGCGCTTTTTTAAAGCCCGCGCCGAGCATATCAAGCTCATGGGCGCTGGGAGCGAAGGTGAGACCGTCACCAATCCCTGCAATCTCTTGATCACCGACTCGGCTTTGACCGTGCACGGCCCTTCATGCCTCCCGATTGCGGGTTTTGAGCGCGTTGAAGCGCGCTTTGATGAGTACCATCGCTTATCTTCGATCATGGTCGTGCTCAACATCGACGATACCGAGGTGCAAAACCAATTACGCCAATTAATCGACCTGCTCTATCTGCCGCTTGATACCAAGCAGAGTCCGCTCGCGCAGGTGGCCACCTACATCGGGGAGCTCAATCAGCTCATGATTGAGCTCTCGCGCCAGCAATACCACTACGACCTTGCTTGGTATCAGGTGGGCGCCAACTACGCCTACACCAAGTTTAGTAGCTACTCGGGCCATGACAAATTCATCATTCTCTATGGCTCGGAACGCTACTTCACCCAAGATGAGCTGCATATGGTCAAGCGCCGCTTAGCCATCATCCGGCAAGAGCTGGCATTCTTGCAGCGCAAGCAGCAAGCCCCGCTGACCACGCCCAGTCAACCGGCTGTCCCGACCTCCAGCGAACCCAATCCCGACACCCTCGCCGAAACCAACTCCTTTGCCCCCGCCTCCTAGCAGGAGCACGAGCCGCGCCCCAACCTCGTCCTAACACGTAGCGGTGCGCCACTGCGGTCCCGCCCGCGGCGGTGGACGGGGGCGCGAGGGGGCGGACGCAGTGGCGTACCGCTCCGCTTAGTCGGCCCTAATCGGCCTTAATAGGCATAGCTCAGCTCATTGGGCTTGATCAAATCGCCCGGCTTGCCCGTCAGCAAGAAGTTGTAGATCGCATCGTACAGCAAGACGTTTTGCACGTACTTGCGGGTCTCATTAAATGGAATGGTCTCAACGTACATCGCGACGTCGCGCTTTTGCGCATCATCGGAGGCCCATTGGGGAATGCGCCCCGGACCTGCGTTGTAGGCGGCTGCAGCTAAAACGCGGTTGTTGTCGAACTTATCTAACATCCAGCGGATGTAAGTGCTGCCATAGCGGATATTGGTCTCAGGGTCAGTTAAACTCCCCACTCCCTGAAAGCGCCACTTCTCGCGGCGCGCGATATCACGCGCGGTGCCCGGCATCACCTGCATCAAGCCCACCGCTCCGGCCCACGATCTGATCTTGTGATTGAGCATGCTCTCTTGGCGCGAGATGCCATAGAGAAAGGAGAGGTCGACGTCGTTTTGGCGCGCGTACTTTTCGTAGAAATTACGATAGGCAATCGGGAAGCGATAATCGAGCGCGTCCCAATCCCCCGAGCTCACCACATAATCAATGGCGTAGCTGATATTGCCCGATTGCAGCGCCCATTGGGCCATGATCATGGCCTCTTGCTTAGGCGAGTGCTTGGCAATCTCACGCCACTCGTAGATCGCGTTGTCATCATCTAAGGCAAAGAGCTCAAAGAAGCGCAGCGCCGCCTTATTGGTGGCGATATCCAGCGGGAAGGAAAAATTCGGCTCGATCTTGGCGTAGTTAAAGGCGTAATCCTGCCCTAAAGTCTGCGCCGCATAGAAGCCAAAGAAGCTGCGATCTTGGGCGACCTCGGCCAAAATGGTATTGGCCTCTTGATGTAAGCCCAGCTCTTGGGCCGCGCGCCCCTTCCAATAGCGCCAATTGATGGCACTGCGGACATCAGGGGCCAGATGATCGATTAAGACATAGACCTTATCCCACTGCGCAAAGTAGATCGCGCGGCGCAGGCGCATCTCCTTTAACTCATCAGTCCAAGCCAAGGCCGAAAGGTTTTGATCGACCCACGCCACATCGGACTTATCGTAGGAGCGCCCGAGGAAATTGCGGGCAAACATCTGGTAGATGCCGATAAGCTCCGTCGAAGACGGCTGGTACGTGGTGATGAAGCGCTCGAGATCAGCCCGGGCCGAGCGCGGGGCAATATTGGCATAGCGCTTAAAGGCTAAGACTGCGACCCGGTGATCGGTGGGCTCATTAGTCTGCACTTGCTCAAAGAGCTTGCTTGGCTCCGAATAAAGCTCGAGCAAAGCACTCACCCGATCTTTAAAGTCAGTCCGCTTTAAGACCTGAGCTAGGCTCTTGGTGGTGTCTTGGTAGGAACGCTCAACGTAGGCGCGCTCAAAGCGCTTTAAAATCAGCTTATCGGTCAGATAGCCCTTAGCATCAAACAGCGCCATTAATGGACCGCAGGCCTGCGGGCGATTCCCTAAATCCAAATAGACGCGCGAGGCAAAGCTCACCGCATCCTCATTGACCCGATCTAAGGCCCAATTAGCCTCATAGAAGCGGCACAGCTCCTTTTTTTGGGCAAAGCTTAAGCTACTGAGCTTGCTCTCATCGATCCGCTTGGGCCCCATTAACTGCGCCAGTCCCACATAGTCGCGCTCTTCGGACAGAAACTGAGCATAGCGCTCCTTGAGCAGCCCAGCTAGCTCATGCTGCTGCCCGCTTTGGATAAATTGCAGCGCAGCCGGGACCTTATCGGCGCGCACGTTATAAGCTAGATAGTAGTAATTAAGCCATAGATTGAGCGGATAGCCTTGCAGCTGCTCATGCTGAATTTGCAGGCCGCGCGCCTCATCGCCGCGCTTAATGGCGTTGACCGCTTGGATATAAGCCTCACGCATCTTGGTGATACGCGACTTCGGCAAGGCGTTAAAGGAATCAAGGGTGATGTTTTTAAGGCGCTCTTGCATGTCTTGGTTGAGCGACAGCGCAAAGCTGGGATCGACCGTGCCATCAGGATTAATGCCGCCTGAGGCTACGCTCGACGCGGCCTGAGCCGGAAGAGCACTAAAGCCCAAGACCAACAAGACGCTCAACCACAAGGGTGCGCCCCAGCGGCGCCACCAACCGCGAGGGTCAGTTGCAGCAGGCTTAGAACTTAGCTCAGATTGGAGCAGTGCGACCATAACATCCCCCTTGTGCCCTCGTCGTAATCGAGTTGCACCAGACAAAACCTATCATCCCCGCCCGTTTATGGCGTCAGCGCAAGCACCAGAGCGCAGCTCAGGCGGCGCCCCAGCGCCGAGGCTCAGATGAACGCCTCAGGCTATGGTTATGCTGCCATCACTAGCAAGAATTTGGCCCATATGCCATATCTAGCGCGCGTGCCGTGCCGCACGGCACGGCCGACACATGCCCCATTGGACTAACGCTACGCCCATAAGTTCCGCCGCGCCCATTTGCCGCTGTCACTTGGTGGGGCCTGCCGTCCCACCAAGCACAATGCCCCAGCGGCAGCGCCGCTGGGGCATTGTGACCGCGCTGGAGCGCGGGGCCGATGCGTCCGTACCGACGCGGTGCCGGCGCGCAGCGTCACTGAGCGTAGCGCCACGGCAGCGCCGCCGCGCGCTTACGCTTAGGCTAAGAAGATGTTGTAGTAACCGACCAGCAAGATGACGGTGACTACAGGGGGCAGTACCAACTTGAGGTACCACGACATCCAATTAGGCAGCTTCGGACCATTACCGGTGTTGCACTCCTCTTGGTAGCGCTTAAAGCCCATACCGGTCTTGCCCACGATAAAGAGCACGAAGACTAAGGAGCCAATCGGCAGGATATTGTTGGAGACGATGAAGTCTTGTAAGTCCATGATGGTGGACGTGCCACCTAATGGATGAATCTCCGACCAATAGTTGAAGCCCAAGATGCACGGCAAGGAGAGCAAGGCGAGGATGCCGAAGTTGATCGCCACTGACTTGACGCGCGAGATGCCAAACAAGTCCATGCAGATCGAGACGATACTCTCAAACACCGCAATCAAGGTCGAAAGCGCGGCAAAGAGCATGAACAAGAAGAAGAGGCTACCCCAAAAAAAGCCACCCTCCATATTGGAGAAAACGGTGGTTAAGGTGATAAAGAGCAAGCTTGGACCTTGGCCGGGCTCAATGTCGTAGCTAAAGCAAGCTGGGAAGATAACAAAGCCTGCTAATAACGCCACCGTCGTGTCGAGGACGCAGATTAAGACCGACTCCTTAGGTAAGGAGTGCTCCTTGCTCATATAGGTACCGAAGATCTCAATCGAGCCTTGGCCAATCGAGAGGGTAAAGAAGACCTGACCCATGGCAGCCCAAACCGCAGCTAAGAAGCCATCGGCCTTCATGTTATCCCACGATGGGTTTAAGTAGTAGGAAATGCCCTCAGCAAAGCCCGGCAAGGTCACCGAACGCACGGCCATGAAGATGAGCAGCGCAAAGAGCAAGATCATCATCGGCTTGGTGATGCGCTCAACGCCTTTGACCACACCTAAGGCCACAATGCCAAAGGAGACGGCCACCACCGTGATCATGCAGGTGTACATGAGGTAAGGGTTAGCTAACAGGCCATTAAACTTCTGCACCGCTACCTCTTGCGTGGTGTTATGGCCAAAGAAGCCGGTGGCAAAGGCCACGCAATAGAACAAGAGCCAGCCTGTGATCACGCCATAAAACGAGGTCAGAATGTAGCTACCAGGGATCTGCCAGAACTTGTTTAAGTGCCACTTGCTGCCCGGCTTTTCTAAGACCTCATAGCAACGTGCAATTGAACGGCGCGAGGCACGGCCAATCGAAAGCTCAATGGTTAAAAGAGGCACGCCAATTAACAGCAAGAACACGAGGTACATGATAACGAAGATGGCACCGCCATATTGACCCGTGATATACGGGAAGCGCCACACGTTACCAAGACCGATCGCACAACCTGCTGCAATGAGCAGGAAGCCTAGACGCGAGGAAAACTGTTCGCGTTGAGACATAACAACTCCTTGGAGCGCTCCGGGACCGGCCTTAGGCCCCGCCCCACCTCGCGGTCCTAGCCCATAATTTTTGGGGGCCGCGTCCACAGGCGCTGAGCGCTCAAGTTTCCTGACAAAGGGTTAACCAAAGATGCCGACATAGCCTTGGATAAACAAGGCCATGATAACGATCGGCAGAATGATGCGGTAATAGTTAAAGGCGCCGTAAGGAACCTTAAAGCCCACACCGTAGTTGGTCTCGCGCAAATAATTGTCAAAACCCCAGCCGCGCTTTAAGGTGACAAAGAGCACATAACAGGTAGTGCCCAAAGGCAGAATGTTATTGCTCAGCACGAAGTCGTAGGTATCAAGGATGGTGCTTTGCCCCCCCAGCGGATGGATGTCCGCAAGGTAGTTGTAGCCGTACAGGCACGGCAGACACAGCAGCACCACTGCAATGAAATTGCAGATCACCGACTTTAAACGCGAGATATTGAAGACCTCCATGCTGATCGCAATGATATTCTCAAAGACAGCAATCAAGGTCGAAACCGCGGCAAAGAGCATAAATAAGAAGAAAATACCGCCCCAGATGGCACCGTAATCCATGTTCGAGAACACAGTCACCAAGGTCACGAAGACTAAGCCTGGACCTGAACCCGGTTCCACGCCGTAGCTAAAGCAAGCAGGGAAAATGACAAAGCCTGCTAATACTGCGACCATGGCATCTAAGAAGGTAATAGTGAAGGCTTCGTTGGTGAGCGTATTTTGGCGCTTCATGTACGAGCCGAAGATCTGGATCGAGCCCACGCCCAAGCCCAAGGCAAAGAAGCATTGGCCCAAGGCGGCGGCAAGCACATTTAAGATACCGTGCTCAGCAATCTGCGCGTAATTAGGCATCAGGTAGTACGAGACGCCCTGAGTAAAGCCCGGCAGCCAAATCGAACGCAAGGCCAAAAAGATGAGCAGCGCAAAGAGCAAGATCATCATCGGCTTGTTGATGCGCTCTACCCCCTTCTCAAGGCCAAAGGCACAGACCGAAAACGAGCCAATCACTACGACTAACATGCAGATGAGCATGGTGTTAGGGCTCGCAAGGAGCTCATTGAAGATGGCGCCTGCTTGCGCCTGTTCAATGCCCACCTCAACGCTCCCTGAGCCCACCAGCAAGGTGTAGTAGAACATCCAGCCAGTGACCAAGGAGTAAAAGCCCATTAAAACGTAGTTGCCAGGGATCATCCAGAACTTATTTAAATACCACTTGCTCCCGGGCTTTAAGGTTTCAAAGGACTTGCCCAAGCTCTGACGCGAAGCGCGACCAATGGAGAGCTCCATGGTCAGAAGCGGCACGCCGATCAAGAACATCATGGCAAGATAGATGAGAACGAAAATGGCTCCGCCATACTGTCCTGCCACATAAGGGAAGCGCCAGACATTACCTAAACCGATGGCACAGCCTGCGGAAATCAATAGGAAGCCTAAACGCGATGAGAACTGTTCTCGAGCCATAACTCAAACTTTCCGAAACCGATCAATGACCACGACTATCTATCCATAGCCCTAGGCCATTTAAGGAACAAGTCCTGAGCGCAAGTTCACTTGCGCTAATCTTGCGCTCAGGCACGGCTACTGCCGTCTTAGGCGGCCCTCTTGGGGCGGCCGAGCTTAGCTAGCAAAGAAGACCGTGTAGTAGCAGTTAGCGATCAACAAGAAGATAACTACCGGGACAACAAAGCGGTAATACTGTAAGCCCCACGAAGGCATCTTGACGCCCTCACCGGTATTGCACTCGGTCAAGAACTTGTCCCAGCCCCAGCCATTTTTTGCGGTAATAAAGACGCAGATGAGCAAGGCGCCAAATGGCAGGATGTTATAGGAGATGAGGAAGTCTTCGAGATCTAAGACCACCGAGCTGCCACCTAATGGGTGGAAGTCCGACCAATAGTTGAAGCCAAAGATGCAAGGCAACGAGATGATCAGGATGATCACGAAGTTGACCATGACCGCGCGCCGCCGCGAGGTGGTAAAGAGCTCCATGGTGATGGCGATGATGTTCTCAAATACTGCAATTAAAGTCGACAGTGCAGCAAAGAGCATGAACATAAAGAAGAAGCCACCCCAGAACGCGCCGTTATCCATGTGGCTGAAGACCGAAACTAAGGTCACGAAGATTAAGCTTGGACCTTGGCCCGGCTCGATGCCGTAGGTAAAGCACGAAGGGAAAATGACGAGGCCCGACAAGAACGCTACGGTGGTGTCTAAGGCTAAGATCGACAAGCCCTCGGAGGCTAAGGTATGGCGCGAATCCATATAGGTACCAAAGATCTGCATGGCACCGATACCAATGGACAGGGTGAAGAAGGCCTGCGCCATTGCCGCCGACAGCACTTCAATCACGCGCCCCTCGATCTTGGAGAAATCAGGACGTAAGTAGTACTCCAGGCCCTCAGAGACGCCCGGCAGCATGCACGAGCGAATGGCCAAGAAGATCAACAGGGCAAATAACAGGATCATCATCGGCTTGGTAACGCGCTCAACGCCCTTGCGCAAACCACAAGCGCAGATACCAAAGGCCACAGCAACTACCGCGATCATGTTCATCAACATGGCCGCAGGCGAGGCCAGCATGTCGCTAAACTCAGCGCCGGAAGTGGCAGCATCGGCGTTGACACCAAATTCGCCCGTAAAGCCCTTGATGCAGTAATACAAAAGCCAGCCGGTGATGACGCTGTAAAACGACATCAGGATGTAGTTACCGGCGATCATCCAGTACTTGTTGTAATGCCACTTGCTCTTAGGATCAGGCTGTAACAGCTCAAAGGAACCGGCCAGCGAGCGGCGTGAGGCACGGCCGATGGCCAGCTCCATCATCAAAAGTGGCAGACCAAATGCGACTAAGAAGAAGACATAAATCAAAACGAAGATGGCGCCGCCGTATTGACCGACGATATAAGGGAAGCGCCAAACATTGCCCAAGCCGATAGCACAGCCTGCGGCAATCAGCAAGAAGCCTAAGCGGGTAGAGAAATGTTCACGGGTTGCCATAAAAAAGGATCCAACCAAAACCAACAAGCCACTCCCGACCTGTCAACATGCGCGTGGCGCGGCTGAGCACCGCAATTCCACCGTAACCTCAAACCTAAGCTACCAACAGCAACACCATTAGTCTCCGACCTAAGTCAAGCTTAAAGCTGAGCTAACAAGCTGAGCTTGGGCGGAGCCAATTAAGGTCTCGTCAAGCGCACGCCACAGCCATGGCATCGGCCCGCCCTGCTTCGGACCAGCCTAAATGCATCATGAGAGTTAAGCAGACGGAACTTAGCATGAGCTAACTTTTTTATAGCCCGACCTAAAAGCCGGAGCCGTGGGGGTGACACAGGCACAGTTTAATTGGACACCGGCGCTCACGACGCGATGAGCCGACCTGCGCCCCAAAACAAGCCAAACCGATACTAAGTCTTCCTAGTTTGCACTATTTTTGAACTTGTTGCAGCCCTTTTTAGCGCACCGATTCTGATTTCAGCAAAATCAGGATCCTAGGCTTTGAGCAGGCGCAAACAAAACGGCCTCCCTGTATGCGCACAAAGCGCATATCTACGCCCTAAAGGGTCCGCCAGGTCCGCAGCAAGCAAAGTTGCCTATTTAATCCCAATCGCAACCTGAGGTCAAACCCGCTCCAAAAAGGATCACGTGCCCCATTTCCGCCCCACGCTGGCACCAGCACCCACCACCATCCGCCCAATCGTTCCCTCAAAGGCGCAACCAGGCACCAGCACGCACCGCGCAACGAGCTACGATCGGCCCCCACGAACTATATTAGCGCCCAGCACTGCTTGCGCCGCTAGCGTCGGCACGCTACCTTGGCGCTGATACACCGGAGCGCACACAAAAAAGCCCCGATCCCTAGGACCGAGGCCTTTTGCCGTAAGCTACGCGCCGACGTGATTACTCTTCTTGCTCAGCAACGTCATCGGCTGGAGCATCAGCAGCTGGAGCATCAGCGGTTGCGTCTTGGAGGCAAGCGCGAATCGAGAGGCGGATCCGACCGTTGCTCTCGTCGACGCCTAAGACGCGGACGCGGACGGTGTCACCCACGCGTAAGTAGTCAGCTACGTTGTCGACCCGCTCATCGGCGATCTGCGAGACGTGGACTAAGCCATCGCGGCCCGGCAGGATATTAACAAAGGCGCCGAACTCGGTGATGCGGACGACCTTACCGTTGTAATCCTTGCCCACCTCAACTTCAGCAGTTAACTCGTGGATGCGGGCGATTGCGGCCTTAGCATCGGCCTCAGAGCAAGCGGCAATACGGACTACGCCATCATCGCTTAAGTCGATCTGGGTGTTGGTCTCAGTTTGCAGCGAGCGAATGGTCGAACCGCCCTTACCGATGATGTCCTTGATCTTGTCAGCTGGAACATTGATCAAGATCATGCGTGGGGCAAATGGCGATAACTCGGTCTCAGGCTCAGGCAGAGCCGTCCCCATGATCTTTAACAGGTGAATACGAGCAGCGTGAGCATCAGTTAAGGCCTGCTGCATGATCTCACGGGTGATACCGTCGGTCTTGATGTCCATCTGTAAGGCGGTGACGCCCTCGGTGGTACCAGCAACCTTGAAGTCCATATCACCTAAGTGGTCTTCATCGCCCATGATGTCAGTTAAGATAGCGACGCGCTCGCCTTCCTTAACTAAGCCCATGGCAATACCAGCCACCGCGGCCTTGCATGGAACACCGGCAGCAAATAAGGCCAGCGAGCCACCGCACACCGAAGCCATCGACGAGGAGCCGTTGGACTCAGTGATCTCCGAGACCACACGGATGGTATATGGGAACTTCTCGGCATCAGGCAAGACAGCCCGTAAGGCACGCTTAGCTAAGCGGCCGTGGCCAATCTCGCGGCGCTTCGGCGAACCGATTAAGCCGGTCTCGCCCACACAGTATGGCGGGAAGTTGTAGTGCAGGATGAAGCGATCGGTGCGGGTACCGGTCATATCCTCAATGGTCTGGGCATCACGCTCGGAGCCTAAGGTGCAAGTAGCAATAGCCTGAGTCTCACCACGGGTGAACAGCGCCGAACCGTGAGCACGAGGCAGAATGCCAGTAGCCACGGTAATCGGACGGATCATGCGTAAAGTACGACCGTCGATGCGCTTCTCCCCCGACAAAATGCGCTCGCGCACAATCGAACGCTCGAGCTCAAAGAGGATGGTAGCAATCTTATCGGAGAGCTCAGCCCACTCCTCCTTCATGGCGGTAACCTTAGCGGTGACCTCTTCCTTGATGGTATCTAAGCGGTTGAGACGCTCGAGCTTATCGACGATATAGAAGGCAGCACCGACGTCCTCGCGGGCTAAGTCCTGCACCGTCTTAACTAACTCTTCGTCTTCTTGTGGCTTGACCCAATCCCAAACTGGACGGTTAACCTGAGCCTTAAAGGCCTCGATCTCGTCGATCACGACCTGTTGCTGCTCATGGCCGTACATGACGGCGCCTAACATGACGTCCTCAGGGAGGATATTAGCCTCTGACTCAACCATGACCACCGCTTGCTTGGTACCTGCGACCACTAAGTCGAGGTCGGACTGGGCCAGCTCCGAGGTGATTGGGTTTAAGACGTACTCGCCGTTGATAAAGCCCACGCGGGCACCGCCTAATGGGCCATTCCATGGCAGACCGGAGGTAGCTAACGCGGCCGAAGCGGCGATAATGGAAATGATGTCGGTTGGCACCTCAGGATTGGCGGACATCACGGTGACCACCACCTGCACCTCATTGACGAAGCCATCTGGGAATAATGGACGCAATGGACGGTCGATGAGGCGCGCAATTAAGGTCTCGCTCTCACTTGGGCGGCCCTCACGGCGGAAGAAGCTGACCGGGATCCGGCCGGCGGCATAGGCACGTTCTTGGTAGTTAACGGTCAGTGGGAAGAAGTCGCGGCCTTCCACCGCATCCTTGCGCTTGCAGACCACCGTAGCTAAGACGACGGTGTCATCCATCGAAGCGATCACCGCAGAGTCGGCCTGACGACCAATAGCACCTGTCTCTAACGTAACCGTATGGCGACCATACTTAAAGGTGCGGGTGATAGGCTGTAAATTCATCAAAAAATTTCTCCGATCCCTTTCTTTTATTCCGCATGGGCGCCCCGGCCCCCGCCTGAAGTTTCCCCACCTTGATTCACCCCCAAGGCGCGTGCAGCAGCCCGCTGCTAAATAAAACTACTGGAAACCAAGACCCAAGCGAGGTGTCGTCAGCACCACTAAAATTCGGCTCACAAGAAGACCAAGCAAACCCACCATACCAACCAGTAGGGCAGTATGGTCACTTTGTGAGGTAACAGCGCGCAAATTCCAAACTCAAACGCCTGAAGCCTGAGATCAAGCTTTAGGCCTAAAGCAAAACGTGCGCTCTTAACAAAGAGAAAGTGGCAAAAATCTTATGTTCCGTGCCGCACGCAGCCATAACGCGCGCAACACCCGAGCAAAATACACTTATGACAAGTTGGCACACCATTATAGGGGAAAGCGCTGATAATGGCATCTGCAAATACTCAAGATTGTTGCGCCCAACGACGTTTTCAAGCGCTTCACGCCCCAGACGTCGGCGCAAGCGTAGGCATAGGCATAGGCGTGGACGCCGACAGCACACTGAGTTCGTAGTGGGCTTAGCGCGTGAGGCGCAGTGCCTCAACAGAACCAGCTCCCCGGCTGCCCCCAGTCAACCAAAAGCAGAGCGGCACTGCGATACAAAGGAAGAGGCGCACGGAGGACGCACGGAGGACGCACAGAGGAAGTGATGCGCTGTAAGTGCCGCCAAGGCGCTTACTGCCTACCGGCGAAAAAGATGAGGCAGAAACAAGATAGAGCGAGCAAACTAGTTGATTGGCACGGCGCGGGGCATTGCGCACGGCGTGGGGCACTGCGCACGGCGCGGCGCAGGGTTGGGGGCGCACGCTCAGTCCCAAGAGGGAGCGGCACGGCTGGCCTGCGGCGCAGAGGCGGCACAGACGCGGCGCCAAGCACGCCAGCAGAGGAAGAGAGCTGAGCTGAGATGTGGCGCTGGGACGCGGCGCGGCGCGGCCAATAAAAAAGGCGACCTAAGTCGCCCTTTTTCTCCTGTGATGAGGCAGGAGTACCTCAAGCTATAGGTCGAACTAGCGACGGAGCTTTAACTTCTCAACGATGGCTAAGTAGCGGCCGTGGTCGCAGGACTTTAAGTAGTCTAATAAGCGACGACGCTGAGCTACCATGCGCAGAAGACCACGACGGGAGTGGTGATCCTTCTTGTTGGCTTGGAAGTGAGGCTGAAGATCAGCGATACGGTAGGTCAGTAAGGCGATCTGGACCTCAGGAGAGCCAGTGTCGTTAGCGCCACGACCAAACTCAGAAACGATCTTTGCCTTCTGCTCGACAGTTAATGCCATTGTGCATTGCTCCTTTGTGATAACGATACGCCCTTTCCGATCACAAACTCAGGAAGGGTAGCGGCGCGCATTTTAGCACAGTGCGCCCCAAATGCAAGGCGCCAACCAGCTCAACCAGCCCCAAGCGCAGCAATCCCTGCGTGCGACCATCCCACTGCGCTGCCAGCACCGAGCCTGCGTCCATATGCAGGATTGCGGACTTGCAATAAGCTCTAACCTCAGATAGTCCCAGCCTTTCTCCGCCATTTATGAGCTTTAAGCTTGATTTGGCGGGAAGCTGTGTCTTGACCTTTTAGGGCTTGGTCCAAAATCCTGCATATGTACACCCCATCCTGAGTTTTCGCGCCAACCGCCAACGCCGGCAATAAACGCCGACAATAAAAAAGGCCGGTGCTCTGCACTCAGCCTTCTTGGTTGTAAGCAACTTGAAGTTAGCGCCGCTGCTGCTAGCGGCGGCCTGACAAAGGCGCGCGCGTCAGCCGGACTAAGGCGCGGCGGGCCTGCGGCGGCGGACGCGGCTGTTAGGCCGTTAGGCCGCGGCCCCGCGCGCGGTTACGCCGAGGCGGTATCGGCCGACGCCGCCGCGCTGGCGGTAACTTGCGCCAACTTGAACTTGCCTAGGACCTTGGCTTGGTTGGTGGCCAAGGCGTTGAGCTCGTGCATATTGGTCTGGAGCTCCGCCATCTGGTCGTAGCTGTCCTCAGCCAGCTTGGAGATGTGGGCAATGCTCTGGTTGATCTCCGAGGCCGAGTTGGTCTGAAGCTGACACGACATCACGATTTGCTCGGACATGTCCGAGATGGTGGCGATGATGCCCATAATCTCTTCAATCGAGGAATTGGCGCGCGAGCTTTGCTGCAGCGAGTTGTCCATCTCGCTTTCGCATGAGGCCATCACGTTGACCGAGTTGGTGACTGCCTGCTCCAAGAGGTTAATGGTCTGGCTGACTTCCTTGGTCGACTTGGCGGTCTTGATCGCAAGCTCACGAATCTCATCGGCCACGATGGCAAAGCCACGGCCGGACTCACCGGCCCGGGCCGACTCAATGGTCGCGTTTAAGGCGAGCAGATTGGTCTGGTCGGCAATGTCGGCAATGGTCTTCACAATAGACTCAATCTGCGAGCTCATCATGTGAATCTTGTTGATGGCCTCAGAGGAGGCACGCAGCCGATCCGACAGGCTGTGGGTGGTCGTGATGTTGTCCTGCATGGTGCGACGGCAAGTGTCCGAGGCCTCTTCGGCGCTCTTGACCTCTTCTAAGGTCGACTTGGCAAACTCGGTAACCTTCTCAACCGAACTCTCCATCTCCGCGGTCGAGGACGCGACGCTTTGGGCGGTATTGCGCTGCACCGAGATCGCGTCATTGGCCGCATCAATCGAGGCTAAGTTGGTGTTGACCATGTGATAGAGCTTGTCGACGTCGCTCTTGACCAAGGACAGCGTGCCATTGGTGTTGTCGACCACATAGTCAACTAAACGGCCAATCGAGCCAATCTCATCGCGCGCCTTGAGTTCCACCTTATCGCGCATATCACCTTGTGCCATGCGCATCAGACGCTGCAGCAGCAAGTTGGTGTCGCGGCGCAACGAGCGGCGAATCGTGATATTAGTGAGAATGATGACGCACAGCGAAATGCCCAAGCCTAAGAAGAGCGAGGCCTGAATCCAGACCATTACTTCGTTGGCCGCTTGCTGGCGCTCTAATGTGCTGGTGGTAACCACGGTGATGAGGCGGCGCACAATCGATAACGCGGGCATGAGCTCACCTGAGGACTGCTCATAGGCGTAACGGGCTGCCAGCTCACGGTCGGAGCTGTAAGTCGCCACAATCTGCTGGGAGCTGGAGGCGAGCTTGACCATGTGTGGCTGCAAATCGCTGGAGATCGCGCGCTCTAAGGTCTCGCGCACCGGCCCTGACGCCACGGTCGCTAGGGCGCGCTGCAAACTAGAGTAATTTTGCTGCAACGATTGCAGCGCCGCGGTAACCTTGGCCTCAGCTAAGTTACCGGCGCTTTGCCCCACCACTAAGGCGTGGATGGCATTTTCCAGCTCTAAGATCCCCGCACTGATATTGTTGCTGTAACGCTGCACTTGCGCCAAACCTGACGAGCCTGAGGCCTCGTACTTTTGGCCCTGGGACATGATGCACACCACGACCGTGGCCACTAAGAACATCAAAAAAGTGATGCCCACGCACAGATAGAGGCGGTGGACAATGGACATGCCCGAAAAGCGCAACTTAAAGAGCGAGGACAAAAACGGCAGGTGTGGCCGTGCCACGACTTCACTGGCGCCTTGGCGCGCGAGCTCCATCCGATCCAGTGAGCTTGGACCTTGCTTGCTGCGCAGCGCTTTTGCTGCAGCAGACCCGGCATTAGCTGCGGACTTGATCTGAGTATCGTCATAAGAAGCGGCGTGATCCATTCCTGCGCTCTGATCGAAGTTAACCGCCGAATTGTTCTCAGTCATAATCATCCCTGCTCGCTTGGTGCGCATCGCGCACGGCATCAGCATTTAGCCCCAAGCAACCCTAGCTCAGCGCCCCTTTCACCTAATAACAGCGCCGCGCCAAAGTCATAGGTTGGACCCGTAATAGCCTTCAGGACGCCGCCCACAAGACCACGTTTGAGCCGAGCCTACCACCAAGGGGGCACGCCTTAGGGCTAGCTTGAGCTCCCTTATGGTTTTGCAACCAATTTGGCTCATATCTTACCATCTTTAGCGGGAGCGCAAACGTTTTGCACAGATCCCCCCGGCCCCAAAATCAGGTGCGCTTCAAAGGCGTTTCAAGCACCGACCGTGCACCGCTAGAACCTAACTGCGGCTCAGGCGCTGGCTCTGGGCTGCGGCGGATCCGCGCCCACTGAGCTTACTCAGCGTTCCTACTGAGCTTTCTCAAAGTTTCTACTGAGCTCCCTTTGCACATCCTCTGAACTGGAACCGTCCATCGCTCCCTTTTGAGCGAAAATTATGCCATGGCTTAGCTAAGCTGAGCTGAGCATGGCTTACCTTGGCTTAGCCTGCGCTGGGGCGACAAGTGAGGGCAGCGTCCATGGTATTGTGCTAAGATGCGTGAGCTTGGTGGCAACCGTTCCCCCAGTCACGGAGCAACTGCACTGCCTTACGCAGGAAGCTACCGTAAGCAGCATGAATATGGACGTTTTTGTTTTGGTTGAGGCATGGGCCAAATTGCGTAAGGCCCTGTTTGCTGCCTATTTTCCTTGGTGAGAGTACGCCACTATGGCTGGCAAAAAGAAGAATAATGGTAACTCCGGCAGCCTGATCGCCGAAAACCGTCGGGCACGCCACGATTACTTCATCGAAGAGCGCTACGAAGCGGGCTTGTCCTTACAAGGCTGGGAAGTCAAAGCCTTGCGTGCGGGCAAGGCCAACATCTCGGAGGCTTACGTTACGGTCAAGGATGGTCAGATGCTGCTCTTGGGCGCGACGATCAATCCCCTTAAGACCTCGTGCGCCTTTGTGGTATGCGACCCGACGCGCACCCGCACCCTGCTCATGAACCGCCGCGAGATCAACAAGCTCATGGGCCAAGTCCAGCGTCAGGGCTACACCCTGATGCCACTGCGCCTGTATTGGAAGGGCTCATGGGCTAAGCTTGAGATTGCCCTCGCCCGCGGTAAGCAAGAGCACGATAAGCGCGACACCATTCGCGAGCGCCAGTGGCAGCGCGAAAAGGCCCGCGTGATGAAGAAGTCGGCCTAGCTGACGGCGCAGCCCAGACGGCGGCGCATTGGCGCCGGTGCGTCTGCGACGGCGCATCTGAAGCGGCAGGCTGGCCTGCCGCGCATAATAAACCCCGGTGGGCTGAGCCCACCGGGGTTTATTATGCGCCCCGCATGCGGGGCGCTGGGGCGAGCCCAGCATTACGGGCTCGCCGTCAGCGCGGCGGACGCCGCACCCGACCAGACGACGAGGGTGTAGCCCTTAGTCGTCCATCGACTCCATCTCGATTTCCTTTTTCTCGATCTTCTTAGGAATCAGGTTCTTGCGCTCGATCTTTAAGAACAGAGCCCAAGTCGAAGCCACGTAAATCGAAGAGAAGGTACCGAAGATAATACCGATGACTAAGGCCAAGGAGAAGCCGAAAATCATGTCGCCGCCAAAGAAGAGCAAGGCGAACACGGTCAGCAAGGTGGTGCCCGAGGTGATGATGGTACGCGACAGCGTTTGGGTCAGCGACACGTCAAACAGGCGCTCCATGCTCATATCGCGCGGCAAGCGGCTGGCGTTTTCACGAATACGGTCGAACACCACGATCTTATCGTTCAGGGAGTAACCCAAGACGGTTAAGACCGCCGCCAACACCGTTAAGTCGTACTCCAGCTGCAAGAAGGAGAAGCAGCCCATCACCACGATGACGTCGTAAGCAAGCGAGATTACCGCGCCCGTGGCCATACGCCACTCAAAGCGAAAGGCGATGTAAATCAAAATCGCAAGCAGCGAGACCACCACCGCGATGATGCCGCTTTCCACCAGCTCCTCACCGACCGATGGACCTACGTACTCCGAACGAGTGATCGAGTAGTTAGGATCGATCTTGGCCGAGGCAGCCTCAATCTTGTGGGTCACGATTTGCTGGTTTAAGTCCTCCTTGGGGGCCACACGGATCATGACATCACGGGTGGAACCAAAGTTCTGGACTACGCCCTCAATGCCTTCGGCGGCATAGGCCGCGCGCACTTCGTCTAGGTTCACCGCCGAGCTGTAATGGGTTTCAACGATAATACCGCCAGTAAAATCGAGACCCCAGTTTAAGCCCTTGGTGCACATCGAGACGATGGAGGCGATCACCAGACCGATACACAGGATTTCCACCACTTCCTTTAACTTCATGAAAGGAATTACGGTGGTGTCCTTAATAACCTGTAACATGCCCCCTCCTAAATGCTCAGCGTCTTGAGATTCTGTCTACCACCCCAAATCAGGTTTACAACGGCACGGCAGGCCGTTACGGTGGTAAACATCGAGGTCGCAAGACCCACCATCAAGACTAAAGCAAAGCCCTTGACCGCACCGGTACCCACCATGAACAAGATGAAAGCGGTGATAAAGGACGTGATGTTAGAGTCAGCGATCGTGGCAAAAGCTCGGGCATAGCCTTCGTGAATCGCGAGCTGTACCGGCCGTCCTGCCCTGAGCTCTTCACGAATACGTTCGTAGACCAGCACGTTAGCGTCCACCGCCATACCGATGGTGAGCACAATACCGGCAATACCCGGCAAGGTCATGGTCGCGCCCGGAATCATCGACATCACACCGACCACTAACACGAGGTCAAAGAACAAGGCAAGATTGGCGATAAAACCAAAGGCCTTGTAGTACAAGAGCATGAACAAGCCTAAGGCGGTGAAGCCATAGAGCATAGCGCGTAAGCTGTTATCAATGTTCTCTTGACCTAAGGATGGACCAATGGTGCGCTCTTCGACAATCTGAATCGGCGCAATTAAGGCACCGGCGCGTAATAAGAGCGCTAAGTTGTGCGCCTCACGCGAGGAATCGATACCAGTGATACGGAAGTTCGAACCTAAACGCGACTGAATGGTCGCCACGTTAATGACTTGCTCGACCTTCTTAAACTTTGGCTTATAGCCGGGCTGACCAATCTTAGGGGCGTTCGGGTCGTCGTTTTCTTCGACCTTGAACTCAATGAAGTTGGTCGCCATGGCCTTGCCCACATTGTCCTTAGTGAACTGGGACATGATCGAGCCGCCGCGGGCATCAAGCGAGATATTAACCTGCGGACGACCATTCTCATCGGTCGACGAGGAAGCGTCGATGATGTGGTCACCGGTTAAGATCACGCGCTTTTCCAAGATCACCGGATAACCATTGCGATCATAGTGCAGCTCATCGTTAGGTGGCACCCGACCATTGAGTGCGGCGTTGATGTCAGCGTTGGAGTCAACCAAGCGGAACTCTAAGGTGGCGGTTGCACCTAAGATTTCCTTGGCGCGTGCGGTGTCTTGCACACCAGGCAACTCAACTACCACCCGCTCGGCGCCTTGACGCTGAATTAACGGCTCGGCCACACCTAATTCGTTGACACGATTACGCAGAATGTTGATGTTCTGATCGACCGCGCTGGTACGAATCTGCGATAAGCGCGCTTGGGTTAAGGCGGCGCGAATGAAGTAGCGATCGGAGCGCTCAAAGGCAGTGAAGATGAAGTCGCGGTGATTTTTCTTGAGTAAATCCAGCGCGGCATCGCGGGTTGGGGCATCACGGAAGGTGATGACTACATCCTCACCTTCAGCCCGGGCTCCGGCCAAGCGCAGATTGTTCTCACGCAACTCATTGCGCAAATCAGATACCAGCTGCTCGCGCATCTTCTTCATGGCTTCGTCCATATCGACTTCCATCAAGAAGTGCACGCCACCACGCAAGTCCAAGCCCAGCTTGAGCGGATGCATGCCTAGGGCACGCATAAAGGCTGGGGTGGCAGGCGCTAAGTTTAAGGCCGTGATATAGCGCTCGCCTAAGTAATCTTGGACCAGATCTTTGGCCATGATCTGGTCATCAGTATTGTTGAAGCGAATTAACAGTTGGCCTTGCTCATCAAGCTCGGATACACCGGTGATGTTCTTGCTCTTTAAGAGGTTATCCACCGAGGTGGCAACTTCGGCGGTCACGGGATTGCCGTTGGTGCCGCTCACCTGCAAGGCCGGGTCTTCGCCGTATAGGTTGGGCAAAGCGTAGAAGAATCCCACCAAGATGATAAAGAACACGAGGAGATTCTTCCACAAGGGAAATTTGTTTAACACAATCTAATCCAAGAAAAGCGTTGGCCGCCTCAGAGGCCACAGGGGGGCAACCCTCAGGCTGGGCCACATCTAGGCGCGCAAGCCGCCTCAAAACGCAAAATGGCACAAAGGACAAATGCTAAGACGCACCAGGCGGCGGCATTTGTATGTGCCATTTTGTCAGCTGGGAGAATAGCCGCACGGCTTTCCTCCCAGCTTCAGGTTACATTGACTCAATGGTGCCCTTAGGCAGAACCGCAACAATGTAGTTGCGCTTCATCTGTAACACTACATCGTTACCCACGTTGACCATGACGTACTCCTTGTTGTCAGGGAGCTTGACCACCTTACCGGCGATACCGCCATTGGTGAGTACCTCATCGCCGACGGCTAAGCCGTTTAAGAGATTTTGCATCTCCTTGCGCTTCTTGTTGTTAGGGCGCATGACGAAGAAGTAGACCGCGACCATGCACACTACGAGGATGATGAGCATGTTCATGTCGCCGCCCGGAGCTGGAGCCGCGGCTTCAGCGTGAGCTACCGAGATAATGTCCATTTAAATACCTTTATTGTTCAACCAAAACAGCAAAACCAAGCCCGCATAGGACCTGCGCCCCGTATGGAACTTGCGCTCCGCATGGGACCTGCGCCCTGCAGGGGAACTGAGCCCCGCACAAGGGTCCGAGCCCCGTCCTAGGGATGCACCCCTAAAATTGGGCGAACGCCCGAGGCGCTTAGCCTGACGCTGTGACCTTGAGGGCACCATACCTAAAGACTCTGAGCTCTGCCTTAGGGCAAAAACGGTGCACCGCCCACCACTGCGCTCCGGCACTTGGCAAAAAGTATTATTTTTTGAGCAAAGTCCAATCAAAGTCAAGTTTTGTCCGCAGACAATGTGATATTGCGCCGCGCGGGCCACCCCTTGGGGCCCCGCCTAGGGGCCGCTCCCTTGGGAGCGGTGCTTTGGGTACGGCCCCCTTGGGGGCGGCCCTTTGAGGCCGCACCGCTGCGGGTACTAATCGTGCAGCGGATGAGTTAGGCCCTGCTGGCGATAGTAGTTGGCGGCAAACTCGTTTAAGGTGCCCGCCGTAATCGCGGCGCGGATCTCGGCCATGAAGTGCTCGTAGTAGTGGAGATTGTGAATGGTGTTGAGGTGAGCGCCCAACATCTCATTGCACTTGTCCAAGTGATGCAGATAGGCCTTGGAGAAATTGCGGCAGGTGTAGCAATCGCAGTTAGGATCCAACGGCGAAGTATCGTTCTTGTACTTGGCGTTACGAATCTTGACCACGCCTTGCGAGGTAAAGAGGTGGCCATTGCGCGCATTGCGCGACGGCATCACGCAGTCAAACATGTCCACGCCGTTTAATACGCCCTCTAAGATGTCCTCAGGACGGCCCACCCCCATTAAGTAGCGCGGGTGATCCTCGGGCATGATCGGAGCGATGTGCGCTAAGGCTCGGTACATCACGTCCTTAGGCTCGCCCACCGCTAACCCGCCGATGGCATAACCATCAAAGCCAATCTTGGTTAAGCCCTGAAGCGAAGCCTCGCGCAGGCCTTGGTCAGTGCCACCTTGGATGATGCCAAAGAGGCTATTTTTATTGCCCAGCCGGTCAAACTCATCGCGGCAGCGCTGTGCCCAGCGCAGCGACAGCTCCATCGCCTCGCGCATGCGCTTTAAATCGGCAGGCAGAGCAATGCACTCATCAAATTGCATCACGATGTCCGATCCCAAGTCATATTGGACTTGCATCGAGACCTCGGGCGACAAGAAGAGCTTGGAGCCATTGATCGGGTGCTGGAACTTCACGCCTGCTTCCGTGACCTTGCGCAGGCCCGATAAGGAGAACACTTGGAAGCCGCCCGAGTCGGTCAAAATCGGCTTATCCCAGCGCATGAAGTCATGCAAGTCGCCATGCAGCTTAATGACCTCGGTCCCCGGGCGCAGCCATAAGTGGAAGGTATTACCAAGGAGGATGTCGGCCCCAAGCTCACTTACTTGCTCCGGGCGTAAGCCCTTCACGGTGCCTAACGTTCCTACCGGCATAAAGGCCGGAGTACGCACGATCCCGCGGGCAAAGTGCAGTTCGCCGCGCCGTGCTTTACCATCACGGGCCAAAATCTTAAATTCCATGGCAACAAGATCTCTTAACAATACTTAGGAGGGAAAGGGGTGAGTTAACCCAGGGCTGAGTTAACCTAGGGCTGAGTTAACCCAGGGCTGAGTTAAACCAAGAATGAGTTAAACCTGAGGGCCTTGGCCAAAGTGCTGAGCGCCCGCGGCCGCCTGCGCGGCCGCGGCCTCCTCTGGGGTACACGATGGCGGCAAATCAATAGGCTGCGTGCGCTTGTTGATGAACATGCAATCACCATAGCTAAAGAATTTGTAGCGCTCAGCCACCGCGTGCTCATATGCGGTAATGGTGTTCTTAAAGCCGGCAAACGCGCACACCAGCATGATCAAAGTCGACTCAGGCAGGTGGAAATTGGTAATCAGGGCATCGACCACCTGATAGTGATAGCCCGGGTAGATAAAGATCGAGGTGTCGTTATGGAAGGCGCAGATCTCCTCGGACAAGCCCTGGGCCTTGGCATAGGTGGCAGCGCTTTCTAGGGAGCGTACCGCCGTGGTCCCCACCGCAATCACGCGCTTGCCGCGCTTGTGGGTGTCAATTACCTTTTGCGCTACTTCCTCGGATAACTGCACTAGCTCGCTGTGCATATGGTGCTTTAAGATGTCATCCTCACGCACCGGCTGGAAGGTCCCCGCGCCCACATGCAAGGTGACAAAGGCCAGATCGACGCCATAGGCCTTGAGCTCTTCTAGCTGCGCCTCATCAAAATGCAGGCCTGCAGTTGGTGCTGCGACCGCGCCCGGCTCGCGCGAGTACACGGTCTGATAGCGCTCTTTGTCGGCGCTCTCATCAGGGCGCTGAATGTAAGGGGGCAGCGGGATATGACCGATATCGTCCAAGATGTCGAGCACCTTGGTGTGCTCGGCGCACTTGATATGGAACAAATCGCCCGAGCGCCCCAAGACCTCAAAGCTGTACTTAGACGGCTCAGTTTCCGTCCCCACATAGAGCACACTCCCGGCCTTAGGGGCCTTGGAGGCCTTAATATGGCTTAAAGCCTCGCGCTCATTGAGCACGCGCTCAATTAAGAACTCGCACTTACCGCCGGTATCCTTGTGACCGTAGATGCGGGCTGGGATCACCTTGGTGTCATTGAAGACCAAGAGGTCGCCTGGCTCCAAGAGCGACTTTAAATCGATAAAGGTTCGGTCTTGCAGCGCGCCGCTATTGCCGTCCAAGCACAGCATCCGGCACGCCGTCCGCTCAGCGCTGGGGAAGTTTGCAATCAGCTCGTGGGGCAAGTCAAAGTTAAAGTCACTACGTAACACGCATGCGTCCTCGCACAAACCCAAAAAATCCGATCCCGCGCCCCGCCCCCATGCCACAAGTGCAACAGTACCGTGCGCCGCGCGGTCGCCCGCATCCTCGGCCTTAAGGCCAAGTCAAGTCAAAGGTCAAAAACGGCTTATTTTAGCACGGGAGGTGCGCGCCCACCGCGCGAAAACCTTACCCCCCCGACCAAGCGCTGCCCCAAGGGCGAACATCCCTCTTGTTAGGTGGCATACCAGTGAGCACGAATGTACCCCATTATTTACTAATATGGAGCACATTCGGTTCAAAATGGCGCGGGTCAGATTATGGACTTAAAGCTGTGTTAGCTTAGCTCAAGCCTGATCAGCTGGGCGCTGGCGCGAGCTTAATATTTTGTGGCCTCGCTCTAAAAGTCACGCGGCTGTTATTGCTAGTTGCAGCGCTATTTTGCATGATGGGCAATGGATCAACTTGCTACTGTCGGTCAGCTGGGTTTACCCATCAAGGCAAAGCCCACACCTCACCAAGCCTCACAAGCGCAAGCTCCTAAAAGCGTAAGCTTTGACCAGCATAAGCTTTGAGGCGGTTAGTCGTTTCTGCCTTGGAACATCAGCTTTAACGCCGCAGTCGATGGCATTTTGCGCCATCCGATCAGGGACAAGGGTAGCCTTAGTCCCGTTTAAGCATGTCTAAGGATTAAGGCCCAAGCCTTGAACCAAGGCTCAAGCCTCAAACCAAGGCCCCAGGCCTTGAATTAAGGCCTCAGCCTAAAACCACGGGCGCGCCTTAACATGGATCGAGCTTGCCTAGGTAACATGGCGTACCTAGGCTAAGAGCAAGGATTAGTTTTTGGGAATTTTACGGGAAGAAGCCATGCTGATAGGTATTCCAAAAGAAAGCTTGAAAGGCGAAACAAGAGTGGCTGCCACTCCTGATACCGTAACCAAGCTCATCAAGTTGGGCTTTGAGGTTGCTGTTCAGACCAATGCTGGTGCCGATGCTAGCTTTGATGACGCCGCCTATACCGCCGCTGGTGCCAAGGTCTTACGTGGCCGTGAGGTTTGGTCGAGCGACATTATCTACAAGGTCAATGCACCTACCGACGACGAGATCAAGCTCTTAAAAGAAGGCCAGACTCTGGTCAGCTTTATTCGCCCAGCACAGAACCCTGACTTAGTCGAGAAGTTAAAGGAAAAGAAGGTCACCGTCCTTGCGATGGACATGGTGCCACGAATTTCCCGTGCCCAAGCTTTAGACGCGCTCTCCTCGACTGCCAATATCTCAGGCTATCGTGCCGTCATCGAAGCTGCCCACACCTTCGGTCGCTTCTTTACCGGTCAGGTTACCGCCGCAGGTAAGGTACCACCGGCCAAGGTCTTAGTCATTGGCGCCGGTGTCGCCGGTCTTGCTGCCATTGGTGCGGCTCACTCCTTAGGTGCCATTGTCCGCGCCTTTGATACCCGTCTTGAGGTTGCCGACCAAATCAAGTCAATGGGCGGTGAGTTCTTAAAGCTCGACTTTAAGAATGAGGAAGGCGGCTCGTCCGACGGCTATGCCAAGGTCATGTCTGATGAGTTCATCAAGGCGGAGATGGAGCTCTTTGCCGCTCAAGCCAAGGATGTCGACATCATCATCACCACCGCGGCCATTCCAGGTAAGCCTGCTCCGCGCCTCATCTCCAAGGAGATGGTCGCGAGCATGAAGCCAGGTTCGGTCATCGTCGACCTCGCCGCCGCCACCGGTGGTAACTGCGAGCTGACGGTTGAGGGCAAGATCACCACTACCGAAAACGGCGTCAAGATCATCGGCTACTCCGATTTAGCGTGCCGTCTGCCCGCTCAATCCTCTCAGCTGTATTCCACCAACTTGGTTAACTTAACCAAGCTGCTCAGCCCAAACAAGGATGGCTCCATCAACGTCGACTTTGAGGACGTGATCTTACGCAATATGTGCGTCACCCGTGATGGCGAGATTACCTTCCCACCACCTAAGATCTCGGTCTCGGCCGCTCCTGCTCCAACTAAAGCTGAGGCTCCTAAGAAGGTTGAGCAGCGTCAGGTCTCCCCACGCTTTAAGGCCACCTTAGTGGGTATCCTGATTGTCGCCTTTGCCTTGATTGGCCTGTATGCTCCAGAGAAGTTCTTACCACACTTCACCGTCTTCGTCTTAGCGTGCGTGGTCGGTTACTACGTGGTTTGGAATGTTACCCACTCTCTGCATACCCCATTAATGTCCGTTACCAACGCGATCTCCGGTATTATCGTGGTGGGCGCACTGCTGCAAATCAGCTCGTCCAGCCCAATCATCGCCGCCTTCTCCTTCATCGGCGTTCTGATTGCCTCGATCAATATCTTCGGTGGCTTCGCGGTAACGCGCCGTATGCTGGCCATGTTCAAGAAACAGCAGTAAAAGTTGAGGATCAGGAGAATTTAGAAAATGGTAGCAGGTCCTATACACATGGCCTATATTTTGGCCGCACTGCTCTTTATCATTGCCCTAGCCGGTCTATCCAAGCAAGAAACTGCTAAGTATGGTTGCTTATCGGGCATGGTCGGTATGACCATTGCCTTACTGGCCACCTTTGCCCAAGTAGGTAGCGCCACGGGCTTCTTACTGATTGTCGTTGCCATGTGCATTGGCGCCGGTATCGGTATCTTTGTCGCCCGGCGCGTCGCAATGACTCAGATGCCTGAGATGATTGCGTGCCTACACTCCTTTGTCGGTTTAGCCGCCGTCTTAGTAGGCTACAACTCGTTCTTAGAGTTAGGCGCCATCGTTCCAGATTCGATTACGGTTCCACTTGATGCTTCGCAGGCCACCATCGTTGCCATGATGGATGCCGCCAAGCAAGCTGCTGAGGCCGTAACCGAGCACGCCGCCGCCATGACCCCAGGTGAGTTCAACACTCACTTAGTTGAGATCTTCTTAGGCATCTTCATTGGTGCGGTCACCTTCACCGGCTCCATCATTGCCTACGGCAAGCTCAACGGCACCTACAAGCTGCGCGTCTTCAAGAGCGCTCCTTTAATGTTACCAGGCGGCCACTGGCTCAACTTAGCTGCTTTAGTCGCTTCGGTCCTCTTACTCATCTGGTTCATGGCCTCCCCATCGGTGGTGCCATTAATCCTGATGACCTTAATCGCCTTCGCCTTTGGTGTGCACTTAGTTGCTGCCATCGGTGGCGCGGACATGCCGGTCGTCATCTCGATGCTGAACTCCTACTCTGGTTGGGCCGCCGCAGCATCGGGCTTCATGCTCTCCAACGACCTGTTAATCGTCACCGGCGCATTAGTCGGCTCTTCAGGTGCGATTCTGTCTTACATCATGTGTAAGGCCATGAACCGCTCCTTTATCTCGGTTATCGCTGGCGGCTTCGGCACCGAAGGTGGCGCAGCTCAAGGCGACGAGGAGATGGGCGAGTACCATGAGTTAAAGGCCAATGAAGTTGCAGATCTGTTAAAGAACTCTTCTTCGGTCATCATCGCCCCAGGCTATGGTATGGCGGTATCGCAGGCACAAAATGCGGTTGCTCAGTTAACTGAGAAGTTAAAGGAGCGTGGCATTGAGGTGCGCTTTGCCATTCACCCAGTCGCCGGTCGTCTGCCAGGTCACATGAACGTGCTCTTAGCTGAGGCCAAGGTACCATACGACATCGTATTTGAGATGGACGAGATCAACGAGGACTTCGAGAATACTGATACCGTACTGGTCATTGGCGCTAACGACACGGTAAACCCAGCAGCCTTAGAAAATCCAAATAGCCCAATTGCGGGCATGCCAGTATTAGAGGTTTGGAAGGCTCGCAACGTCGTTGTCTTCAAGCGTTCGATGAACGTAGGCTACGCCGGCGTGCAGAACCCATTGTTCTTTAAGGACAATTCGTTCATGTGCTTTGGCGATGCCAAGAAGACGGTGGAAGAAATCGTCTCCAACATCTAAGAGTGCTACCGCACTCAGCTCAGCTCCAGTCTTAAGCTGAGCCCGGCGGCCTGCTTGAGCAGGCCGCCTGAAAAAGGGGAGCTCCCAGAGCTCCCCTTTTTCGTGGGACCAAGGGGACGCTTGCGCCCCCGCGCTTGCACCAGGTCGCGACATATGGTCGCGGCGCATGGTCACAGCACAAGGCCACGGCGGCACCGCCGCTGCGCCGCCGCCTCTTGCCGCGAGGGGAGCACCAAGTGCTCTCCTCGTTACGCGGCCCAAAAGCGCTTGCGCCCTCACGGCTAGAGCGTACTGAGGCGGCAAGCGCAGGCGCCCTCCGCCGCCTCTGGGCTGGTTATTGCGCCAAGGAAATCCAGACCACCGGGCTTAAACCGGCATTGCACTTGCCGGAGGCATTGGTGACCTTGGCGATTTTGCCTGAGCTCTTAATCACGATCATCGAGGTGATCGGGGACTTGATGCGGCTGGCGATAAGACGCGTGTCGGTTTGCAGCACCGGATCGCCGCGCTTGACCTGATCGCCTAAGGCGACCTTGGTGGCAAAGCCCTCGCCGCGCAGCTCCATCGACTCGACCCCAAAGCTGACATATATTTCAAGACCATTGTCCATGCGCACCGCAAAGGCATTCTTAGTCGGCAAGAGACGGCTAATCACGCCATCACAGGGGGCAACAATGCTCTCACTATCCGGCACCACCGCCACGCCCTCACCCATCACCTTTTCGGAGATGACAATATCCGGCACCTCCTCTAAGGGCAGTAAGGTGCCCGTCACCGGCGCATAGAGCGTGACGTCAGCATTGGCCGGAGTGACGTTAGGCGCGCTCTTGCGCCCTGAGCTGTCACTGAGCTCGTGGTGATCTGAGTTACGCTTAAACAAGGAAGAGAAAAATCCCATTACTTTCCCCTATCGCACGTGAGCTGGGTGCCACCGAGGTGGCAGGTTGTCACCAAGTAACGCCTAGGTCATTACCAAGTACCGCTTGCGTTAGCGTGGTGGTTAGAACGAAAATTCGTCGTGGAACAGCAGCCGCTGTAAATCGTGAGCTGAAGCCAAATCCATCACCGCATGATAGAGCTTGCTATCAAAGTGCGCGCTGTAGCCTTGGTCTTGCAGGCGCTGCAACTCCTTTCTGACCTTGTGTAAGGCCGTAGCATCGGTGGTGAGATAGGTGACGCCTAAGGCCAGGAAGAAAGGCAACAGCTCAATGCGCATCGCAAAGCGCCCCGCAACGCCCACTTGGACCCCTTCGGTATGCGCGGCCTTGCACGCAATGGCAATCATCTTCGCTAGCGCCGGGGTAAAGTACTCCTCCGGCGGCCGCGGCGCCGCGGCGTACTCCGCAAGCGAACTGGTCCCGATTAAAAACATCTCGCCAAAGGCGGCAAAGGCGCGCGCCGACAGCACGGCCGCGGGAGTCTCAATCATCAGGCCCACGTGTGCATTGCCGATCTCCCGGCCTTCGGCTAAAAGCTCGTCAATACTTTGCGCCAGCAGATTGTTGAGCGTCTTGGCTTCGCTGCAGCGCGTGATCAGCGGGAACACAATGTTGATGTCTCGGCCCACCGAGGCTAGGAGCAGCGCCTTGAGCTCCTTTTTTAACAGGCCCGAGCCTACTTGCGCCCCATATTTGCGCAGCGGCCCATGATCATCCATCTCCAAGGTAAAGAGCGGCTTTTTGTCGCCCGCGAAGTCAAAGGTGCGCGCCGTGAGCGGGGCACCCTTAGGAATCTTGGTGAAGACCTCAGCAAAAGCCCGGGTCATCTCCGTGATGCTGGGCTCATGGTGATAGTTCAAAAACAAGAACTCCGAGCGCAACAGCCCCAAGCCCTGGTGCAGATAACGGGCAAAGCGCTCTAAAGCGCCCGCAGGTCCCATGGCACCCATTGACCCCGCCACGGTCATGACGCAATCGTTGTCGTCGCCCTCTTCGCTCTCATCAAAGCGCCCTTGCTGCGCAATTAAGGCCCGCGCTGCGTCCTTGGGCGGCTCAACCAAGATCGAACCATGAGTCGCATCAACCAGCACATGCTCACCTTGGGCAATGGTAAGCGCGCCCTTGACCCCATAAATGGCCGGGATACATAGGTCGCGCAGCACTGTGGCTAAGTGCCCTGAAGCCTCGCCATCTTCGAGCACCACCGCACGCACCAGCTCGGTGTGCAGCGAGAGGAAACTGGCCGGAGTTAAATCGGTGGCAATGATGACGCTCGGCTCAGAGAGCTGGGGCAGATCCTCATTGGCCAATTTGTTGAGATTGATGGTGCTGATGAAGTCGCGCATCAAGAGGTTGAGCTCGTTGGCAACCACCTGCATTTCGCTGGCGTCATCATCAAGCTGCGCGCGAGTCGCCACTTGAACCGCTTGCGCGGCCAGCACCTCAGGATTAAGCGCCAGCTCGGCACTGTCCTTAAGCGCGCGCATGCGCACATCCGCTACCGGCAGCTCCCGCATAGCTCCTGACGCCGTGCTGTGCTCTAAGGCCTCACAGGTCGAGCATGAGCCGTCGCCCGCGCCCCTTGCCCCATCAGTTGCCACGGCACAGGCACCATCAGTTGCCACGGCACAGGCACCATCAGTTGCAGCGGCGCTGCGCTCGGGCGCCCGGGCCTTAGGACTTAGTTCCACCGTGGGCTGGCTTAAGCGCACAATCTTGGGCAAGAGCACGCTGTGCGCCGCCTCAGCGGCGGACTTGCCCAGCTCAATTTGCAATTCAATCGCGCGGGTATTGTCACTATTGGTGATATAGGCGGCGACCGCTCCAAAGAGGTCGCGCACCTTGTCGGGCACCGTACCCGCCATCGCGTTATTGAGCATCGCGGCAAATTCGCGGCTGACGCGCTTGTACTTGGCAATTTCCTCGCCCGGATTGAGCACGGTACCAACCTCAACTACGTCTTCGCGTGAGCGGGGAATAAGCAGAAAGGCCCGCCCTTCACTGACGCCTTCTGACACCGTAATGCCTGATAGGGAATACATGACCGTTCTCCTTGCACAATTCCCGCGCTCAGCGCGTCGTTGACCGAGTGTAGCTTAGCTGACCGAGGCGGCATAGCTGACCGAGTGTAACTCAGATGTCCGAGCGCAACGGGCTATGATTGGTTGAGGCGCAGCGCGCCATCTAAGGTGTAGCGCTCGCGCATGGCGACGTAGTACTTGGTACCAGCACAAACCGCGGCCGGCGGAATGAGCAAGTTAAGCAGAGGAATGGTCATAGCAAAGGCGATAACCGCCCCAAAGCCAAAGGTGCACAGGCGATGCAAGCCTAAGTCATGGCGCATCTCAGCAAAGGCAATCTTGTGATTATCGTAGGCGTAGTCGCAGTACTGCACCGACATCATCCATGCGGCCAGCAAGAACCAGCACAGCGGAGCGACCACATTGACCACCGGAATTGCGGTGATGATGAGGCACAGCAGCACGCGCGGCAGATAAAAGCCCATTTTCTGCAATTCACGCTTGATGATGCGCGGTACGTCCTTGATGATGGCCGCGATACTGTCATCAGAACCTGCGGCAAAGGGCGCCCCGCGAATTAAGCCTTCCGCTTTCTCGGCGAGAATGCCGTAAAAAGGCGAGGCGATGATGGTGGCCACGGTCGAGAAGATGTAGCAAAAGACAAAGCCCACCGTGCACAGCAAGATAAACCACAGGATGTAGCTTAAAAAGGACAGCCACTCGGGCAAGACGTTAAGGTACTCGCTTAAAAAGCCCTTAATCGAGGTGAAAACAAAGTAGCCACCGGCGGTGAGCACAATAATGTTGATGATGATGGGAATAATGACAAACAAGCGGCACTGGGGGGACAAAGCCAGCTTTAGCCCCGTACCTAAAAAGCCAATCGCTTCAAAGACACTGAGCTCTTGATTGGTACTATCTTTGATCATCGTGACCCCTTGGAGGTGATCGAAATTGAGAGGTGATCGTAAGTTGAGTTAGGCCCGACTTGAGTTATGGGCGCGACGCTCTGGGCGCGACACTCTTTAGCTACGCCCTTGGCGCTAAACTCAAGTAGCCCCCCTCATCTTAGCCCAAAAGGCCCCCTGATGCGCGCGCCCTTGCGCCAAATACGCAGCCTTGCTCAGGCTCGCCCTAAGGCGCAGGCGCAAGGCAAGCCCCGGGGCGGCTATTCACGTATAATGCTCAAAGGTCGGCGCCCGGCGCCTACCTGATGTTTGTTAAGCGAGGTAAGGATTCCTCTCTATGTTTGACCTGAGCTCTATTATTTTATTTGTGGGCGCCTTTTGTATCCTCGCCTTCATCGTCCATGGCCTTTGGTTCTCTGATCGGCCCCAAAACCGCAAGCTCGAACAAGACAATGAGCATGACCAAGAGCTCGTCAAGTCCCGCTCGGTCGGCAAGGTCCGCATTGTCTCAACGGAGTTACCGCGCGCTACTGACAGCGCCCAGCTCGACTTAGGCGGGGTCAAGCTCCATAAGCGCAGCGCCGCAGGCAAGAGCACAGCCCACGCCAGCAAGACCACGGTACGGGTCAGCCGGAGCCATATGGCTATGCCCTCCGAATTAGAAGAAGGCGGTGCCACCGCAGCCTCGGCCTTAGAAGATTTGCACAATAACGCCAGCGTCACCATCAATCAGCAACGCTTAAACCCCAGCACCAATCCTATGGGCATCACGGCCCTAGACGGGGGCTATGCGCAAGCGCAAGCAGCGCAAGCTGCGCAGCCGCTGGCGGGCAGCTATGATGAGAACGGCGAGTACACCCCTGAACGCACTATCTACGAGATTATCCTGACCGCAAGTGCCCAGCGCCCATACTTAGGCGAGGACATCGAAGCCTTATGCGCGCAATATGGCTTTATCCAAGGCATCATCAAGGACAACCTCAAGATTTACTTTGTCTATGAGAATGCCGCCACCCGCGACCAAGAGGTGTTCCGCATCTGCTCCATGGAGCAACCGTATTACTTCCCAGAGAATATGCAAGGCTTTTCCACCTCGGCCATCGCGCTTTATATGGGGCTGCCGCCACGCGGCAAGGGCCTTGCCTACTTCAAGGCCCTGCGCATGGCCAGTGAAATCTTTATCAATCAATTAGGCGGCGTCATGGGCGATCAAAATCGCCAGCCCCTCTCCGCTGCCGACCTCGACCAAATGGCGCTGGAGCTGCAGCGCTATGACGGCGGCCGTAACACCGTAGCTTAGGAGAGAGCCGAGGATGAGCACTGAACCACAGACCGTTAACCCAGAACCACAAGCGGCGGCGCTGACTGAAGTGCAAGTACCTGCGCAAACACCGGCGCAAGACCTGCTGACGCCCAAACAGCTCACCTATGAGCACTATCGGGAGCTGGTTGACCGCTTAAATCGCTACAGCCGCGCCTACTACACCCAAGATAACCCGCTGGTACCTGATGCCCAGTACGATCGGCTCTATCATGAACTGCAAGCAATTGAGGCGCAAACTAAGTTTCGTGATGCCGATGCCCCGACCCGCCGGGTGGGCGATGGCCTGCTCAACAGCTTTGAGGCAGTGGCCCACCGCGTACCCCTGATGAGCCTGAGCGATATCTTCCACGACGCTGAGGTGCAGGACTTCAACCAGCGCATGTTAGAGGCCGTGGGCTCTGAGGTCGAATACTGCTGCGAGCCTAAGCTCGACGGTCTTGCCATTTCCTTAATCTACGAGGATGGCCTCCTAGTGCGCGCCGTCACCCGCGGCGATGGCACCACCGGTGAGAATGTCACTGCTAACGCCAAGACCATCAAAGCCATTCCGCTCAAACTCACCCTCTGCCCCGAGGGGGTTGAAGAGCAATATCGCGCCCGCGCCGTACCTAAGTACTTAGACGTACGCGGCGAGGTCTTTATGCCACGCGATGGCTTTGACAAGTGGAATGCCGCTGCACGCCTCAACAAAGGGCGCGTCTTTGCCAATCCGCGCAATGCGGCCGCAGGTTCCCTGCGTCAGCTCGACCCCAAAGTCACCGCGAGCCGCCCGCTGACCTTTAACGCCTACTATATCGGCGAGGCGCAAAGTGCAGATGACTTGGCCCTACCTGATACCCAGTACGGGCGTTTGCAGTGGTGCAAGTCGTTAGGACTCCCCGTCAACCCGCTGGTGCGCGTAGCTCATGGTCTGAGCGGGCTGCAAGAGTTCTATCAAGATATGGGGCGCCAGCGCAATAGTCTCAACTACGATATTGACGGTACCGTGCTCAAGGTCAACTCAATTGCAGTGCAAGCGGAGCTGGGCTTTACTGCCAAGGCCCCGCGCTGGGCCGTGGCTTATAAGTTTCCCCCCCAAGAGGAAATGACCGACCTCTTGGCAGTTGACTTCCAAGTGGGTCGCACCGGCGTCATCACCCCAGTCGCGCGCTTAAAGCCGGTCTATGTCGGCGGCGCTACTGTCTCCAACTGCACCCTGCATAACGCCGATGAAATCGCGCGCTTAGGACTAAAGATTGGCGATACCATCATCATTCGCCGCGCTGGTGACGTAATTCCCCAGATTACGGGCAAGGTCGAAGAAGCGCGCGCCCAAAAAGCAGCGCAAGGCATAGTTTTGCAAGACATTGTCTTCCCCACTACTTGCCCCGAGTGTGGCTCCAAGGTCGAGCGCGAAGGTGAGGATGTGGCCTATCGCTGCACCGGCGGCCTAGTGTGCCCGGCCCAACGGCGCCTTGCGATCGAGCACTATGCTGAGCGCAACGCCATGGACATCGACGGCATGGGTCCAGCCATTGTCGATGAATTGGTCAGCCAACAGCTGGTCAGCACGGTCGCCGACCTCTATACCCTCACCGAAGCGCAGCTTGCGACCCTGACCTTTGAAAATGAGGACAGCGCGGGCAATACCACCATGCGGACCCTAGGCGAGAGCAGCGCCAAGAAGCTCATTGCCAATATCGCAGCGACCAAGACACGCCCGCTCAACCGCTTTATCTACGCCCTCGGGATCCGCGAGGTGGGCACCAGCACCGCCAAGATCCTAGCTACCAACTTCAAGACCATTGACGACTTAATGGCGGCGACCGCCGAGCAGCTGTGCACCATCCCGACCATTGGTCCAGTGGCCGCCACCACCATCACTGACTTCTTTGCCGAGCAACATAATCGTGATGTGATCACCAAGCTCACCCATGAGCTCGGCGTCACGCCGCAGGCCTTAGAGCAAGTCAGCGAAATGAACCTAGCAACCAAGCCGCTCTTAGGGCAGACCTACGTCTTAACCGGTACTCTGGAGCGCTTTAAGCGCGAGGAGGCCAAGGCCGCTTTGGAAAACTTAGGCGCTAAGGTCTCAGGCTCAGTCTCCAAGAAAACCACCGCGGTGGTGGCCGGAGCAGCCGCCGGCTCCAAGCTCACCAAGGCCCAAGAGCTCGGCATCAAGGTCCTCAGCGAAGATGACTTAGCGGCGCTGCTACAACAATCAAGTGCCAGCGCACAAGCAGTCGCCCCTGCGACCCCCGCTGCCGCGACCGCAACTGCGAGCGCGGACAGCGCCGCCGCCGAGCCGACCACAGAGCCTGCGAGCGAACCGACAGCCCAACAAGCAAACCAGCCTGACGCTGATGCTGCCGCGCCCGCATCTAAAGCCGCCCCCGCGCCTCAACCAGACCTACATAAGGCTGCGGACAGCGCGGACAAGGTTGCACACCAGGATGACGCCGAGGTTCTGCCGCTGCTTGACGGGCTGCACGAGAACTAAGGGCCGCACGGGCGGACGCGCCTACGGGCGCAGGCGCTGTCCTACGCCCCCGGTCAGAGCAAGGAGCTGAGCGATGCAGATCATGCAGCTGCGCTACTTTATTGCCATTGTCGATAAGCACAGCTTCTCGGAGGCCGCGCGCGAGTGCTTTGTCACGCAGCCTAATTTGTCACAGCATATGCGCGCCTTAGAAAAGGAGCTGCAAGTACCGCTCTTTATCCGCAAGGGACGCAGCTTTGAGGTGACGCCCGCAGGTAAATTGCTCTATCAGCGTGCCTTGCAGATCATCCATGAAATGGACAATTTGGTGGTCCAAGTGCAGCGGGTTAACCGCAATTTAGGTTCGACCCTGCGCCTTGGACTATTGTCTTCCATGGAAAAGGGCGCTTTGCCCCAGGTCTTAAGCGAGCAAGTGCTCAATCGCACTGGCCTTGAGCTTGAGCTCTTTTATGGCAGCCACGATGAGCTCTATGACCTCTTTGGCAATGGCAGCATCAATGCCTTTGTCTCCGATGAGCGGCGCCTTGCCAGCTCCCAGTCCTTTAGCAAGGTCAGCCTCTTTACCACCAAGTTACAAGTTGAGCTGCCCAAGAGCCTCGAGCTGCCGCCTCACCCCTCGGGCAAGCCCAAGGTTGAGCTGAGCGCCTTGCACGGCATGACCTTGATTATTGCCTGCGAGAGCGAGCACTTTGAAGACGAGTGCCATGCCTTAGAGCAGCTCTTGCACTTTGAGCGTAACTACTACGGCAGATATCAGTACATTCCGTCCTTGGCCGAGGGACGGCGCCTCTTGCAAAGCCATGAGGGCAGCGCCCTGAGCCCAAGCGCGCTCCTAGTCGACAAGTCCCTACTCAAGCACGCCCATGAAACGCCCGCCAAGCTCACGCGCTATGAGCTGTTAGCTCAAGGCAAGGCGATTAAGCGTCGGCTGTGCTGTTATGCGCGCAAGAATCTGGGAGCGGCGGAGTTAGGCGAGCTATGCACCATCATAATGGAGCTCGGCGGCGTCAAGCGCGAACTCTCAGGCTACCAAGAGAACTATCAAGAGAGCTACCAAGAAAACTACCAAGCAAGCTACCATCCGGATCACTACGACCATCCCGAACTGGATCAAGGCCCGGAGCCCAGCTTTGGCGAGCACTCTATTCCGCTCTAAGCGGCGCTGCTATGCTGCGCTGCCATGCCGTGCTGTTATGCTACGCCCCATAAGCACCGAGCCCAGCTCCTCACTTGAGGAGCTGGGCTTGGTTCTAAGCGGCGGCCCACGCAGCACATGATTGGTGCTGGGGGCGAGACCTAGCGCGCGGCGCGCCTTAATTCAAGGCTACGTCTTGCGTTGTCCCGCGGGTAATGCCATTGGAATTAGGATTGATGGTACGCTGGTCGGCAGCGCCGGAGCCGTGAGCTGCACCTTGATCCGCAAGGCGCTGATTAGCCGTGTCCTTAGGACTTAACATGGCAATGGCGGTCTCGAGCTTGAGCACGTGCTCAACCGGGACTAACAAGCCGTGATCCTTGTTGGTCTTAAGCGAGTCGGTTAAGTAACCGGCATTGAGGTGCTTTAAGGTCTCAAGGTCAACCCCTGAGAGCTTAGCGACCTCCTTCATCGAGTTGACGGTACCGGCAAGCTCAATGCGCTTAAAGGCCGCGTGGTCGGAGACCTCGGGGTGCTTAACCCCATAACTTTCAGGATGATGCAGAATGTCAGCGTAGCAGCGCACCCGCGATAAATAGGTGCGCGCGGTCTTGGTCAGCGGAATAGTCTGCGCGTTAATCTTCTTAACCCCGGCGGCCTTAGCCCGGCGAATCGACTTCTTAACCCCAAACTCGCCTTGGTTGTAGGCGATAAAGGCTAACTCCCAGTCCTGATCTAAGGCCTGATACAAGTGCTCTAAGTAGGTCAGGCTGGCCTCAGTTGAGGCGATGAAGTCGTAGAACTCATCGTAGCTTGAGGTGACGGTCAGGCCAAAGCTCTTACCGGTGCGGCGCGTAAACTGCCAGGGGCCATGGGCATTAGCGTGCGACTTGGCGCGCAGCTTAAAGCCACTTTCCACGAGGGGAATGGCCGCAAGCTCCGCGGGCAGATTGCGCGCTTTGAGCTCGGAGAGCAAGTAGTGCATAAAGTACTTGCCGCGCTCCATATGGGACTCAAAGGAGCGCGCTAAGATCTTAGCTTCCTTTTGCTCAGCGGCACTGAGCTTAATCTTAAGCTGGAAGCGCTGGTCGCTAAAGAGCTCACTTTCCCACAAGGAGCCATACTTCTTATTCGGGTTGTATAGCACCTTGCCGCTGTCATTTTTGACCACGTTGTTAGCCGAGATCTGAAGCGGCGCGGGCGCGCTGGCATCTGACGCCTGCGCTGGCGCGCTTGGCGCAGATGCAGAGGCAGCAGATGCAGCAGATGCAGATGCAGATGCCGCCGCCTTTTCCTCCGCCTGGGGCTGAGTCTTGGCTACGTCAACCGCCTCGTTGTAACGCTTGTCGCTGTTGTTTTCACTCGAGCAACCAACTAAGAGTGCCCCGGCGGCAAGAAGTGAGCAGAAAAGGACAGTAGAAGCTTGCTTGATTATTCCCATATCACTTGGCCTAAGCCCTGTTAATACGTAGGCGCTCCCTGAGCCTCAGACCATAAGGCGAGATCAGGCATCAACCTACGTACCGCGCTTATGACAGCACCAACTCGCCTTAAAAACGTGAAGCTTGCGCAGCTTCATGAGGCTAGTCTCTGCTTTGGCACTGAGCACAAAAATTTTTTCTCAGCCGCTGCAACTTTTCGGGCAGAACCTTGTCCAAGAGATAACTTTCCCCAGTTACGCTTGAATAAAAGTCCCACCGCGCAGTGCGGCGCCAAGCAGGCTGCTCAACCAAAGAGTTAAAGCAGTCCCCAGCAGTTTTGTGCTGTGCCCGCCATAGGCGCGTTAACTCTGGTGACACCTAACAAGGGGCACCCGCTAAAA
>DXIF01000102.1 GCA_019113025.1 Candidatus Anaerobiospirillum stercoravium | reverse complement strand
GCCGCGTACTGTCTACGCGCGTGGCTCACCCAATGAACTATTTTTGTTTGAGCACGCGCTGTGTGGCAGTATTTTTGACGTGCTCGATTTGCGTGTAATGAAGTGGGCCGATTCGCAGTAATGTGCCTGGTAGTCCGGTGCCTAGTTGAAAGCTTGCGTTGCCATAAACTCTTGGGTCTCGGATCATCATGAAGGTCATGACCTGGCTATCGATGTCAGCCTTGGAGTTTGGATCAAATGGCATCACTGTGATCTCATCGGCTTCACGGGAGCTGACTTTGACAAAAGCTAAGAATTTGCGTTTGCCGCTTTCGTACATATCGACAAAGTAAGGCTCCTCAGTGAGATTAACGAGCAACTTATAATTGGTATCGTGTATCTTCCAGCTACCTGTGAGCTCACCTTCGATACTATCTGGGGCTACCACCAGATCCTCATCGATATAGCCATCATCGGCTTGTGTGCTAGATTCAGGGAATGGAACACGCTCACCGGTACTTATGAGCGCTTTGGTCGTGCCCTTACTTTGGCGGTAGTTAGCAGTATCGCCTTTGGCTTCTGTACGGGCAAAGATCAAGCTCGACAGGAATTCATTACAAAACTCGGTGCTGAGTGGATATAGTTCAGGACTAAACAACGCCTCATCCCCGTAGATCTGGCGCATGCTGTCCATATTGATCCAAAATGAGCCGACGACATCTGGGGCTTGACCGTTATAATGGACCTCAAGACCAGTGTAGGCCAACTCAAACGACTCATCACGTTTGCTTAGACTAAATTGGATCTCGAGCTTTTGGCCCTGAGGTGCAATGTCAAATGCCAGCTGCGCGAGCTTGCGGAATCTGATGTCACCCAGTTCAGCCATTTCCTCTTGATACTGCGGATTGTTGCGATATAGCGCAATCGAGCCCTCAAGCATCTGAACTAAGATCTGGGTGTCAGCCAAGAAGTATTCAGTCTGCTGTGGGGTAAAACCATATCCTTCTTTGAGGGTACAGCTATACTGCACAAATTCACGACCTTTTGAGTCTTTTTGCAGGCTCCACTCTTGAGTACCGTCGATGCAACCCGCGTAGCTCTCTAAGGCATCGCCTAGATATATGCTGTCATCGTAATCAAGCAGGCCTTCTTTGACGCGATCGATTTTGTCGTCTGCTAGGGCGCTGGTACCTAGGCCTAGGCCTAGGCATAGGAATGCGATACTTAAGCCTAAACGGTTGGGGTATAACATATTTCTCTCCTTGCAATGTTTGCGTTTGTCCATCAGCTGGCTCACTGGGGGGATCTGGGGAGTGCATGCACAACCAACTTAAGGGATTTGGGCCTAAATCACGCCCTAAATCCGCCGTTTTACTGACAAATTTGCCAAATTTGTCAGTATATAAAAACTATATGCTATTTTAGTTTCTTGGACTTGCCAAAAAGCCTGACCTCTGTTTAAACCATGTTCTAACGAGGTCAGGCTACATGATAAAATTATTAGACTCACATTATACATGCACGGTCAACTTAAGCCAAAACTGGTTCAAAATCTGCCAAACCTCACCTCTAAATCCCTTAAGTTGGTTGTGCATGGGTTAAGAGACGATGTAGAGCAAGGCGGCGCCTAATAAGACGCGGTAGATGACGAAGATAGCCATGCCCGACTTGGAAATGTAGCGCATGAACATGCTGATCACGATTAATGCCGTGACAAAGGCGATCGAGATACCGATTAACATCTCAACCGGGTTAGCCCCAGCAGTTTCGTTGGTGACCAGCTTGTAGCCCTCCAGTAAGGCACTAGCCACAATCACCGGAATAGAGAGTAAGAAACTAAATCTTGCCGCGGCCTCGGGGCGCAAGCCTAAGAACAGGCCCGCGGTTAAAGTGATGCCCGAGCGCGAGGTGCCTGGAATTAAGGCAATGGCTTGCGCGAAGCCAATGACCAAGGCTTGTCCCAGAGTCATGCGCCGCAAGCTGTCGGGCCGACCTTGGCTCATATTGACCATGGTGTTCCAGTTCATCTTGCGATTTAAGTACGAAGCTAAGCCTAAGAGCAGGCCAAAGCCAATCGTAGTGTAGGCAATGACGTGGATTGAGCGGGCGATCGTTGAGACATAGCCTTCGAGCAAGACTCCGGCTAAACCGGCCGGAATTGTGGCCAGGACGATGAACCAGCCGAGGCGCGATTGCGGGGTATTGCGGCGGGTGACGATTGAGGCCATGGTGTGTCCGGCAATTTGCACTAAGTCGCGATAGTAGTAGACGATCACGGCAAAGAGAGTGCCGAGGTGCACCGCCACGTCAAAGGCTAGACCTTGGTCGGGCCAGCCTAGCAGTTGGCTGGGGAAAATCAGGTGCGCGCTGGAGGAAACGGGCAGAAATTCGGTGATGCCTTGGATTAAGGCGAGCACCACGATATGGGTCAGTGTCATGGTCAAGCTCACAGGAGACAAAAGGGGGCGGGGCGCGTTAGGCAGCCACCGGCGTGGCTCGCGCTGAGCGGCGCAGCTCCAATGCTAGTCCGCGCGGCGCCGATGCTAGTCCGCGGGGGTCAGGTGCTAAGCTCGCGCTGCCTCAGTGCTAGCAGGCGCAGCTTTGGGGCTAGCCCGCGGGGCGCCGGGCGCAGATGCTCAAACAAAAACGACCATGCAAAACATGGCCGTCTTTTGGTGAGCACTTTTGCACCCAGCAAGGATAGCTTGCTGGGATTAGCCGCAGCTTAGGGCATACGCGGCCTCAGTTCGGGGTGCAGTTTTCTGCGTAGCCCGTAGCCTGCACCGGGATGAAGCGTTACGCCTGCTCGTGCCAGTTAGGGGCGGGACGGTTAAAGTCGAAGTCAACCTTCTTAACCTTACGCTGCTCGGGAATGTGCGGCAGCATCTGCTCATAGAGCTCGCCCACGGTCAGACCTAAGATTGGGTGGACTAGTTCTGGGGCGATGTCATTTAATGGGATGGTGACGAATGGATAGTCTTGGATGTCGTGACGTGGCACCTTGCATGGCTCAGTGCGCACTTCCTTGCCGTAGATCAGGATGTCGATGTCCAGACGGTGCTTTAAGCCAAAGTTAGTCGAGTTGTGGATCATGAGCTCAGAGCCTGCGGCTGCCTCGATGCCCTTTAAGCTCTGATAGAGCTCCTCAAAAGACTTGTCGGTGGTGCCGCCCACAACCAAATTGAGGAAGTCAGGCTCAGCTTCACGAATCGGCTTGGACTCATACACTGGGGAGACCTTAAAGTCGTTTAAGAGAGGACGTAGCTTCTCTACGGCAAACAAGATAGCTTGATCACGATTGAGGTTGGAGCCGATACCTAGATAGACTTGGGTGCTCATTACATTAGTCCTCTTGGAAGTCCTGTTGGGTTCTACGGATTTGAACGCCTACCCCGGTGGTATTAAGCACCGCATGGGTCTTGACGATCTTTAAGGTGACAGCACTAGGCTTAAATCTTAACAAAATGAAGCGGCACACGGCCTCAGCCAAGCTCTCGATGAGCTCGGCCTTTTGGGCTTGAATAAAGGCAGCGACCTCAGCGGCGACTTGGGCGTAGTTGATCGAGAGGTCAAGGTCACCTGACTTAGCGCAGGGACCAAGCGCATGCTCCATGACCAGATCAAGCACTAAGGGCTGAGCGTACTCGCGCTCATGGGGATAAATGCCGATGATGGCATTAACCTCTAGCCCTTCAATCACAATGAGATCGCCCGGCGCTTGATAAATCATCTCTTTCCCGCTCCTCAAACTTACGAGCCGTCTGACTGTTGTAATGTTGCCGTAACGCGGTGTAACGTTGTGTCACGTTGGGGCGCGCTACCGACATGCATTTACAGCGGACTTAACTGCGACAGCGGCCAGCGCGGATGCACGGTGACGCCGCCGCAGGCTGCATCCTCACCGGCGCCGGCCTTAAAGCGCAGGGCCCCGGCTAGGGCAATCATGGCGCCGTTATCCGTGCAAAACTCACGGCGGGCAAAGAAGACCTCGCCGTGGCGCTGCTGCATTAACTCAGTGAGGCGGCTGCGAATGGCGCTATTGGCGCTCACGCCCCCGGCGACCACGAGGCGGTTCATGTGGCAGGCATCTAAAGCGCGCTTGCACTTGGCAACCAAGGTCTCAGCCACCGCATCTTGAAAGCAGTGGGCGATATTAGCCTTATCGTGCTCTAAATTACTGCTGTGATGTACGGCGTTTAAGACCGCAGTCTTAAGCCCGGCAAAGGAGAAATCGAAGTTAGGGCGGTCGATCATCGGACGCGGAAAGTGATAGGCACTGCTATCGCCGCCCGCGGCCAGCTGTTCGAGCTTGGGGCCCCCCGGATAAGGCAGGTCTAAGAGCTTTGCCGTCTTATCAAAGGCCTCGCCTGCGGCATCGTCGACTGATTCGCCCAAAATCTCATATTGGCCCGGACGCTCAACCTTGATCAGCATGGTGTGGCCGCCTGAGACTAAGAGGGCGACAAAAGGAAACTGAGGTGGGTTGTCCTCAAGCATAGGCGCTAGTAAGTGGCCCTCCATATGATGGACCGGCACCGCCGGAATATTGAGGGCAAAGGCTAAGGCGCGTGCGGACATGGCACCGACTAACAAGGCGCCAATTAAGCCCGGACCTGCGGTGTAAGCGACTGCCGCTAAGTCATGTAGATTATAGTGGGCGTCAGCTAAGACTTTGCGCACTAAGGGAATTACGCGCTTGACGTGATCGCGGCTGGCTAGCTCAGGCACTACGCCGCCGTATTCAGCGTGAATGGGAATTTGCGTGTGCAGGGCATGGGTCAGAAGCTGGCCTTTATCTGCATCATAGAGAGCAACGCCGGTTTCGTCGCATGAGCTCTCAATTCCCAAAATTAGCATATGCTACCACCTTGCCTGATCTGAACACTGTGCGCGCCGCTGCGACTTGGGCTCAGCTAGGCTGAGCCTTGTGGCTCAGACGTGAGCTGATAACGCGCGCCCGAAAGTCAGATTTTAGCATGTTGAATGCCAAAAAGCAGTGCCCAAAAGCAGTTAGATTGGGGCTTGGGACCAATCTAGGTCCCATCAGGTGTAAGCAAGAAGGATGGGGTAAGCACAATGGGAGCACCATGATGAGGTAGCTCCCCTTGAGCACCAGCGCGGGGCAGCCTCAGCCTATGACGCCGCTGGGGGCGTATCGCAGCTGTACCTGCCTCAGACGCAGTTGGAGTGCGCGCGCCGCTGCGGCCGGGATGGCCTGCTGGGGAGGGATAGTGCTCAGGGCAGAGCTAGAGGCAGAGTTTGCGGGTTTGGGAGTGCGCGCGCGCCGCCCATTTTTTTGGATCGTTACGCTTTACATCCGGGCTTCGTATGGTAGAATGCCGCAAAAATTTTCTCCAGTTTCTCCGGTTTGTGATTCTGGTGTTCTTTAGATCCATCGTGGATCGATTTTTTTCTGCAATTTATAAGGAAGGTGGTTTTACACATGCCAGTCATCAGAGTACGTGAGAATGAGCCATTCGATGTAGCCTTACGCCGTTTCAAGCGCTCCTGCGAGAAGGCCGGTATCTTAGCTGACGTTAGAGCTCGTGAGTTCTACGAGAAGCCAACTACCGTTCGTAAGCGCGCTAAGGCCTCTGCAATCAAGCGTCACGCTAAGAAGTTAGCCCGCGAGAATGCACGTCGTACTAGACTCTACTAGTCTTGCGTTGTCATTTCGACTGAGCTGTGTTAGACAGGTTCTAGCTTACTAGAACTGCCTAAAAGCTACTAAGGAAGCGAGCCCTCCCTGTGGAAGGTTCGCTTTCTTTATTTTGGGGCGCCCAACATCAGAGGATTAGGCCCACCTCGTGGCCCCAAGGGCTCCTCAAAGGCAGCGCTTAATGCTACCGCTTCGCCGCGTTCTGGGTGGCGCAGCATGGAGCGCTCCAGTTATGCTCCACTCTAGACACACTCCTATGGCGCACGCCCAGCTAGAGTTGGCTGTAACTTAGCGGGACCGGCCGTAACTTAGCGGGGATCGGCTGTAACTTAGCGGGGCCAACCGTAACTGGTGCGCAGGCTGAGATACCAGTTTGGCGTTATGGGGGAGCGCGTATTTGGGTACACCGTCCCAAAGGGTGGAAAGTGGGTCAACTTGAACGGCGCGCAGGATGGGCGGGCGCGGGCGGATTGGTGGGCGTTGCTGGGCCGTTACTGCTGGGTTACTTAATTGCCGGAAAACGTGATTTAAATCATGTTTTTGATAAATTGCGGTCAGACCACTTTTGGTATTCAGCAACAGGAACGCAAACTAATTTTTCACGATAAGCCTTGTTTTATCAGGTTTTACGCGCTATCAGTTTGAGCTAGATTGCATGGTGCGGTTTTTTTGTCGGCTTTTTTGTGATGTGTAGTAAACCATCAGTTTGCGCTAAAGGTATATGCTATGGCCGTGGCCTTGTGTTAGTTGGGCGCAGTGGCGCTTGGAGCGCTTAGAGCAAGAACTCCCAGCTCGCTTCTGATTGCGCCTTGCGTGGCGGCATGGGGCAGTGGTAGCGACCTTGGTGCTAGATCTTGGAGCTAGACCTTGGCGCGTGGCGCGGTGTTAAGTCTGCACGTTGTGTTAAGTCTGCACGTTCCTTGCAAGTTGCCACACGGAGAGAGGATCCAAGGTGCTTGAGCGGTTTTGGTTGGTGCTAAGCTCCTTGTTGAGATTGCATAAGGAGATGGTCTATGTCATCGCTCGCAGCCAAAGTCGTGAGCCAAGTTAGCAAGGCTCTTAGCAATAAGCCCAATGAGGAAGAGGAAGCTCGTAAGGAGCCTTATTTTGGCCATGATCGTCGCGCTTTAACCTTCGATCTGTACGGCACCTTGCTCAACTACCAGTTGATCCCGCACTTTGTCGGTCAGGTCGGCCGCGAAAACAATATCAACCCTGAGCTCACTGAGCGCTTCTTTGCCATGTACTTGGAGCGCATGATGTACGCCGTGGATTTCATGTCCTACCGCGACGTGCTCGAGAATGCCATGAAGTATCTTGATATGGAGTTCAATACCAAGGTCTTCACCGCTAATGTCGACGAGCTCTACTTGATGCACTACGATATCAAGCCCCATTTTGATGTGCTCCCAGCTTTACACAGCTTAAAGAGCAAGGGCTTTGAGCTCTACCTCATGGCCAATACCAGCCTGTCCTTGGTGGAAAAGCAGTTTGACCACTTTGAGGGCTTATTTAACAACAAGAACATCCTCGTGGCTGACGAAGTGCGCTGTTACAAGCCGCGTCTTGAGTTCTTTAAGGCCGCGGTTGACAAGTTCAAGCTGCGCACCGCCGACCACTTCCACGTCTCAGCTGACTACTTCCAAGATATCATTCCTGCGACCCGGCTACACTGGCTCACCGCCTACGTCAATCGCTCCAAGACCGGTGTCTTCAAGGGCATGGAGCCAAGTGGCATTATCACTAACCTCTCGGAGTTAGAAGAGGGCATGATCAATGCCAAGAAGCGCATTGAAGAGGAAGAGCGTGCCGCCCGCGAGCGTGAGCTGGCCGCGCAAAAGGAAGAGGCGGACGCCCAGCTGGAGGCAGCCCGTAAGGCGGAAGCCGAGCGGGCGGCTCAAGAAGCTGCCCGCAAGCAGGCCATGGAGCAGCAAATGCAGTTGCAGCAGCAACAGCAAATGCAGCGGCAGCAGGCCATGCAGCAGCAACGTCAGCGCCTGCGCGCAATGGGCCTTGATGACATGGTGGATGACTCCATCGACTTTGGGGGCAACAACCAATACTTTGTGCCGCAAACTCAAGAAGATCGCATCTTGGCCGAGAAAATGCGCAATATGAACCCGAACAAGGCGCGCGCCTTAGCCAAAGCCCGCGAGCGGGCCCTGCGCAACCGCTTTTAGTGTGAGCCTCCTTGGTTAGTGCTGGTCGCTCTTGGCGCCCGGGACGCTCCGGGCGTTGGGTTGTCAACGCATGATCTGTTGGGGGTGACCATACCATCTGAGCCCGCTTTATGCGGGCTTTGTGCGCTTTAGAGCTTAGCATCGCTAGTACGTAGTACTCAGCTGTTGGGAGTGCGCGCCGCTGCGCTTTGCTCCCGTGGCAGCAGGTTTCCGAGGCAATACCGCGGTGCTGGTCGTAGGCGCGCTTGCGCTAAGTATAGTAAGATAGGGCTAAACTGATAACCGCTGGTTAGAATCCAAGGTTTAGCTATGACTGAGACTTGTTTGAAGCGACTTCCGGTTGGGGTTCCTAACTGGGGCAAGATTCGCAATCGAAATTATTTTTTCGTGGATAAGACCTCTTTGTTGGCTGATTTAGTCACTGATCATAACTATGTTTTTATCTCGCGTCCACGCCGTATGGGTAAAACCCTAGTGTGTTCTCAGCTCTCCGATTTGTTTGCGCATGGTGATAAAAATTTTGAGGGCACAGCTATTTACGGTAATTGGCCCGAGCGTCAGTGCTATCCCGTCATTAACCTCTCTTTTATTAATATTCAAGGTTCTGATTTTGAATTAGCATTGCGTGACGCTTTGGTTGATGCTTTTGAAATTGCTGGGTTTTCCGAAGTTCTGAATATTGATCCTGATATTAGGTTTAATCATTTCTTAGGACGAGTAAAGAGTTTAATTAAAACATGCGAAGTCGTGTTTTTGATTGATGAATGGGATTTTCCATTATCATCACGCCTTGATGATGAGGAAGCATTTAATTCAGCGCGCACCACTCTTGCGACATTTTACTCGTGGTTACGTACTTTAACTAATGTGCGTTTTTCCTTGATTACTGGAATTATGCGTTATCGTGATGCCTCTCTTTTTACTGGGCAGGATGTTCAAGACATCAGTATGGATCCAGATTTTGCTAATTTAGTTGGCTATACTCAAGAAGAGTTGGTAACTAATTACGCACCTTATATTGAGGCTGCGGCTCAAGTTTTGAATATTTCTCAAGATGAGCTGTTGTTGCGTCTAAAGCAATATTATGATGGCTTCTGCTTTGATTATGATGCTAAGGTTAATCTTTATTGTCCAGATTCTATCAACAAATTCTTTGCTCCCGTTGCGCGTAAGCTAATTAGTGGTAAATCCAAAAAACTACCAGTGTTCGATCACTACTGGATGGACAGTTCGAACGCTACGGTGGCATTGCGTTCTTACCTGCATCGCAAAAATTTTACTGTGGACGAAGTGATTAAATTATGTCGTCAAGAGTTAACTATTGATCAGTCGACCATTACCACTCCAACTAACTTTAATGATATTACTGATTTGCAGGTTTTATTCCAAAGTGGTTTTATTACGCTTAAAAGCGTAACCGATGGTAGTAAGGATTTTCCTCCAAGTGAACGCGAGTATAACTGTGGTCTAACCAATTATGATGTTGCCGCCAAATATGCTGCGGTGTTAGCAAGCTATTTGTCAAATGGGGTTGGGGAATCTGGGGTCTCAGTTTGTTTTTATCGGGCGCAGCAAGCCTTGCTGGCTGATGATATCGAACGGACTTGCCTCAGTATTAATGAACTGCTTTGCAATATTCGCTTCGATGTTATGGCGAATGCGCAAGAAAACTTTTATCGCACGTTCATTGCATTGAGCTTGCGCTCGGATCTGATTGCGGTGAGCGAGGAGTATGCTAATAATTTAGGTCGCTGTGATCTGGTGATTACTACGGCACACTGCCTCTACGTGGTTGAGCTTAAGCGCTTGTATGGCGACTCTGATAATAAAGAGGATAAGTTACAACTGCTGGACCGCGCAGAGCAGCAAATTTTGGATAAATGTTATCTTAATAACATTCCCGCTGAGGGGCGGCGCGTGATCAGCGTGCAAATAGTGATTTCCGATCGCTTCCGGCAGCTGACCGCATGGCGTGCCAGCGATCAGCTCAAAGGTACGCGCCAAGGTTTCATCGAGCCGGTAACGGCTGAGGTCAGGTAACGCGTTGGAGCGGGCAACGCGTTAATTGGGGCTAGGGCGGCCGCGCCGTCAGGCGCTGGGTTGCGCGCCGGGCGGTTAGGATGACCGCAGGCGCGTCGCGGCCGCTGCTGAGCCGCCATCGGCCGCCGCTGCTGCTGTTACCTGCCTGTTCGCAGCTTATTTGGGGGCGGTGCGCCGCCCGTGGGCTTGGTGCTGCTTAAGGACGAGCTAAGTACGAGGTAAGTTCGAGCGTGCTCTCGGCATGATTTTTGGGATTGGGCTATAATCTTTGAGCGCGCGTTGGGTTCTGCACTTGTGTTACTCCTTTGCTTGTTTGGGGCAAGAGCGAGCCTAAGGTCGGTTCAGAGCACTGTTTAGTGTCGTGCGACGCCCGGGTCGGGCGGGCTCAAGGGGCAGGTTGCTTTCTGGTTCTCATGAGGATTGGTTCTCTTGCCAGCTTGCTTTCCTTGAGCTCATCACGGTTTGGTGCATATGAGGTTGCCCCCATGTATTTAGAGCACTTTGGTCTGAGTGATTATCCTTTTGACGGCTTGCCCGATCGCCGCTTCTATTATGTCGGCGGAGCCCAGCACCAGTCATTGGGACTGTTGACGACGGCGCTGTCCCGCTCAGGCTCGATTTGTGTGCTCTCGGGGCCGTCAGGGGCGGGTAAGACGACCTTGGTGCGGATGCTGATGCGCTCGCTGCCACGACGCATGCGCATTATCACCATTGATGATCCGCGCACTGAGCCGACCATGCTCTTGGCCACCATCTTGCGCGCCTCTGGGGTGGTCGCCACTTCGCTCGAGTCAGTCGCCGATTTAACCTTGAAGCTGCGTACGATGCTGGAGCAAAGCATCGCTCAGGGCATCATCACCACGGTGATCTGCGATGAGGCGCAGGGCCTGTCGGATGAAGTCTTAGAGCAGATTCGCTACATCTTCGATCTCGAAGGTGAAGGCGGCAAAATGATTAACTTCTTGCTGGTGGGCCAAGATGAGCTGCTGACGCATTTAGATAAGCCCGCGCATGCCATGCTCAAGAGCCGCATCAAGATTTTCACCCAGCTCCCCGCGTTAAAGAGCGAGGAGGTCGGGGCCTATCTTGCCTACCGTTTGCAGCAGGTGGACTGCATGCAGCCGCTTTTTACCAAGCGGGCGATTGCGGTCATTACCAAGAAAAGTCAGGGCCTACCCCGCGCGCTCAACGCCATAGCCGATATGAGTTTGACCTTGGCGGCGCAAAAAAAGAAGCCGTCAGTGGATGTCGGCACCGTCAAGCGCGCGGCACACTTGGTGCGCTTCAATCAGGTGGGTTTTAAGCAAACGGCCAAGATGTGGCTGCGTGAGCTCTTTTCCACCGGGCTTTATGCGCGCTTGGGGGTAATTGTGGGGGCGGCGGCCTGCGCTTTTGGCGCCTTCTTTGGCGCAATTTACCTCAATGAGCACTATCACCCGGTGTTGACCTTAGAAGAGGGCTTAATTTCAGACTCTGAGGTGAAGGCGCGCTATCAGGACTTAACCTCTTACTTGTTCCAAGGGCGCAGCGCGCAAAGCCGCGAGCTGTACCTCTTTAATCAAGCCGTTGCTCAGGCTTATTTTAAGAGCGAGGCCTTCGCCACCTTATTTAAGCTCCATGGTTACGCGCTGACCCAAGATAATGGCGATGGCACCATTACCGAGGACGTCTTAGCTGAGGTCAAGCTGCAAAGCCTCAATCAAAACGGTACCTTGGCTGAGGCCGTCTCCTATAACACTCCGGTGGTGATTGGCTTAATTGACGATAACCTCACCCCGTTTTACGCCGTGCTCTATCAGATTAGTGATGACATCGGCCAGCTCATCATCGGTAACTATATGTTCGATGTGAAGCTCTCCTACTTAGAGGAGCGCTATCAGGGGAGCTTTACTCTGCTCTTCCCGTACATCGGCGATTTAAGCGACTTGCAGTCTAAGACCACCGATGTGCGCAAGGCGATGCAAAAAACCTTGAGCCCATACTTAGAGCGCTATCGGCAGCATGCCTTAGAGAGCACCAATCGCGAGGCGAACCTAGCCTTAACCCTATACGATGAGCAAAAGACCGCGGTTGAGCAGGCGCGCCGCGCCGTCCGTCAAGGCCTGATTAACCAAGTAGGGCTGGATAAGTCCGACGACCAAATCGAGCAAGAGGTGAGCGCTAAATTAGAGGGCGCCTTGGCCGAAGACGCCACGTATCAGGCGGCGTTGGTAAATATGCTCGCCGCGGAGCAAAAGTCGACTGAGCTTGAAGAGCGGGCCCTGCGCATTCGTGCCATTTCGCTCTTGCTCAACGATGGCTTTGAGCGCGCCTTGCAGCTCTATTTGGATGACCAAAATCTAGAGGAGCTCAACTACAGTGCGGTGGCCTTGCTCACCTTGAGCTTCTCGGACGGCCCGCGCCTGATCAACGTGGTGCCCTTCCAAGCGGCCGAGCCTACCGCCGATATTGGCCTTAACCTCGAGCAAATCCTCTCGCAGGCCCAAGAGCAAGCACCGGAGCGCGATAAGGCGCAGCGCGCGCGCTCCCAAGCCGCGCGCCCCGAGCTGCCGCTGCCGCAGCAGCTGCACAATATGCAGCAGCACCGATCCGCGCCGCAGCTGACGCAGCTTAGTTGGAAGGAGGGCGGCGCATGCTAAGCTCCAAAGAGCGGGCGCAGTCGCTCTATCAGCTCTCCTTTAACCGGGGTAAGGCGGCACGGCTTTTTGTGCTGTGTCTGGCCGCGTGCTTAGTGGGCTTAAGTGCCCTGTACTGGATGATTGACTACGACAGTCGGGAGCGCAATGCGCGCTTAAAAGCCCAGCTGCTCTCCGATATCGACGCGATCGCCCAGTTCTATCACTATGAGCCGTTAGCCGATTTGTATGAGGGAGTGGTGGCTTATCGTGGTAAGGTCGACTTTGACCAAGTTACGCTCTTAGGCGATAAGCCGGAGCGCTATCACCATGAGGTCGAGGTCTCCCCAGTTAAGGGCCAAAAGCGCTCCATCGGACGCGGCGTTTATGAGCTGCGTTTTGTCCCAGTTACGGCGTCCGCTCAGTCTCAGGCCAAGTCGTCTCAGGCTAAGTCGCCTGAGGCCAAGTCGTCTTAAGCTAAGTCGCCTGAGGCCAAGTCCGAGGCGGCGTCTGATGTTAAGATGGCTGCGGACAAAAAAGGCGCTGCCTAACGCAGCGCCCGATCCCACTTAGTGCCTGTAATGCCTTAACCTTTTTCTGCCTAAGATTTAGGCTTGAGGTTCAAGTTTTAGACTCAGGCTAGTAGCGCTCGCGCTTTTGCTTGCGGCTTGGGCGTGGGATAAAGACGAAAATGACACCGGCGATGGCACCGCACAGGGCAATTAAGGCACCTTGCATCCACCAGCGCATCTGCATGTCTAAGTCCTTGGTCTCAAGGCGCTCAGCGTAGTCGCGATAGAGCTCGTCTAGCTCAGCGATGGTCTCATCTTTGTTGGTGATGCTCGACTTTAATTCGGCATTTTCGCGGGTGAGGCGGCTCAGCTCTTCTTGCGCGGTCTTGAGCTCACGCATGATCTCATTGTCGTAATTGTCGTAGCGTGCTTGTAGCTCGGCCAGTTGGGTGCGCAATTGGTTGGACAGCGGCTCGCCGCAGATCTCAGGCTGTAAGGTCTCAAGCGGCATCCAGAAGGTGGTGCCGTCTACCTCCAGCTGCGCGTAGCGGCCGTTCTCGGAATAGCGCACAAAGGTCATACGCTCGCCAATTTGGCGTGCACCGGTAATGCGATAGCCTTCGCTTGGGCCTGAGCGGGTCCAAATCTTGTTCTTGTCTGAAACGTAGACCGGTCCACCTACGTAGTAGCCATTGGCATCAGGTTGGGGCGTGGGCTGAGCCGCAGCACTCGCGTGCGAGGTCGCAGCGGCGGCTGGAGCTTGCTCTTCAGCCTGAGAGGTCCAACTAAAGGCTGCGGTCAGAGCTAAGCCCCACAGCGTCAGGAGGCGCACGAGCTTTGTGCTACGTGCCCCAAGTAATAACAAAAAGCGCACTTGTATTGTCCTTTCTGAGTGCTCAAAAGTGTGGCTCATATTAGCACAAACGCTCCGTGAGCGTAGGGCCGGTCGCACCGGTGCGCTCAAGCAGCTGGGCTGGTGCGCTCAAGCTGCTGGGCTGGTGTTCTCAAGCAGCTGGGCTGGGGTGGGGGCTGCGCTGTTATCTGGTGCACCTAGGAGGGAGCACGGCGGGCGCGCCCTTGCTTTGTCGGGGCTTTCGGGCTAAGTTAGAGCTGACGTATCTTGCGTCCCCATCATAAGGAGCCGGAGCATGTTGGCGATGCCTAATTACCCTTATGCCATCTTCCCCGATCCCGAGCAGCTACCGTCGCTGCCCGAGAGCTTGGCGGCCGATGGCCGCAATTATTTGGAGCGCTTGCAGCAGCGGGCAAGTCCCGAGGACTTTGCCCTCTTTGCGGCACGTCCCGAGCTTTTGTATGTGCTCGCGCTCTCGGAGTTTGTGGCTAAGACTCTGATTCAGTATCCCCATGAGTGCGCGCAGCTGGTGCGCCAAGGCTTCTTAGATCAGGGTTATTTGTCCTTAGATGCCACCGATGCTATCACCGAGCTGATTGTGCCTGATTTGCCCGAGGCCGAGCTCAAGCGCCGCTTGCGCCTGCTGCGGCGCACCCGCATGATGGCTCTAGCTTGGCGCGATTTGACCGGACGCGCTGACATCGAAGAGGTCTTTGTCTCGCTGTCAAATCTGGCCGAGGGCATTGTGACCCATACCGTGGCGCTGGTGCGCACTGAATATCAGGCGAGTTTTGGCAATGCCTTTGATCGTGAGGGCAAGGAAATGCCCTTGCTCATCCTCGGCATGGGCAAATTAGGCGGCGGGGAGCTCAACTTCTCCTCTGACATCGATCTGATGTGCTGCTACCCTTATGATGGGGAGACTCAAGGCGGGAGCCGCAATATCTCGCACCAAGAATACTTCACCAAGGTGGTCCAGCGCGTGAGCAACTTGCTCTCGGAGACCACCGCCGACTCGTTTTGCTATCGCATCGATCTGCGCCTGCGCCCCTTTGGCGACGCGGGCCCGCTGGTCTCGTCCTTTGATGCGCTTTCGGTTTACTACGAAACTCAAGGCCGCACTTGGGAGCGCTATGCCTTGGTTAAGGCCAAGCTCATTGGCGACCACCACCAATGGGGGACATATGGTGATGAGCTCATTGAGCTCTTACGTCCTTTTGTCTATCGCCGCTACCTCGATTACGGTGCGATTGAGTCGCTGCGCAAGCTCAAGCATATGATTGAGGCGGAGGTGCGCCGCCGCAATCTAGTCGATAACTTCAAGTTGGGCTCCGGCGGCATTCGCGAAATCGAGTTTATCGCGCAAGTTTTTGAGCTGATGCGCGGCGGCCGTATCCCCGAGTTAGTTGAGCGCAGCCTGCGCAAGACCTTGCGCAATATCAGCAAGCTGCAGCTCTTGCCCCACGAGGTCTGCGCGCGCCTTGATACCTGCTATATCTACTTGCGCCGCTTGGAGAACATCACCCAAGAGCTGGCCGACAAGCAAACCCAAAGTTTGCCTTACAACGAAAAAGATCAGCTGCGCGTGGCGCTCAGTATGGGCAAGAGCAGCTTTGCAGAGCTCACCGCTGAGCTCGATGCTATCCGCGCGCAGGTACACCAAGAGTTTGTCTCGGTGATGCGCGATGATGATGAGTCCCAAGATGAGCACAGCACCGAAAACGTCGAGCTCTGGGAGTCGACCTTAAGCGCCGCGGAATTAGAGCATGTCTTAATCCCGCTCATGGTCAACCCGGGCGTGGATGTAGCCCCGGCGTCGGCCTCAGGCTCGGCGTCAGCTGAGCCGCATCCCGCCGCCCCCGAGGTCACCGCTACTACTGCCGCGCAGTTTGCAGGTCCCGGGAGCGCGGTCCCGGGGGGCGCGGGCGCCGTGTCG
>DXIF01000101.1 GCA_019113025.1 Candidatus Anaerobiospirillum stercoravium | reverse complement strand
GAGTATGACCTCAGCTATCTTATAAGCCAGAACCTCTCAGCTCTCACGCCCTTAAAGGTGGTAGCGTACCCGGACTTTGAGCGGCGCCTGTTTCAACTACCCAATCCTTTTGGCGCGGGCACCATTTTTCGCATCGTCGACGTACCGCGCACCGGGCGCAATCCGCGCGATCGCCGCGGCTTAATCGACTGCTATTTTGAAACTAGACCCAGTGAGCTCGGCACTCCGCACCTTGAGGTGGTACCCAGCACCGAGCTGCGCGCCGAAGACAGCGCGCGCCGCCTGCAAAATTTTGCGCTTGAGCGCTTTGTGCGCCCGGGGCCCGTCCCGCACAGTGCCGAACCAGGTGCGATGAGCACCCCGCGCACTAAGCTTTCGGCCTTGGCGCGCGCGCTTTATGGTGACTTTGCTGAGCTCCATGAGGGCATGCTTTCGGAGGCCCAATACGAGCAAAATCGGCCCTTGAGTTATCAGCCCACGACCACCGAGCGCATGGCGCGCACCAAGCAGCGCTTGGAGCCCGACTCGGGGTTAAACCAAGAGGCGCGCGACCAAGCCCAAAAGGATCTCGACTTTGCCTGCCATGACGTGTTCAGCGCCCACTGTGAGCAAATCGTCATCGACCTGATTTTCTGCGAAAACACCTTTGGGGCCTTAAACAACTTGGAGCGCTTGGCGCCGCTTAAAGCCGCGGCTTACCTCGGCGCCGATGACCTCTATCGCATCCACTACCGCATTCAAGCGCAATACTGCGCCGAGCAAGATGAGGGCTGCGCCCCCGATGGCGCCATCAAGCTCAAAGAGCAAGACTTTATTACCACCCACGAGCTCTTAGACGCCAAAGGCCGCCCGCTACCGCACCCGCTGCCCATTATCCGTGAGCTGATTGTGCTCAATCCGCTCTTGCGGCTGCGCGACCGCCGTATGCTCTCAGGACACTGGAGTTCAGCGCTCCAGCACCATGCAGCAGCAGTGCCGCAGCGCGCGCCCCAGCCCACCCTAGACGGCGCAGCAGCAAGCGCCACCGCCCCCCAAGGAGCATTCACTAAGCTGGGGCAAGCGGCGACCCACCTGATGATGGGCACAGGGCCGGGCACCGGGCTCAGCGGCGCAGCCAGTGCCACGCACCATGCCACCTCCAGCGCCCAATCCAGTGTCGGGTCCAGCGCCCAATCCAGTGTCGGGCAAAGCGGCGCGCCGCAGCTTGAGCCCTCGGACATGCAGGCCATTACCCACCTCTTTGCTGACATCAGCTCGGAGGATGAGCTCACCGCGCACAAAATTAACCAAGGCCTTGCGGTGCTCAACACCTTAGCCTCCAAGTACCTGTCCAACTACCAAGCCACCAATTTAGGGACGGTGATTAAGGAACAGGTTAGCAGTGCTACGGCCCCGCGCCCGGCGTCCTGCTCGGTTCCGGGGACGCCAGAGCGCGGCGCGCCGCTCAGCGGCGCCACCGCGGCACCGGCGGCGGCGGACGCCGCCCCACGCCCGGTGCGCACCGCGCGCGAGATTGTGGCCACCCCCATTTCGGTGGGCTCGCTCTCCAGCCTCAAGGACGCTCTGAGCGACAGCAAGCCCTCGAGCTCTAAGCTCTTACTCTCGCTGCTGGCGGGCGCCCTCATGATGTCACAAGGACAGCGCACCATCGACACCTACTCGCGGCCGATTTTGGTGCTCGAGGATATCGAGAGTCGCTTTCACCCGACCTTGCTCTTGAATCTGTGGTCCATTCTGCAAACGTTGCCGATTCAAAAAATCGTGACCACCAATTCGGCCCAATTTGCCTCGGCCATTTCGCTGCATAAGCTGCGTCGTCTGTGCAAGCAATACTACGATGTACGCTGCTACCAGATCGCAGATAAGGTTTTTAGCAACGACGAAGAGCGCAAGATTGCCTTTCATGTGCGCATGATTCGTCCCAGCGCCCTCTTTGCCCGCTGCTGGCTGTTAGTTGAGGGCGAGACCGAGGTCTGGATCTTAAATGAGATTGCCAACATCCTAGGGCTCAACCTCGCGTGCAATGGCGTGCACTTAATTGAGTTTGCCCAATGCGGCCTCCATCCTTTAATTAAGCTCGCCCAGCAACTGGGCATTTCCTATCACGTCCTAACCGACGGCGATGAGGCTGGGCGTCACTACGCCCAGACCGTGCGCGAGTTCACGGGCGGCGCGGAGCTGGCCGACCACTTAAGTGTCATGCCGCACGTCGACATCGAGCACTACCTCTACACCTCAGGCTTTGCCAATGTCTATCAGCGCGCGGCCAACTTAGAGCTCAAGCCCAAGCGCGGCAACGCCGCGCAGCTGGGCATCAGCAACAAGAATCTGCGCGCCAAGGTCAACGAGCTCATCCATAACCCGAACCTCAAGATTTACTATCTTGAGATCGACCAAGTGCCGTACTACACCGCCCCCGGCTACGATCCTAAGCACCACCAAAAGGCCAATCAGCTCACCATGAACGTGGACTTAGGGACCAAGCCCAGTGTCGAGCCGCTAAGCAAGACACCAAACCAGGCGCAAACCAAGGCGCAAAGTAAGGCGCAATCTGCCCCTCAGAGCGCCCCGGCGCCGACTCAGCCTAAGGTTCCAGCGTCCCACCATAAAGCGCAACACTTACCGCCGGGCCAGCGCAGCACCAAGCTCGTGCATCATCAGCTGGCCGCGGTCATCAAGACCATGATGACCCATGGCATCACCAAGTACTGCCCGAGCTTTAACAAGATCTTCAATCGCAGCAAGCTCCAGCGCAAGGTGGCGCAAGCGGCGCCTTTTAAGCTTGAGGCTTTAAGCGAGGCCGACGTCAACAGCTTCTACAGCTATCTGCGCACCTTGGTCATGACCATGCCCCATCCTAATCGGGGCTTAACTGCCAAGCAAAGCAGCTACTTGCAAGAACTCAAAGCGCTGCGCACCAAGCTTTTGGCGCAGGTCAACAGCAACCGCCAGCGCCTCAAGAGCCAGATGCAAAAGCAGCAGGCCAAGGAGCGGGCCCGCAAACTCCAAGCCCAAGCGGCCGCCCACCCCGGCAAGGCGGTAGCAACCAACCAGCTGACCGCCCCGTCGCCGCAAGAGCAAGCCGAGGCTGCAGGTCAGGCGGTGCTGGTGGCGCACTTTGACTGGATCTCAAGCTCACAAGGCACGGTGTTAGGCCAGGCCGACCCGCAGCCTATGAGCGAGTCGCAAGCGCTCTTGGCGCATTTAACCGAGCTTGCCAGCGAAAACCAGCTCGATGCCAAGGAGCAAAACCGCTTGCGCCTGTTAGAGCGCGACCAAGGCAATAGCATCAATGAGCGCTATGGCGCGCTCAACGAGGCGGCCCTCACCCACAAGGGCCTCTCGGTCAACAAGGTGATTGAAGAGGCGATCCACCGCAAAACCAAGCCGGGCCTTGCGATCTTAGTGGGCGAGGCGATTCAGCAGCGCGGTCCGGACTCCGTTCCCGTGCTCTTTAGAACCATGTTCCGCAAAATCCAGCGCATGGCCCAAAGCGAGTACGCCCTCGACTAAGCGCCCGCGGCGCGTCAGGCGGCTTGGCCGTGGGCGCGGCCGGTCGGCGCCGTGGGGCGGCGCCCGCGGGCGGAGCTTGGTTGACCCCGTCAGTGGGCATCAGCCCAGTTATGGGCGGTGCCGATGCCGACCACCAGCGGTACGGCCAGGGTCACGACGTGCTCCATGATGTCCTTGATCTGCGCGCTGAAGCTCTCAACCAAGTCGTCGCGCACCTCAAATACCAGCTCGTCGTGGACCTGCATGGTCAGGTGGACCGCGTCTTGCGGCAAGGTCTTGATGTAGGCGTCCACCTCAATCATCGCCTTCTTGATGATGTCGGCGGCGCTGCCTTGCATCGGGGCGTTGATGGCTGCCCGCTCGGCCGCGCGCGCCTGCGGGCCCTCGCCGTTGATGCCCTCAACGTAGATGCGATTGCCCAAGAGGGTGGTGACGTAACCTGATTCCTTGGCCTCGGCCACGATCTGATTCATGAAGCTGGCCACGCTCGGATAGCGCTGGAAGTAGCGGTCGATGTAGGCCTTGGCATCGTGGTAGCTCATCTGGGTTTGCTTGGATAAGCCGTGGGCCTGCATGCCGTACATCAGACCAAAGTTGGTGGCCTTGGCGTGGGCGCGCTCCTCAGGGGTTATTTGGTCAATGGGCTTGCCCAAGACCTCGGCGGCGGTCGCGCGGTGAATATCAAGGCCGTTGCTAAAGGCGGCAATCAGGTTCGGGTCGCGCGAGAAGTGCGCAATTAAGCGCAGCTCAATTTGCGAGTAATCCGCCGAGAGCACGGTGTAGCCTTCCGGGGCAACAAAGGCCAGGCGAATCTGGCGCCCTTCCTCGGTGCGCGCGGGAATGTTTTGTAGGTTCGGCGCAGAGGAGGACAGGCGGCCCGTGACCGTACCGGCGACATTGAACACCGCGTGGATGCGCTTGGTGTGCTCGGAGATGAGCTGCGGCAGCTTGTCGACGTAGGTCGAGATGAGCTTGGAGAGCATGCGGTAACGCTGGATGCAGCCTGCGATCGGGTGAATCTTGTTGAGCTCGGTCAAGATGTCATCGGCGGTCGAAAACGATTGCTTTTTGGCCTCGCTGTGCTGCGCGCGCGCCAGCGCGGCATCGCGCAAAATGGCCTTGACTTCATCGGGCAAGACCTCGCCTGAACCCTGCTGGCGCACGGCGCTCACCGCCTTGACGATGCTCTTAAAGTCCTTGTAAGTCGGATAAGGCAGGGCCATGCGCTCAAAGAGCACCTCGGACAATTGCTTGGGCGATTGCAGATTGAAGGGGCCCCCGGCAAAGTCAAAGATGTCCTCTTCGGTTAAGTACAGGGACTCCTTGAGCGAGCGCGATTGCTTGTGCAGCTGGGCGCTGTCAATTAAGACGCCGCCGCGCTCCATCTTATAAATCACTTGGTTGACCGCATGGTCAAAATCCAAGAGCTCCAGCCAATCAGGACGCAGCGCTAAATCACCCATGCAGCTGGGGTACAGGCGCCACACCAGCACCGCCTGCTCGCAGGCATAGTCCTTAAACTTAGCAATATCGATCATATCGCAACTTGCGGCATGACCGGCGATGGCCGAGAGCTCCAGCGAGGTGTAGTGTAAATTGGCATTGCCCAGTGCCTTGAGTTCGCACGGGCGCGAGGAGTGCTCCAGGTGCGCCATGATCATCGGATCAGGCAAGAGACCATTGAGCTCAATCCCGGCAAAGTGCAGCAGCAAATGGTGCTGATTACAGTTAAAGGCGACCTTGCCCACACCGCGATCGGCCAGCACTGGACCTAAGGCGCGCTTGACGACGGCAAGGCTGATTTGGTCGCTGGCCTCAGAGTAGGTATGGCCCATCGGCACATAGTAGGCGTTGTGGCCATCGCAGCACAAGCTCAGGCCGACCAGCTGCGCGTCGGCCACGCTCTTATTGCCTAAAAACGGCTGGTTGCTCGCGGCCATCAGACTAAAGTAGCGGCACTGCTTGAGCTGCGTAGCTAAGTCCTTGAGCTCTTCAATCGTGGTCACAAGGTGGAAGTTGCTCGCCAGCTCATTGATGTCATGGTGTCCCATGGTAAGCTGCTCGCGCATTTCGGCGCGCCCCAAGAGCGCCGCGCCCTCCAGCGCGCACTCCAGCCACTTCAGCCACATCGCGTTATTACGGCGCTGCGCCGTGCCCTGCGCTTGCTGTAAGGCCGCAAGCTGCGCGGCGCCTAAGTGCTCGGCCGAGCCCACGGCATCGCCGTGGGGAACCACGCTGGTAAAGTCGGTGATGCCCGGGGTGGCGCTGCTTGGGACTTGGGCACGGACCGCTAAGCCCTGGCGCTCATCAAAGCCCGAGCCGCGGCGATGCCACGAGTTGGTGCTAGGGTGCTTAGGTGGGGTGGGCAACAAGCCAAAATTATCGGCCGCCTCAGCAGCGCCGCTGCTTGCGGTGGCGCTTACAGGGACGCCACTGGTGCCCATGGCTTGAGCCACTTGCCCGGCCTTGCTTACGCGCAGCTTGGCAGCAAAGGTGTGAAACTCAAGGTGCTCATAGAGCGCCAAGAGCTCAGGGTAGTTAAGCTGCGGCCGAGGAATTTGCGCAATGGGCAGCGGCAGCGCCAAGTCGCAGCGAATGGTGGCTAAGCGGTAGCTTAATTCGATCTCCGGCCACTGCTCTAAATAGCGCTCCTTAAACTTGCTTGCACCCCGAAAGCCCAAGCCGGCGATTTCATCGGCGCGTTCTTTAATCTCAAACACACCGCCTAAGCCGTTGATAAGGGCCAGCGCGGTCTTTTCGCCCACGCCCTTCATGCCCGGGATATTATCGGAGCTATCACCCTTGAGCGCGAGCAAATCGACGATGTGCTCAGGCCCCACGCCAAACTTTTCTTTGACCTGCGCTTCGTTGTAGGTGATCTCGCGCATGGTGTCGACCATGCTGATGTGGCGCGCATCATCAACGAGCTGGGCCAAATCCTTATCGCTGGTCGCGATAATAACTTCTTTGTGCGCCAGCGCGCCTGCTAAGGCATAGGAACCTAGGACATCATCGGCCTCAACGCCGTCCATTTCGATCACGGGCAGGCCCATGGCGTTGACAATGGAGTGCACCCACTTGACCTGTTCACGCAGTTCCTCAGGCATCGGGGGGCGATTGGCCTTGTAGTCAGCACAGATCTGCTTACGAAAATCAGCGCCGCCCGGGGCATCAAAGATGACCAAGAGCTGCGCGCCTTGGTAGGTGCTCACCAGCGACTGGAACATGCGCGTGATAATGAAGGTAGCACCGGTGGGCACGCCATTTTTGGTCGAAAAGCGCTGTCTTACCGCATAATAGGCGCGGTACAAGAAGGATGAACCATCAATTAAGATCAGCTTATTGTCATTACTTGCCATAAGGCCTGCCCCTGAGTCACCACCTATGATCTGCGTGAGCGCCGCCGCGCCCAAGCGCTGCGCTCCCGCGCGCCATGCACCCGCGGCGCTAAGCTTGCGACACTAAGCGCGCGGCACTAAGCACGGCACTAAGCGCGCGGCACTAAGCGCGGCGCGCCCGCACCCTCCCCTCTAAGTTTAGGGGAAAGCCGGGCAAAAAGCATCACCAAATACAGGAGCGCCGCGCTCATCCCAAAAAGTTCGCGCCCCTTTTACGCCGCTTCAAGGTCAGGTACAATCAGGCCCCATTAAGTAACGGCTTGATCCAACGTACTTGTGGCCTGCGCCAGATTTTTGTGCTGGTGGCCCCACAAGCAATAGCGCGCGCCGCCATGAGCACGCAGCCATGAGCACGCCTTGCGTTGGTACTAGGCCCCTGGACTGTCCTCCGGAATAAAATAACCATGACCCAACCTCAGCTTCAAGCAGGCGCCCTGCCCCTGCCCCTCGTCCGCTTGTTCCTCTTGCACATCTTCATCATTGTGCTCAGTAACTACGCGGTGCAAATCCCGATTACGGTCTTAGGCATTGAGACCACGGTCGGTACCTTTACCTTCCCCTTTGTCTTCGTCACCACCGACTTAACGGTTCGCCTGTATGGGGGCAAACTAGCGCGCAAGGTCATCTTCTGCGCCATGTTCCCGGCCTTAGTCATCTCCTATATGGTCGGTACCATCTTTGCCCACGGCGAGTACCAAGGCCTTGCCGCCCTAGGCACCTTCTCGATCTTCGTCTTCCGCATTGCTGCCGCCTCCTTTGGCGCCTACCTCCTCGGCCAGCTGACCGACATCATGGTGTTCCAGCGCTTACGTCAGCTGCCGCGCTGGTGGCCGGCCCCAGCTGCCTCTTCAGTCTTTGGTAATATGCTCGACACCTTTGCCTTCTTCTTCATCGCCTTCTACCAGTGCGTCGACCCATATATGGCCGAGAACTGGTTCGCCCTAGGCGTGGTCGACTACATCGTCAAGCTCTTAGTGTGCCTCATCATCTTCGTGCCGATTTACGGCATCTTCTTGGCCTTCTTGTCAAAGTATGTCTTCCACCGTCCGCTCAACGCGGTGGGCGTCTTAAGCTAAGCCCAACCACAGAGAGGGCCGAGCCTAACGGACCGGGCTAGACCGCAGCGGGCCAAGCCGGGCAAAAGCGCCCAGGCTAAGCCGAACCGCCCGGGCTAGACCGAAACAGCCGGGGCTAGGCCGAACCGGGCCGCACTTCTACTAACCTGGGCCCCCACAGCTATAATACTGAGGCAAGCTTGAAGCTTGCCTCAGTGCTTTTTAGGGGCTTACCATGGCAATTTCGGCCAAACGCAATATTCCAGATCTGCCACCGTTTAAACTGCTCACGGTGCTACGCCACTACACCTATCTGTGGCCTTACACCATGCGCGTGCGCTATGGGCGCATCACACGCGCCCGCGACAAGCAGTCAGCGGGCAAGATTTTAGGCGGCGGCCCAACGGGCTTAGTAGTTTGGCGCGATGAGTTTATTGCCAAGTACCCTGAGCTACGCGGCTACAACGTCTACCGCGAGGAAGTCGAAAGCGGCAGTGCGGCGACTGCGGTGCGCTATGAGCTGGTGTTCAAGCCCCGTGAGGGCGAGGCTGAGGTCAATTCCTTTCAGGTCCAGCAGCACTATCAGTCAGGGGCCACCTTTACCTTAGATCAGCTCTTACATAACAGCCCGCTCTTAGGCGCGCTCAATCACACCTTTGGTCCCAGCTACCAAGGCGACAAGCTGTTATCGCTTGCTTACTTTAGCTTGCTCACCCAGTCTCTTGCGTACCAAGACTTTCTCTTTTTCCAAGCTGACACGCGCCTGCCTTACCCCGATGCCTTGACCGAGCGCGACATCAACAACTTGCTCAGCACCGTCAGCGACGTTGACCTCGCCGCCTTTATGAGTGAGCTCAGCGCGCGCAGCGCCCGGCGCATCAACCGCAAAAGTCGGCTCTACGCCTTGCAGGTCAATTTGCCCCACAACCTGTTGACTCAGATGAGTGACGGCAAGTTAGCGATCTACACCAACCAAGAGGACTTAGATCAGGTCATCGCGCGCGATGTCCATGATCATGCCTGGCACCGCCGCGACCGACGGGCGCAGCTGACGCGCTTCAGTCAATCCCAATCAGACCGCGCCTTAGTGCTGTTTAATGCCAGCACCGGGCACAGCTACGGCTACCACACCTACAAAAGTGACGACTTCAATCCCCAAGAGCTCGCCGAGTTTCTAACGAGCTGCGCGCGCCCGGAGCGTCAACCCTATGAGCCGGAGCTTAGTCCCGAGCAAAGCGAGTTTGCCCAAGCGCTCAAGAATACCAAGGAGCTCGAGCAAAAAACCGGTTACGTCGATTTAAGTAAGCCTGACCGCCTCGCGCGCACCCGCGCGCTTAACCAATCGATTAATCTCATTGGCGCCTTAAGCCCAACCGGGAGCACAGCCCGCGCCCTCAAGGACCTGGGCGCCTTGAGCCACACCGACCCGACCCAACGCTATGACGCGCTGCTGGGCGCCAACCGCCCCGGCAGCGCCCTGACCACGGTGGCACCAAGTGCCCCCACCACCGCCACAGGCCTAAGTTACGACCCGGTAAGCGGCTTGATTCACAAGCCGGAGTTAGTCCGGCGTACCCCGAGCGCGCCAACCACGGCGCGCCGCAACGGCACGCCGCCGCAAGAGCTACCGACGCCCGTGGTCTTGGTGCAAAGCGCGCCCCACGACTTAATCGCTGCGCTGCGCCACAACAACCAGTTAAGCCAGCCGGTGCTCTATGATGTGCCCCTGACCCACCATGTCGCCCGCTACCTCAAAAACAAAGCGGCCCGCGAGCTCCTAGACTTGGCCCATTACGACCATGAGCGCCAACGCTTTACTCTGACCTTGCGGCTGCCGCATCGCTACCCTGAGTACGACCTCAGCACCAAGGCCGATATCTTCAGTCAAGATCCCTTAGTGCAGCGCGCGATCGTGCGCCCGGCGCAGCGCACCTATGAGTTAGTGGTGCACTTAGTCTTAGACTTAGAGCCCCTGCTGGCGGCCCGCGCCCATACCAAGCAAGAGCTAAAAGAGCAGGCGGAAGCGCAAGCAGAAGCCGACGAAGGCTTTGAGGATACGGTCTTTGAGCAAGAGACCAAGCAAGGCACGGTGCGCTTAAGTGCCCGCCAAGCCAAGAAGCTCTCTGCCATTGAACTGGGTACCGACGAGCTATTAGAGGAGCTGCCGCAAGCCTCATTCTGGCAAGGCCAAGACAGCATCAAGCCTCACACCAAAAAGACGCTGCGCGCGCTTAACCAAGAAGACCTCGATCTCATCGACGACGTGGTCGAGGCGCTGTCACGCTTAGGCGAGGAAACGCTTGCGGGCACGCGCACCAGCTCCATGGGCACCTCGGTGGTCGCGGCGTGGCGCCACAGCGAACTTGATCCCGACTTTTGGAGCGCCGACCCCGAGCCTGCGCTCGCAAGTACCCCCACGAGCGTCACCCCAACGAGCGCCGCCCCCAGCTTCGCGTCACCCGCTGCCACCCAACTTGCCGCCGCATCCCGGCCGCAGGCCCCGCGCCGCACCTCAACGCGCCTGAGCACGCCGCTCCAGGTGCAACCACTCGAAGGCCAAAAGCTAGAGCAACCACCAGAGCCAGTGCCGCCTGCGCCGGTCCAGCGCCCAAGCCCCTCGCAGCAGAGCACCGACTTTTTTGCGCGCCAAGCGGCCATTCTCAAGGCCGAGCGCAAGCCCCAAACTCCAGTTGCGACCAGCGACGCCGAGCGCCTTGCGCTCTTGATGCAGAGCATGGTCGGCACCAACCATGCTCTCGAGGCTGAGCCTAACCAAGACCCGAGCGCTTGGCTGCCGCGCACGCCAATGCCTGCCCCCGCGCGCAGTAGCAAGCCGCCGCGCTCCGCGCCGCCCGTAACTGCTGCGCCCCAACCAGCGCCGCCCATAGAGTCCCACTCCGAGCCCCACCAGGTGTCCCAGCCGTTGCGCGCTGAGGCTCAGCTCACTGAGGCCGATGACACTTGGGACGATCCTGAGGCCGAGCGTCAGGCTGAGGCTTTGGCGGCCCAAATGCTCGATGAGGCTGATGCGGCCTTAGCTGCCGCCCTTGAGCCGCACCAGGACGCGTTAGCGGCGGAGGAAGAGGCCGACGCGGCGACCTCGCACCCGGAGCCGAGCTCTGAGGCGCACCCAGAACCGCACCGCGCCCCGAGCAGCGAGAGCTTTTTTGACTTAGAAGACGACGATGCGCAGCTGCCCCGTCCGGCCACTACGCCGCAGCCTAAGCCCATGAGCACGGCCAAGCCGCCGTCACCCAAGGAGCTTGATGACGCAGACAGCGGGGATTTCTTTGAGCTCGAGGAAGAAGAGCACGAAGAAGTTGACCCCGACCTGCTCAAGCACACCCCAGCTGACAGCTCAGCTCAAGCGCCCGCCCCGGAAGAAAATCGGCCCCAGTCGGCGGCGCCAACGGCAGAGTCAGGCGCGGCAACGACCTTCTGGGACTTAGATGAGGATGAGCTTGACCATGCGACGCTGTCCACGCTCCTTGCGCCCAGCTTTGAGTCAACAGCGCCTGCGTCAACGCCTGAGCCAACTCCAGCGCCAACAACTGCGCGCAGTGAGCCGGGCTTTGAGGTGCCCAGCGCGCAGCTGCAGCGCGATGAGCCGCTGGTGCGGTCCAAGCCCAAGGCTTTAGGGGCCCTTGAGACCTTAGCGGCGGCCGCTGAAGAGCGGCGCGCGCAGCGGGCCGCGCGCGTTTTAACCCCGGGCCAAAAGAAGCGCTTGCAGCGCGACTTAGAGGCCTTACTGGAGCTAGACCTGACCCACAGTTTAGGCTGCTTTAAGGTCATGGTCACCAACCAAGTGGCCGACGTCAACGAAGCCTACAGCACGGTGCAAAACCTTGATGTGGCGAGCCACTACTTAGACCTCTTATGCTACGACACCTACAAGGTCGAGCGCGCGCTGTTAAACCCGATGGCGCTGACGCTCAAGCCGCGCTTGCAGCAGCTCTTGCGCGGCAAGGGCTTTGTGCTCTTTTGTGCCTTGAGCCTGCACCTCATGCTCAAGAGCTTATTAGAGCGCAAGGACGCCGAATTAGGTGGACGCAAGCTGCGCCAGCAGCAAGAGCTGTACGACGTGCCGGACTTACTGACCGCGCTCAACCGCATCAGCGCCGCCCGCCGCGACGAAGGCCTGTTCTACCCCGACCTTAAGATGCAGTACCGCTCGCTCTTTGAGCTAGTGGGCGTGCAGCCGCCGAGCTTTGAGGCCTACGACGACAGCGTAAGCGAGCAGTTCGTGCATCTGCGCCGCAGCAATACCGGGCGCTAACAGGTGCTAACGGGCGCAGCCGCGCCCCCTGGGCGCGTGAGCTGATGCCTACGCACGGGCCGTTGGGCCTGCGCTACCAAGAGCTGTGCGCTCGGGCGCCACAAGGCAAATAGAACCGGGGCGCCCTGTGCTCAATTAGCTTGAACCAAGGTGCGACAACTTGCCACCAAATACGCTACAGTAAGAGCTAAAGGGAAGCAGGTAAGCACGGTCCATCTTACGGTTCTTACCGAGGTGACCGAGGTGGTTTTCAGCGAGGTTGAGCGCATGGCGATCGCAGCAAAGGCACAACTTAAGGCGGCTCAAGCTTTTGTGCAGTACTGGCAACAAGAGGCGCGCGGCAATGAACGCAGTGAGACCCAGACCTTCTGGAACTCGCTGCTCCAAGAGGTGTTTGGAGT
>DXIF01000100.1 GCA_019113025.1 Candidatus Anaerobiospirillum stercoravium | reverse complement strand
GCAGTCCGGTAGCGCAACTGGTTTGGGACCAGTGGGTCGGGGGTTCGAATCCCTCATCACCGACCAGGATTTTGATAAAGGCGCCGCGGGCGCTTTTGTTGTCTTTAGGCTTGAGACCAGTAAGTGTTATTACCGCGAGGTACCGACACTGGTAGATGCGCATCTTGATGCGCACTGCATGAGGTTTTAGGCAACACGATGTCTGGCTAAAAGATCCGGTCGCAGACTTTTAGCCGATTAGCATAACCATTTCAATACGAGAGTATCTCATCATGGCTATCACTTTAGACGTTGAACTTCGCAAGGACTTAGGGAGAGGTGCGAGCCGCCGCCTTCGTCGCGAAGAGAAGATCCCTGCAATCATCGTTGCCAAGGGTCAAGAGACTGTAAGCGTTACCTTAAACGAGAAGAAGTTAATCCAGGCTTGCACCAAGCCAGATTTCTTTACTGAGAATGTAACCTTAAATCTCGAGGGTAACCAAGTCGTTGTTAAGCCAACCGCCATGCAGCGTCACCCAGTTACCTCCCGCGTTATCCACGTTGATTTCCAACGCGTTTAAGGCGCAGCCTTAGGCTGTCAGGTTCAAAGTCCGGGCGCTCTTTGGGAGCGCGCGGCAGCAGGAGCAGGTGTTATACCTGCTCTTTGCGTTTGTGGGTGCCATGCTGGCTATGCAGCCATGCAGCCTGCTGCCATGAAAAGCCCTCATTTTTTGTTGCCGCGGCGCCTCTAGGGCGCCGTTTTGGCGTCTGAGCGACCAATTTTGGGCAGGGCCGCACCTTTTGCCCCATTTGCTTTCATGGGCTAATTGGGGGTATTACCTGCGATTTTTTTATCTGACGCTAGGATGCGCCGTCACCGTGGGGGCACAAAAGCGGATTTTGGGCCCTAGCACCCGTCTTCAGTGGGGGCGCGAACCAGGCCCTTGGCGCGCGCCACCCTCCAAAATCATTTGCAATTCACAAAAAACTTTTCCATAGTAAAAAAGACCTGTGAAGACACAGGCCCCAGTAAACGCTGCATCCTTCCTTGTATATAGAGTTCCTTTATATAGATGAGGGGCAGCGGCGACGATGAGACCTAAGACATGACCGACGAAAACAAGTTGTCCTTAAAAGCCGCGCGCGGCGCCGTTACGACTAAGCTTAAGCGTTTTGCCGCCCGTGATGACTCCCAAGAGTCAGGCGAAAGCCGTGACCCTTGGGGTAAGGGGGCTAATGGCCCTTGGGACAAGGTCATCACGACCTCGGGGCGTGACCCGAGCGAATTTAAGTCCTCTACTCTAAGCTTTAGCGCCCGCATGGCGGCACAGCGTGCCGAACGCGCCGAGCGCGAGGAGCGGGGCTTTCGCGGCGAGCGCGGTGGGTACCGCTCTTTTGAGCGCTCCGAGCGCAGTGAGCGCTTCGAACGCGGTGAGCGTAGCGGTTTTCGCTCTTCTGAGCGCAGTGAGCGTGGGGGCCGCGGCGAGCGCGGTGGGTACCGCTCTTTTGAGCGCTCCGAGCGCTTGGAGCGCAGCAAGCAGCGCCACGGTGCCTTTGCCCCGCAGGGCAAGGGCTATGGTGAGCTCCGTCAGGTCATTGATGTCACTAAGACTTTTGAGACCTCGGTGCCTCTGGGCCGGATGGTCGACCTTACCATCTCTGAGGTCACCGATAAGGGCGTCTTTGTCAACGCCGCCGAGCATGGCGCGCTGTTCGTGCCGCGCTCGCAGGTGCCAGAGGGCCTAGGTGAGGGCGCTTCCTTGCGCGTCTGCCTTTATAAGGATGGTCCGCGCGTCTTGGCTACTGCCCGCCGCCCCATTATTGAGCTCGGGCAAGTCGGTAATTTGCGCGTCAACTCGATTAACAACGGTACGGCCTACTTAGATTTGGGTATCCCTAAGGAACTGGTGTTCCCGGTTGCCCAGCAGCGAGTCGCGCTGCGCGTAGGCGATACCGCCATGGTCTATGTCGCCATCGACAGCATGGGGCGTCTCTTTGCCACCCAGCGCTTTAACGATTACATCCGCGCGCGCGCGAACGAGGGCGAGTTTAGCCTCAACCAAAAGGTTAAGGTGGTACCGCTCGCGCGCACCCCATTGGGGTTTCGGGTGGTCATCAACGATCAGGTCTATGGCCTCATCTATAAGGATGAGCCGCATGTTAAGCTCACCATGGGCAAGCGCTATGAGGGCTACATCAAGGTGGCGCGCCCCGATGGTCGCTTAGACGTCTCGCTGCAAGAGGTCGGCTTATCGGGCATTGAGCACGCCGCCTTAGACATCTTAAAGGCGCTCTACTACAGCAAGGGACACTTTGCCTTCAACGACAAGAGCGATCCCGAGCTCATTGAGGATTACCTCCATATGTCCAAGGGCAAGTTCAAGAAGGCTCTGGGCATGCTCTACAAGCAGCGCTTGGTGGTAATTGGTGACGGTGATATCACTATTACCGATGCCGGTCGTGCCAAAATGCACAACGAATTGGGCGCAGCCAAGCCAACCGGCACTGAAACTGCGGCCGAGTCTGCTGGGGCGGACGAGGTGGCAGCCGATTTGGCGGCCGATATGGCAGCCGATATGGCGCCTAGCGCCATCCCTGATGAGCTGGTCGGCGCCGGGGATAGTGTAGCTGAGGACTTGCTGCACTCGCACCATTCGTCAGCGCGGGAGGCGGCGCATGCCGCGGCCTTGCAGGTCTCAGATGACAAGCTATCCGAGCGTAGCAAGGAGCGCTTAGCGCAATTGGTGGCCGATGCCGTTGACACCGGCGAGGGCGAGGCTGAGGCCGCTGACTAGGCACAAGGAGAGAGGCGTGATCGATTTTGTGCTGGATATCTTAGGCTTTTTGCTTAAGGTGCTCATTGTGATGGGCGTGGTGGTCTTGCCCCTAGTTGTGCTGGCCCTGTCCGCCCGCAAAAAGGGCGATAAGGGGGAGGCAGCTGCCGATGAGGTTACCTCGCTCATTACGGTGGATCTCAAAAAGCAGGGCCGAAAGCGCCACAAGCTCATGACTCAGAGCGTTAAGCGCGCCGATCCCGAGCAGATTCTGACCAAGCGCGCCAAGGCCGCCGGCTTAAGTGCCGAGGTCGCAGGCTTAAGCGCTGCGGCGGCCGCGCCGGATGCGGCGGCCCAAGATGCGGCGGCCCAAGATGCGGCGGCCCAAGCTGCAGCGGCCAAAGCTGCGGCGGGCCAAGAGGATGCAGCTGCTGGGGCGAGTGCCCCGGCCGGTGACGCCGCTCCTGCTGCTTCTGCCTCGGCTGCTGCGGCCGCGGACAAGCCGAAGAAGGGCAAGAAGGCGCTCAAAGCTAAGCTTGAGGCCAAGTGCAGTGCCCGCAAGGAGTTCGTATCTGAGCTTGCCGCCAAGCGCGCGGCCGGCGAGTTTTGCCCGCGCAACCTCTTTGTGCTTGATTTCCGGGGCTCGACTAAGGGCCGCGAGTTTAAGGAGCTGCGCCTTAAGATCGATGCCATCTTAGAGGTCGCAGACGAGCGCGATGAGGTTATCGTTAACTTGTGCTCGCCAGGGGGCATGGTCAACAGCTACGGCCTGTGTGCCTCGCAATTAGAGCGTCTGCGTGCGCGCAATATCTTCTTGACCGTGACCGTCGATGAAGTTGCCGCCTCGGGCGGTTACCTCATGGCTTGTGTTGCCAACAAGATTGTGGCCGCGCCGTTTGCTTATGTCGGCTCGATTGGAGTTATCGCGGGGATTCCGAATTTCCGCCGCGTGCTCAATAAGTACGATGTTGACTACGAGCAGATTACCGCCGGTAAGTTCAAGCGCACCTTGTCGGTCTTAGGTGAAAACACCGAAGAGGGGCGCCAAAAGTTCAAAGAAGAGCTGGAGGCGGTGCACCAGCGCTTTAAAGAGCAGGTGCTGCGCTATCGTCCGCATTTGGATGCCGCTCAGGTCACTACCGGTGAGCATTGGCTCGCACTTGATGCCAAGGAACTGGGCTTGGTCGATGAGATCGCAACCTCCGATGAGTACATCGCCGCACGCGTCGCTCTCACCGAGCACGCCGCGCTTAAGATTAAGCGCAAAAAGCAGGTCAAGCGCAATTTGGTGCAAAAGTACTTGCCCTTTGCCGGGCACCTTGTGGGGCTCTTAGGGCAGAGCAAGGGCCGCGGCGCTGAGGCGGCAAGCCTTGCCGCGGCCACGCGCCAGGAGCTCAACGCGTTAGATGACTCGTCCTTTATGCATCTTAAGTAGCAG
>DXIF01000099.1 GCA_019113025.1 Candidatus Anaerobiospirillum stercoravium | reverse complement strand
AGGGGACGCTAATTCATAAAAATGTGCTGCTCAGTCGCGGTCAGGAGTCTAAACCAAGACGCCGCGGCCCACATCAAACGCCCGCCCCCATACCAATCAACGCACCTCCGCTCCGTTACAAGGGCTTAAATATGGGAAAAATTCAATCCTGCCACCCAGCTCACTTAATGCGACCACAAAATTCGGTACGATGAGCTCAAGATTAGATGGAAGTTTCCCAGCGCACCGTGCCGCTACCTGGACTTGAGCGCCCACTTACAAGCCCCCACCCTAGGGAGCGCACAGGAGCCGTCTTAGTCAGCGCTCGCATCGTCCCAGACCTCATCCCCCTATTCCCATGAGCTAGCCTAACCGCGAGGCTTTAATGTCACGTATCGTCACCTCCTTCTTATCCCCTAAATTTGGCTGGCCTCATTGCTGCGATGCCGGGCGCTGGCTCAATAACTTCATTTCCCTGTTGACCATGCTACCCAGCAAAGCGGCGCATAACGGCACCCAAGAGATGCATGCCTTTAATCGGCTGTGGCGTGCCGCCTTGCACTTCATCAGCGCTGACAACTTGAACGCAGATCCCAAGCGCGATGTCTGGGCTGAGCAAATCGAGGCGGCGGCGCATTGGCACCCGGCCATCGCCCCCCATACCTGCGACGGCTTCGTGCACCATGTCGCGCAAGGGCGCTCCAGCCGCATGAGCGCCCAAGAGGCGCTGGATTATCTTGAGGCGCACCAAACAACCTTGTTTGGGGGCGACGCTCACGCGCGCGCCACGGCGCTCAGTCGCGCCAAAATCTTTTTACAGCGCCTACAAGCGCTGCGTGAGGGCGTGGAGGCTTTTGCCCAATTGGTAGAATTAGACGCCCCCTTTGCTTGGAGCGATCCCCACACCGGCCAAAGCTACCAATTTAACCCACGCGCGCTCTATGAGGACTTCAAACGCCACTACGCCTACGAGACCGCGCTGTGTCCGCCCCAGCTCTAACAAATACGCCCCAACCAGACCCGTCAGCTTTATCAGCTTCATCAGCGCTACTGAATACGCCGCCCTAACCGGCTACGCCTGTCCCGCGGGGATCTGCGCATTTCAGGCGCCCGCTCCCACACACCGTCCATTAGGACTGAGCTTCTTTAGGACAAGGCTTAGCGCCGTTGCTTAAGCTTAGTCAGAAAATCCGTCAACGCGCTCACGGTTGAGACTTGTTGCATCGGTGGTAGCGAGTTAAAGAAGCTGGCGCCGTACTTTTTGCGGCGCAGGCGGGGATCCATGATGATTAAGGCACCGGTATCGTGCTCAGTGCGAATTAGGCGCCCAACGCCTTGGCGCAGCATGATGATGGCATCAGGCAATAAGATATCGTTGAAGTAGCTACCGCCGCGGTGCACACACAGCTCATTGAGCGCCACCTGTAAGGGATCCCCGATGCTCTTGAAGGGTAGCTTGTCGATGATGACCAAGCTTAGCGCCTTGCCCGGCACATCCACGCCCTCCCAAAACGAAGAGGTCCCCACCAAGATGGCTTGCCCATCTTGGCGGAATTTAGTCATAAGCTGCGCGGTCGGCTCACTACCTTGGACCAAGACCGTTCGCTCATGACCAAAACGGGCTTTGAGCTCCGTGGCTGCCGCCTGCAACATGGTGTAACTGGTGGTCAAAAAGAACACGCCGCCATCGACACACTCAATCGCTGCCGCAATCATATTAAGGCACGGGGCCATGCGCCCGCGCTCGCTGGTATCAGGAAATTGGGGCGAGGCGAGCAAACAGGTGTTGCGCGCGTAGTCAAAGGGCGAGGGCACCAGCGCTGTGGTAACCTCATCTTGCGCTAAGCCCACATCGTGACAGAACTTGGCAAAGCTTTGGTTCACGGTAATGGTCGCCGAGGTGAAGATGATGGTGGTGCCGTTGTCGCGCAAGTTACGCAGCTTCTCGCCCAAGATTTTGCCCACATCCAGGGGGCAAAGCACCAATTCGTAACTGCGCTGATCGCCTTTGCCATGGGGCTCAACCCACGCGGCAAAGTCAAACTGAGGCACGCCCTGCTTATTGCGGTCGCAGTTCATGAAGGCGCGCACCAAAGCGCTGCCATCGCGCAGTGAGGTCAACACATCATTGAGCTTATCCGAAGCCTCAAGCTGGTCTGACACCAGCTGAGCCAAGGTCTGCAACGTCAGCCATAAATCGCTCATTAAGGCTAAGAAAACGGGCTCGCGCTGAGGCAGTCCTTGCTCATCGTAGTACCCATCGGCTAGTGGCTGATTGCTCGGCGGCACCAAGACCTCAGGTTCCGCGGAATCCTGCGACCACGCCGGATTAGGATTGGGACAGATGCCGCGAGCACGCAGCCGCGCTTGGTGTTGCTGCACCACGACTGAGTAATGCGCCCGCAGCGCCTGCGCCATAGCCGCTTGCTCCTCGTCCGTCAGCCGAGTCGGGCGCTCCATCAGCGTCGCACCCTCAAGAACCAAGCTCCCTTGGTGGGCATTCCACGCCCCCGCAAAAAACTTAGCACTTAAGTCGACGCTTGGGTCCAAGGAGGCCAGCACACTGCGCAAACGCGAATCCTCACCTAACAGGCCGCGCTCTTTAGGATGTACCAAGCACCCGCCCAAAAGCTCGAACACCGACGGGTACTGCAGGTGCCGATACTTGAGATCTAAGAGATTGCGCTTATCGTTGGGGTACAGGGACAGCCCCAGCTGCAAAGTGCGCACTAACAGCTCGAGCATACTCAAGGGCTTGCTAAAGGTCTCTAAACTGAGATTGCCCTGAGCGTCATGACAGGCCTTGTTCAGATCTTGCGTCACATCCTCACACAGTTCGTGCAGATCGAGACGCTGGGTAAAGAAGTTACGGGCGATATCAGGCAGGGTATGGGCCTCATCTATGACCAAGACATCAGGCCAAGGCAAGAGCGCCTCTGGGCCCCCAGCCCCTTTGAGCGCCCCGCTAAAGAAGCCATTGAGTTGGCTTAGGGCACCGCAGAACAAAGCATGGTTGATTGCCACCATGGGGCGCTTTTTGGCCTCATAGCGCGCGGCGAAGATAAAGCAATGCTCGCCATCGATCTCAGGCCAGTGATACGGCTCATAGGCCAGATAGCTAAGATCCTGTTGCTCGGGCTCCAGAGTCGGCGCGGCGGGCGCAGCAGTGTCCGCGCTATCCCCGCAGGGCGCATCCTGGGATGCATCATGGTGTGCCTTGGGCGGTCTGAGCTTGAGGCGCTGATCCACCAAAGAGCTCATCTGCGGGCAAGCCTGAGCATTCGCCTGTGGGGACGCTTGATGGCTCTGGGATCGGACGCCCTGCGGTGCGTCATTGTGCGGTGCGGCAATGCTCTTAATGAAGTCCTTTTTGCGCTCAGCGTACGGGCACTTATCCGACTCCCGCTTGCACTCTCGGCCATCGCAGGTTAAGAAAGGGCGCAGCTCCTCTTTGAGCATGAAGTTAATCTGCCCAAAGCTTGCTTCAGAGCGTGCCATGTCGATCTGCGTCGCCTCGTGCGCGATCCAAGTGGGAAGGCGCGTCAAGCCCTGTTGGCTTAGGAGCTGCTCATGAACCTCTGCACGGAAGCGGCAGACATAATTAGTTTGGCCCTTGAGCGCCATGTGGTGGTAGTGCGGCAAGTGCAGCATCTTAACCAAGGCCGGGATGTCCTTATGGGTCAGCTGGTCTTGGAGCGCCTTGGTTCCGGTTGAGACCAAGATATGCCGTCCTGCGATAATCGGTGGCACCAAGTACGAAAAGGTCTTGCCGGTACCGGTTCCGGCCTCGACCATTAAAATCTGGCCTGAACTCATGGCCTCAGCGACATGGTGAGCCAAGCTAATTTGACCCTCCCGGGGCTGATAGTGCGGTAGCGCCCGCGCTAAGGGTCCCTGCGCACCAAACACATAGTCCACAGTAAGCGCCACCAGCTGCGCCCGGGACAAAGGCTCAAGACCAAGCTCACTCATCTTTGCACAGTAGCGCGCATAGCGCGGCTCATCGAGCACCACCGTCTTGAGCTCCCGCAAAATGCGCAGACTCTCACGGCGCTGCCGCGGCAACGCGGCGGACGCTGCCGACGACGCTGACGACGCATCCTGCAATATATCCTGCGGTCGTTGTGGTGCTGAGCTCATCGTACTTTTCCTCCCTGAGTACCAGCTCTCAGTATAGGCCAAGTGCAGCGCAGATGCCGCGTCTTGCCTCCTGAGTCCACGCGGAGCCCGCTGACCGGGGAGCTGCCAAGACGTAGTACAACGAAGCAAATCGTTGGGCGGGCGGATATGCGCCCAGAGGCGTATTTGCTGGGCCGTCTATGCTTAGCTGCCACGCCGTCATGAGGTTTAGGTGGTACTTAAGCAGGGAGGATTGCGTTAGGCTTTGACTTGGAGGGATGGGGCATGAGGTATGGGGCGCCTCGTTTGAGCTTGCTGTGAGCTTGGTTGGAACCTCCCTCAATGTTTTGGGGAGATATCAGGAAAAAGGATAAGCCTGGCGCGTTTGGCTTATTTATCGCGTTCAAGCGGACCATTTACGTTTTTTGCAAAAAAACTTTACCAAGATCACAGCTTTTGCTAGAATAGCGCCCGTTCTCAACGCAGCCCTGAAGGCGTCCGACCGACAGGTTGCAGCTGCCCCCACGGCAGACCTCCTCCGAGAACGTCACGTCTTATCTTTTGTGCTGGATTAGCTCAGTCGGTAGAGCAGTTGATTCGTAATCAAAAGGTCGCAAGTTCGATTCTTGTATCCAGCACCAACAATCCCCATTTTAAGCCCTTTCTCCGCAAGCTTTTGTGGCCAACCGCAAAGCTACCGCAAAATCTTCCCATCAAAGCGCATATCTAAGCCGTTTTACCGCAAATTTACCGCAAAGCTACCGCAAAAATTCAGTGGAACTGGGTGGACTATCCCTTCCGCACGACTGCGTCCGCTCTGACCGCACGCCCACCAACAGCGCAGCCTCTATCTCTTTGCCCACAGCTGCCCCCAGCCCATTCCGCCCCCACTAGACCACACCGACTCAACAGCTCGCCAGCATCCAGCCTCAACCAGATGACTTGACCGCAGACTGGTGTACTCGCGGCTGCCGCGCGCTCAAGCCATGCCTCCAGACCAAAGCCTTTGTCCCAAACTCCTGATTGCACCCCGATAGCTTTGTGCAAAAAAGAGAGAGCAATGGGATATGACAGCTAAAGGCTGGGAGCTTACTATGACGCAGCACGTGGGAACGATGCTTCCGACGTGGCGTCCGAACTTGCGACCAAGGCTTGCTGTACCATGAAGCCATACCATGATTGTTTGGCAACGATTGCTCATGATTGCTCAGCAATGATTGCCTTGGTACGCAGGATCTAAGTCTAATTTGGTAAGAACAAGTCCTTATCCGCACTTGGATTGGTTGGAGACATTGACATGCATGCACTTAAGCCTACCTTGCTCGCGACGGCCTTAGCCGTGGCATTAGTTGGTTGCACCAGCACTACTCAAGATAACACCGCTACTACCGCCATTGGGCCGCAGCAATTTGCGCTGCTTGATACCGTCAGCCCGGAGCTGGCTCAGGCCCTTGCTAAGCCCGCATCTGGCTGGGATCGCCACCCACAAACCATGGCGGATTGGGAGGCCATGGAGCAAAGCTTCTACCAAGCAGGCGTTAAGCTCACCCAAGAAGTGGTTGAGCGCTATCACCTGACAGTGAGCGAAGAGACCGTCGCGGGCGTCCCGTGCTTTAGAATCGTGCCTCCCAACCAGCCCGAGGATAAGAAGGATAAAGTCCTGCTCTACTTCCATGGTGGCGGTTATGTCTTCAACCACGGCCGTGCGGGCTTAAAGGAAGGCGCCTTAGTCTCAGCTATTGGAGGCTACACCGTGCTCGCTGTTGACTATCGCATGGCACCACAGCATCCATTCCCGGCCGCCATTGATGACGCCTTTGCCGTGTACCAAGAGCTCCTCAAGACGGTCCCGGCCACCAAGATTGGCATCTTTGGTACCTCGACCGGAGGTGGCATGAGCCTGATTTTGCCGCTGATGTGCCAAGATCGTGGGGTTGAGCAACCTGCCGCCGTTTTTGCGGGTACCCCATGGAGCGATGTGGACAAGATTGGCGACACCTACTTTAGCAACGAAGGCGACGACCAAATCTTGGTTAGCTACCAAGGCTGGCTGACCGACGCGACCCGCGTCTATGCGAATGGCCACGACCTCAAGGATCCATATCTCTCGCCGATCTATGGTGATTACTCAAACTTTCCACCGCTACTCTTAGTCTCGGGTACCCGTGACTTGTTCTTGAGCAACACGGTCCGCGTCCAAGAAAAGATGCTCAAGGCGGAGCGCCCAGTTGAGCTCATCGTATATGAGGGCCAATCGCACGCTCAGTACTATATGTACCCAGACGCTCCAGAGACCACGCAGCATAACCTCAACGTCAAGAACTTCTTCGAGCGTTACCTCAAGTAGCACTTAGGCGCGCACGATTAATGGCGCCCGCCCGGCGCTGTGCTCCCGCACAGCGCTGGGGCGGGCGCGGCGCTATTTGCGAGCGGTGAGTCAAAAGATGGCCGTCCCATAGTTGGCGCCTAAGCGCGCCGGTGCTAAAGTCTAAGTCCAGATGTTAGCCCGCAATGCAACTTGAGGATGGAGGACTTGTGCATGCTAAACCCGCTTAAGCCTACTTTGCTCTGTTCAGCCCTTGCTCTCGCGCAAGCAGGCAGTGCCTGCGCAGACACCATAGTAGCGCAGCAATTTGCCCCGCTGACCACGGTCAGTCCCGAACTTGCGCAATTTCTGCAGCTACCGCCGGTAGGCTGGGACGTCCATCCCCAAACTGCGGAGCAATGGGAGGAGCTGGTACAAAGTTCGATTCCATTGAGCGAGCAGCTGGTCGACCACCTCTGCACCCAATACGAATTGACAGTAACGCCTGAAACCATCGCAGGCGTACCGTGCTTTCGCATTACCCCGCCCCACCAGCCTCAGTTAAAGCAAGATCAAGTTTTGCTCTACCTGCATTGCGGCGGCTATGTGCTCAACCCGGGCAAGGCGGGCTTAGTCGAGGCCTTGCCGTTAGCGGGCATCGGCGGCTACACCATCATTGCAGTGGATTACCGCATGGCGCCGCAACATCCATACCCGGCGGCCATTGATGACGCTTTTGCCGTGTACCAAGAATTGCTCCAGACCACCCCGGCCTCTAAGATTGGCATCTTTGGCTCCTCCTCAGGGGGCGCGATGAGCCTGATTGTGCCCATGATGTGCCAAGAAAAAGGGATCGCCCAGCCCGGCGCGGTCATGGCCGGTACTCCTTGGAGTGATCTAGGCAAAGTCGGCGACACCTACTACAGCCACGAAGGCGTGGACCAAACCATGGTCAGCTATGAAGGCTGGCTTAAGGACGCCGTACGCGTCTACGCAGGCGATCATGACCTCAAGGATCCCCACCTCTCCCCGGTCTATGGCGATTACTCGAACTTTCCCCCGCTGCTCTTGATCGCAGGCACCCGCGACTTGTTCTTGAGCAATACGGTACGGGTCCAAGCCAAAATGCTGGCAGCTAAGCGCCCGGTTGAGCTCATCGTCTATGAGGGCATCTCCCACGCCCAATACTTCTTCTTCCCCGATGTCCCGGAGACCAAACAGCACTATCGCAACGTCACCGCTTTCTTTGAGCGCTACCTCCAATAAGCCATGCGCGTTCCCCGTGGGAGACCAGTAGTTACCCCGTAGCCTCTTGAGTTTGGTCAGCGCTTGCCCTAATATGCCGAAAGTTTCGGGCGGTGCCGCGCCGCGCCTTAAGGCCGAATCCTAACGCCCGGCACGCCCCACTACGGGAACCGCTGCGCTCCGCTATTGGTTGCGCGCACGTCCCCCACTGATTTCCACCGAATCCATAGGGATACCCCCATGATGATGTACAATCCACCTCATCCCGGCGGCATATTAGAGGCCTGCTTTGCTCCCAACTTCACCCTAGGTGAGGCCGCCACGCAGCTCAACCTTCCGGTTACCTTGCTCCAAGACCTAATTTGCGGCAAGGCCGACTTCACGCGCGAGCGTGCCTATTTGATCGGCTTACTCCTAGACGATAGCCCCGCCTTATGGCTGGGGATGCAAGCAGACCACGACTGCTGGCAGGTAACCTTTAACCATATGTGGCGCGCAGAGATTCTTGCCGCCCACCAAAGCTGCGATCCGGCAGCCGATGCCGCGCTGCAAGCTCAGCTGAGCACCGCTCATTACTTGTGGAACCCGCCCCACCCGGGCGCCGTGCTCTCAGCGCTGCTGCGCCCCAGCTACTCCAAGGCCAAAGATCTGGCCTTACGCTTAGGACTACCGTCCCGTAAGCTCAAAGCCGTGCTTAAGGGCAAAAAGCCGGTAACCCCAAAGCTTGCGCTCTTGTTTTCCCAGCGCGTGCCCTACTTGCCTCCGGAGTATTGGCTCAAACTGCAATGCGATTACGACCGCCACCAAGTCGATGAGCACATGCGCTTTACCCCCAGCGCCCGCCCTCAACCCGAAGGGCTACCCGGCACCAAGCCCATGCGTCCTAGCGCGCTCTTGGCCCAAAGTAGCGACCAGCCGCACGCACAAGCGGCCGCGCTCATGGGGATAGATGAGTCTGAGCTATGCGCGCTGTTAGAAGAGCGCATCCCAATCTCCAAGGAGATGGCCGTCTTGCTGCCGCGCTTAGTCCCAACCATCCCAGCGGTGACTTGGATTCGCCTCCAACATAGCTGGGACTTGTGGCAAATTGCGCACGATGATAAGTGGCGCGCTGAGATCGATGCGGCCCATCCGGGCCTGGCGGAATTTGGGCGTAAGCGCAAGCAAAAACTCATTGAACAAAGCAACAACGACCGATTAGACCACATGAGGAGGGAGTCATAATGCGCCCCGTGCATCCAGGACTGGTCTTAGCCTCATGCTTTGACCCTAATGTCCCGTTAGAAGATAGCGCAATTGCGGCCGCCGAGCGCATGGGCTTGGACTACGATGAGCTGTTGCCCGTACTGCGCGGACAAGCTCCCATCACGCGTAAGCTCGCACTGCAGCTTAATTCCGTGCTTCCCGAGCACGATCCCAAGATCTGGCTGGAGCTGCAGCTTGCCTACGACTGCGCCCTGCTGCAAGATCGCGCGTGGGCTGAAGAGATTGTGACCACGCAGCGGGCTCAGAGCGCGGCACTGACCGAACACGCCTATGAGGCCTATCGGCGCAAGTGTAAGCACAAGAGCAAGCAGCAGCGCTCACGCAAGTCACACTAACACAGC
>DXIF01000098.1 GCA_019113025.1 Candidatus Anaerobiospirillum stercoravium | reverse complement strand
TATCTATCACACGATTTTATATAGCGATCGCTTTTGTCTTACAAATAGCTTTTGTAGTTACTTTAAGTTATGTTAAATTCTTGCAAAAAAGCGCCGCCACTGGGAGCGAGCGTTTTGTAGCTAGCTTTCGTCGTTTTAGCCCTTATTTATGCGCTTTTGGAAGAATTGCGCGCGCTTGAGCGCTTATGACCTCTGATCTTAAGTGAACGCGGCGGTGGGGCTTTAACCCCCTATTTTCATCATTACGCGCTTGCCTTGCGTGATGCTGGTAGTAGGGGCTGACTCGTTACGACTGATCCACCGCGTTTGCGGCGTCGCAGCGAGGATGTTTGTCACAGCAACTACTTGCTTGAACAAACACTATGCTTTTCAGCCCCTTCTGCCTTGAGCGCCAGCACGCGCTGGCGCTCAGCTCTTATTTCGCGGAGGGCTTGTTTTATGGCCATACCTTCTTCCTATCGCAACGCTTTGCCCTATATGGTGCGCCACTACGCCCATCAGCTGGGAGTAACCATTGAGGTGAAGGGCTCACATGCCTACAGCACCGCAGATAGCATCGTGATTCCCGAGCTTGATTTAAGCGACCCGACCTTGGCGCGCTTGACCTACGGCTTTTTAGCCCATGAGGCGGGCCATCTGCGCTATAGCGACTTTGACCAATGCGCGCAGCTTGATAACGAGGTGCTGCTGCGCATCGTCAATAGCCTTGAGGATGGACGCATCGAATACCTGATGGCGCGCGGCTTTATCGGTGTCTACGAGAACTTGGAGCTCTTAAACCAGTGCCTCATGCGTGACAGCCATCAGGCCTTGCTCCATCCCTGCGGCCAGCCTTGGACCAAGCTTGACCTCTTGTGCATCGCCTTAGTCTTGGTCAGCCATGAGCACTTCAATAACTATCCCGGGGTGTCGGTGCTCAAGCGCGCTTACTTAGATGAGCTCAATTACCTCATGAATGAGGCGGCGCTGCAAGAAATCGTGGCTACCACCTGGCACCTGCGCTCCTGTCACGATACCAGCGATGTCATCGCGGTGGCGGCGGCGATCTACGACATCCTGCAGCAGCCCAACACCTTTGTGCCTAACTTCACCCGCTTTGCCCAGCACTATCAGTGCACCTCCCAGTTTGACCTCAATAACTGTCGCGCCTTAGCTGAAGCCTACGGCCAAACCTTTGTGTTGCCATCAAGCACCACCCCGCCCCACAGCGTGGCCAGCGTGACAAGCGTGGCCAGCGCCGAGCCCATGGCCCGCGCCACCGGGCTGCAGGCGACGCTCACCCAGCTGTGCGAGCGCTATTGCCCGCAATTTCTCGCCCCGCGCGAGCCAGGCTTTATGCCAAAGAGCAATAGCGCCGCGCTCTTAGAGCGCTGGGGCGCACCACAGCTTGCGCACGCTCAAGCGCTCAGTGATCGCAGCGCGGGCCACGCCGGAGAGGCCGCCCGCCTCTTTGCCCGCGGCAAGGCGCAGCGGGCAAATAGCGCGGCTCATTTAGGCCGCGCCTTAAAGGAGCTTATCCCCAGCGTCAGCACTGACAGCGCCTTAGGCCAAAGCGTGAGCGCCCAGCTGCAGGCGCGCTGCGCGGGTCAAGGCAATAAGCCCGCGGCCCGCCTAGGAGCCACCCCGTCCGAGATCACTTCTGCGGACGCAGCGGACGCGACCATGCCCTTAGAGCTTAGTGCCTTGCAGCAGGCCCTGAGCTTTGACCCCGAGCACTTTGATCTGAGCACAGCGCAGGCCTTGGCCGCTGCCACCCCAGTCCCCTTTTTTGGGGTCAGCCCGGAGCCGAGCCCTTATCAGGGACCTTATCGCACCCGCTGCGAGTGGGGCGCCGCCTTAAGCCTAGGGCAGAAGTTAGCGCACCAGGCGCCGCGTGCTGCGGCCCCAAGTGCCCAGCGCCGCGCGCTCCTGCCGCCTGATTGGGTGGCACTTGAGCAACGCTGGGACGATGACTCCGCCGAGCGCTATTGGCGCCTGGCCCAGCGCGACTTAAGCTCAATCCGCGGCGCGGCGCACCTGACCGCAGAAGAGCTCAGCAAGCTCGGCCTCAAACGGGTCACCCCGTCCCTGGAGCTGTGCACTCGCCTGATTTTGGAGGCTTGGGCTTATCCGACCTTGGAGCAGCCGCTGTTACCCTGGCTTGACCTGCGCAACTTACCTGAGCCGGTTAAAACCCAGCTGGAGCTGGCCCTCACGTTTCAAGATGAGCGCCTGAGCGCCCTCAAGAACCTGCGCACGCCGCTGCGCGGCTTGGTCGCGCCCCAGGAATGTTACAGGCGCACCGCGCACGCCGTGACCACTTGGCGTGAGTTCTTGGCCTTGGTGGTTACGGCGCCCAGCCTCATGGAGCTCATTCGCGCCAGCAATGACGTCCGCGCCCACAGCGATTTATGGCCCGTCATCCAGTACCGCCAAGAGCGTGGCGAGCTAGCCGCCTTAGCGTGGGGCAACAATCCCAAGGCCCTAAGCCCGCTCTGTGCCCCGCTGTTGCCCGAGGGCGTCAGCTCCGAGCAAGTAGCCGCGCTTGATCGCTCCTATGTTGATATCGCCGCCCACCTGAGCACTTACTACAAGCAACACCTGCTGCGCCAGCGCCGCGTGCTCAAATTCCAGCGCCAAGAGGCGATCTTACAAGAGCAAGGCCTGTTGAACCCCCACAGCCTCGATCTCAACCCTAGCCTCAATCCGGCCCACTATTGCCAAGCCGCGGGCCACACTTACGAGCGCCCCCTGCTGCAACGCGCCTTAATCGCCAAGCACGCCGTACTCCATAACTGCCCGAGCACCATCGCAGCGACCGTTGCCCCCGACCACTTTCAGGCCCTGACCACCGCTCAAAGCAAGTACGGCCCAGCTCCCGCGCCAACCGCGCTTCCTGCAAAGACCGCGGCGGCTACTGCCGCGCCCGCACCGAGCTTACGCGCCACCCTTGAGCAGCTCTATAAGACGCCCCAGCTTACGGACTGGGACGCCGCACCCGCTGCTTTTAATGGCGCCGTCCAGGGAGCCGATCAGGGCGCTCTGGCGAGCGCTCCGGCGGGCGCGCAAAAGGGCCCGGCCGCGCCTGCCACCAAGGTTGAGGTGCTGCAACTGCTCTTAAGCGCTGCCCCCACGAGCGTCACCCGCGCCCAACAAGATGAGTTTATGGCATGGCTCAAGCGTCAGACGCCGCAAGAGCACTGGGGCCACCCGCGCGACCCCCGCCTTGAGTGCACCTTCAACGACGCCCTGCGCGAGTATTGGTATGTGCGCAGCGAGTATTGTCCGGAGGGCGAGGCCGCCACGCTCCCGGAGCTGGAACCGGCGCGCGTAATCGAGCGCTTCGCGCAACAGCAAGAGCTTAGCGCCCACGGCACTGAGGGCTGGCAAGTCACCCCGCACACCAACAAGGATCAAGACCTAAGCACGGTGCCCAGCTACTATCAGCTTGATCTCAAGCAATTTGTAGCCGACGTCAAGCGCAAATACGACCCGCTGCGCCGTCAGCTGCGCCGCCGTCTGCAAAGCTATTTGGAGTGTCAGCAAGAATACGGTCGCCGCGGCCACACTCTTGATGCGCGCCGCGCCCAGCGCCTCCCGCTCGGCGAGACCCGGATCTTCCAGCAGCGTACCCAACTTGCCGATCACAACACGGTGCTGCACCTCTTGGTTGATTGCTCGGGCTCGATGGGCCAGTGCGCCACCCACGGCGCTGCTACCTGTACCCTGGCCGATACCCGCATCTACCAGGCCTGCGCCGCAGCGCTAACCTTGGGGCTTGCCCTGGACCACCTGGCCGGGCTTGACCTCATGATCACCTTCTTCCCGCACAGCCGTGCGGACCAACCTTACTTCAATGTCATCAGCACCGGTGAGCACGTCTCCGCCCATCCCGAGCGCCTGTGGCACCCACCCTTTGGCGGGACCCCGATGGATCAAGCCCTCAACTATGCCGCCGAGTCAGTGCTGCGCTGTGCCGCCACCCGCGCCATCATCGTGATCCTAACCGACGGCCAGCCCAATAACCCCGCGGCGCTGCGCGCCGAGGTTAGCCGCGCCCAAGACAGCGGGATTGAAATCTACGGCATTGGCATCAATGAAAGCCAAGGCCAACAGTACTTTGAGCACTTCTACAACTTAACCGACTTCAGTGACTTAACTTACGAGCTGTGCACCTTGGTCAGCCACGTCTTCAAGCTCCCGGAGGTAGCTTAACTCAAGCGCCAATCAAACTCACGCAGCCCAGTCCCCCCTCGCTCAAGGAGGCCGTTATGCCTAAACCTGCCCACACCCTGTTCGATCTCGAGGAGTTAAATCCGTACTTAACCAATGTGCCACCTGAGGAGCAAGTTGAGCTCATAGAGCGCTTGGGCCCTGAGGTGATGCGTCCGTTCAAACCGCAAGTGCAAGCACATCTGGCCTCAGATCAAGCTGAGCTCGATGACGCAGCGCCTGCCACGCCCCTGGAGCAAGAGTGCTGTGACATCACCCAGACGCTCTTAACGCCCGCCGGCCAAAAACTGCTCCATGCTAAGTGCCGCCTCAGGCTCGCAGCGCGCTATCCCCAGGCCGCGCCGCAAGAGCAAGCGGCGCTGGAACAGCAGCTCCAGCACGAGCTCAATGAGCTGACCCAAACGGCAGCGCAACAAGGCGAGCTCCCCGCTAACTTCTTTTTCAACTACCTCAACGACATGCCAGCGCCTCTCCTCCCCCCAAAAGCAGCACCGGCTCCCGAGCAAGCTCAGGAGCCCTCGGTCTATCAGCGCCTGTTAGCGCAGACGCTCGGTACTGAGCACGCCCCTAGGTTCATGCTGGGCGGGGGCTTTATCCTCTTGGCGCTGATCTTATTGGTCTTCCGGGCGCAAGTGCCTCAAAGCGCCGCTATCGCAA
>DXIF01000097.1 GCA_019113025.1 Candidatus Anaerobiospirillum stercoravium | reverse complement strand
TTACGCCGATGAGCCTGAAGATTAAGGCTACCTCTTGCGTCCCATTGTCAGTACGTAGCTTGAGGTTAGATCGTGGCCCAAGAGTTTTCTGTTCAAGAGGGAAGATAACATGGCAATCGATTTATTACGTGATAGAACGATTATGGCCATGCCCGAGAGTGTGGCTCCAACTTACACCCCTTATGCGGCCAAGTCCAAGGCGGTAGCAGCCTACAGCGCTCCGAGCACCGTCAAGACGCAAGAGCCCGACGAGGTAAGTTTCACCGAGGGCGCCAAGAGCGTGGCCCGCGCCACCGATCTGGCGATGAAAGCCGATGGCATCGACTATGAGAAGGTCGCCGCCATCAAGCACCAATTAGAGACCGGCACCTTTGAGTTCAACGACGAGCGTACCGCGCTCAAGATGTTAGGTGCAGATAGCGAATTAGACTTCTTACTCTCGTGACCCCAATGACGCGCCGCCTCCTCTCAACTTGAGGCCCGTGCCCGCGCGTCTGAAGCCACCCTGAACAGCAAGGCCAGCTTACGCTGGCCTTATTTGTCGGCGCCAAACCATGTCCGCGCGCGCGCCGACTCAGCGGCGGGCACCAAGCTGAGCCCGCCGATAACGCTGCGTCCGCAACCGCGCTCTCAGCTGCGCCTCAACCGCGGCCGATGCAGCGGCCTAAACCGCGACCTAAGCTGCGCCCTTACGACTGCTGCGGCGCGTCTTAGTCTTCTTTACCGCGGGCGCCGCGGGCGCGGCAGCCGCGGGCTGCGGTGCTTGCTGCTGCGCCTGTTGCTGCACTTGCTGTTGCGCTTGCTGCGCCTGCATCAGCTGCGCTTGGCACTGCTGGATCCGCGCTAAGTTTTCTTGCAGGAAGTCCAAGTTATACTTGAGCACCCGTGCCTTCGTCGCGGCGTAGGCAGCGGCATCGTGCACCTGATGGGGCAAGGCGTTGAAGTTACTGCCGTAGCCGAAGATATCAAAGCTCAAGCGCAGCAAGTACTCATACTCCGCCGGGGGTAAGCGCGAGGCATAGCCCAAGGCCAGCGCCTCTTGGACCGAGAGCTCCTCGTGTAAGTAGTACAGGCGCGCTACGCGCAAGAGCGCGCGGCTTGAGAACGGCGCCGAGAGCGCACTGACCGGGCGGTGCTCCGGCGGCGCCACGCGCGCTGCGACCTGCGCACGCGCTTGCTCGCACTGCAATTGCGCACTGCTGTGGGTTTGCAGCTGCTCAAAGCCCGACATCTGATCTTCACACTGCGCAAAAAGCTGATTAGCGGCCTCATTGGCGCTTAAGCCATCGACTGCACCATTAAGCTGCGCTTGCAAGCTTTGATGAGCCACCAACTCATCAAAGAAGGGGTCGAGCTCATTGAGCGCCGCAGGTATCGAGTCATCAGCGTCCGCTCCCGCGGCACTGGGCGCACTGGGCTGCGCTCCTTGCGCGGAAAGCAAGCTACGCAGCGCCGCCGCACTCTCCTGTAAGTCATGAACACTGTGCGCGAGCAAGCGCAACTCGGCTTGCTCTAAGCGCCGCAAGAGCTGGACATTAGGCTCCTCGCCCCCATAGCACGAGCGCACCTCGTGGGTAAAGCGCAAGATGCCGTCCACAAAGTCAGGGTTGAGGTTAGGGCACGCCCGCGTAAGCATGAGGCGCTCTTGCGCTTGCGTCGGATAGCCCACCTCGCAAAAGCGCCAGCGATCTAAGAAGGCTTGGTTTTGCAGCTTAACCCCGTGATAGGCCCCGGACTCATCGCCCATGCCCTTGGAGTTAGCGGTGGCCACCACTCTAAAGAAGGGGTGCGGCACAATCACTTCGCCGTGATTGGCGCTGATGGTTAAGTTGCGCCCCTCCAGCACATCGTTTAAGGCTGCCAGCTCCCCCGGAGGCATGAGGTCAATCTCATTTAAGAGCAAGATATGGCCATAAAGCATGGCGCGCGTCAGCGGCCCATAGCTGAACTTTAGCGAGCCATTGACCAAGGTATGGCAGCCAATGAGATCGCTCACCTCTGAGCGCTGCGATAAGGTCACGGACTCAACCGGCCACTGCAAGCGCGCGGCGACCTCCATTACGCCCGAGGTCTTGCCACAGCCAGTGGGACCTGCGATAAACAAGGCGTCATGCTCGGGCTCAGTTAAGTAGAGCAAGAGCTCATAGAGCTGATCGCGGGCAAAGATATAGTGCGCACTGGCAGGCGGCACTAAAGCCGCCATGGCGGCATCGGGCACCATGAGCTGCACCGGGCCCAGGCCCAGCCCTAAGGCGCCATCAGCCTCAGCCCCTACTTCCGCGTTACGGCCCCGCGCCCAGCCATAGCCGTCTGAGGCAGCCACCACGGATGAGGCAAACAAGGCCTCCAAATCCACGGTGCGCAGCTTCAGTTCCTGGGGACGCTTGATGCTCACGGACACCAAGTCCTCGGACGCAACGGGCACAGCCGCGGCCGCGCTGTCTTTGGGCGTGGGCAGCGGGATGAAGGGCTGGGTCCAAGCGCTCTCAATCACAGGCCCGGCAGGCAGTCGAGGAGCGCCCGCACCCGACCAGAGTGGACTGGGTTGAGCTGCCTGATATGACTGCAAACTCGCATGTAAAGTGGTAACGTCCACGCTCCCCTCCTCCCCTAAATCCAAATAGGAGTTAACTTCTTGCTCCAAGGCTCCCGCAACCTCAAGCGCCTTAATCATATGGAGCTGAGTGCTGCGCTCAAGCTCCAGCGCCGCACTGCCTAAGGGCAGCTGCGGGGCGACCTCGGGGCAAGGAAAGGGCACCACGGGAGTGCCATCCTTGCTCACACTCAAGAGCTGCGCGCGCATTTGATCTGTAGGCAGCCGCGCCCAGTACATCGAGCCGCGCTTTAAATGACCGGAGCGCAGCGGCAATTCCTGCGCGCTAAAGCTAGTGTGCTGCGGCTCAAAGTACCCCTCGCCCGGCGCACCATAGCCATAATTAGCGTAATAGCGCTCAGCCACGATCATCGGTTGCTCGCACTCTAACGGCGGTAGATAGAGCGTAGTCACCGACGGCAACGTTGACAGCGGCGCTCGGCTCACTGCTTCGACCAGCGGCCGCGTCGACGCCTGTGGGGCACGCGGCGCAAACTCCGTAAGTGCCGCGCTCAGTTCGCGCTGCTGTAACAGGGCGACCAGCGCGGGCGCAAACAAGCTCACCGCCCCGGGTTCAGAGGCAAACAGCCCCGTACACCCTAAGGCATAAGCCCGCACGGCCCCATAGCGCCCGGCAAAAGTGCGCCGCGCCCAGTCGGCATAAGTGGTAAGTGCAGTCAGCACCGGCGCTGCGGCGCGCGGCGGGCGTACCGGCGGCGCGGGAGCCACCGCTACGCGGGTATGCATCCGATACAAATCGCGCAAGGTCACCAAGTCAAAGCCCAAGGGCCATGCCGCCACAGTACTGAGCTCAAGGGCCAAGGCGCCCGCTCCGCCCAGATTGGAGGTCACGGTAAGACTAAAGCGTGCCATAGCCACCTCCGGTAGGTTGCGCGATGATCACCTGAGAGCGTGGCACTTTAGCCCCGACCGGCCGGGGCATGCGACGTCCGTGAGCGTGGGGACGGGACGGACGGCGCTTGACCTGCTCTTTAAGCGGCAGCTGGGTGGGAATAGTTCCCGCCTGATAAAGCGGGGATACCCCCACCTCAAGCGCAAGGTCCGCCTCGGGCGCCCCCTCTGTTTCATCCCAGGCGGCGCTAATCCAGGCGAGGTCAGCTGCACTTAAGTACGGCGGCTCCGGCAGCAAGACCGCTTGCGCCCACTGAGAAGCCGCGCGCGCTGCCTCGTCACTTTGTGCTTGCGCCCACTGATTAAACTTGGTGCTAAACGCACGCTGCGCCGCCAGCGCTAAGTTAAGCCGCCGCAGATCGGCCGCCTCTGCGGCCGCTAACGCGCCAGCATAATCAGCAGTATCTGCGGCGCATTCCGGATCTAAAGGCGCAAGGGGAGCGCGCAGCGCCTCATCATCAAGCGGGGTCCAAGTCGACTCGTGCTCAGGTACTAAGTAATGCGCGCCCCGCGCTTCGTCCCAGCCCAGCTCAGGGACAGGGTGATCTTCAGTGTTAGAGGTGCGCGAGGAGAGCTCTGGAGCTTGGTTATCAAGTGCGTTTTCTGGAGTGTTTTCTGGAGACTGCGGTGAGCGCGCAGGCTCACATGCAGGGATGCATGCTGGCGCCGCGGCTTCAGACTGAGCGGCAACCAGCACCGCAGCGCGCTGCGCCCGGGTGCGACGCGCCGGTAACTCAGCGACAGCCGCTGGAGCAACCAGGGTGCGCGCTGATAGCACCTGCACGGCCGGGTTAATGTGCGCGGCGCGGGCAAGGCGCTGAGAGCGCAGCTCAAGCGTCGTAGTGGCCGCGGCACCTGCTGCCGGGATAGGAGCGGAAGCTGCAGCAGCGTTGAACGCTCCTAAGCGCGCTCCCGCACTAAGAGGAGACGGCGCAGCCGTGACAGGCACGGCCGAAACCTGCGATGAAATATTGGTCATAACAAACCTCCAAGATTAAGCATGAACGTTACGGGCGGGGTCAGTCGCAGCAAGGACCGCTGATGGCACTGCCGCAAGCTCAGGCGTGCGGTAATGGCGGGCGACCGCTTGGCGCAGCAACTGTTCAACTAGGCTCCAATCGTTTAACCGACCATTACGCTGGGGCATATGACGCTGCGCCAACATGCCCCATTGTTTGGGGGCACGCTCGCCGTACACCCAAGTAACGCCCGGCGCGCCATCAAACGCGCGTTGGAGCGGCTGCGGGCTGACCTCTACCGCAATGGGATCGCAACACGGGCCACGGCGCATAACTGGGCACTGGCGCCGCCGCAACTTAAGTTCGGCGGTAGCCACGCCCTGAACAATGAACATTGCCAGCCGTGACATGAGTGCGACCGAGCACAAATGCTCGCGATAGAGCCGATCGGAGCTGACCCCGATGCTCAACGTACGGATGGTCTGACCGTTGCGGTAAAACACCTTGCCCGTCGTCTGAGGGCCTAAGATGAGGCCGCTCCTAACCTTATGAGCCATAAAACCTCCGCGCTCTGACCGCGCCCCCATCCTGTCCCAAAAGGGCGGCACCAGCCGGGCTTAAGATCAGAGCTCATAACAACAATTAACCAATGCCCCCACCGCAAAGCCGCCCCCCAACGCCGCGCCCGCGGACGTAGCTGAGGGCCTGAGGTGAGGCGAGATGAAATGAAGTGAGATGAAGTGAGATGAAAGTTACGGCACCAATGGCGCGCCCCTAATAGCGCTCAAAGGCAGGACCACTGATGGCCTCAAGCGGTACCTGAGCGCTTGCCTGATTGAGGGCAAAGCCCGAGACATCAAGCTGTTCGGGGGCAAGAGGAGCCCCCTGATAACCACACGGCGCCTCATGGGCCAAGACGGCGTGAGCCGACTCGATAATGGGACGGCCCATCATCAGGAACAGCCAGAAATCATCTGAGGACAGCACCTCATATATCTGATCTCCGGTCAGCTGCTGGATGAGGTCGGTAAACTCAGGATTGAGGTAACGCAAGTACAAGCACAGGTAAGGGTGCAGTTCCTGGCAATCATGCTCAAGCCGCGCAGTGGTACTGCACTCAACACTGCCGGAAGTGCCCCATGAAGCATGGCGCGCCCGACGCTCGGACTTCGCCATGTGACGACGTTGCTGACGGTTCATCTCGGATCCTCCTAAACCAGACCACGCTGCCGAAAAGGCGCGTGGCGCTCCAACCAACTAAGCGCTCAAGCGCACGCCGCGCGGCATCCGCGCCGCGCCCTGCTTACCGGACCGGTCAGCGGAGCGATCAACAGCCCCCGGCGCCGTCACGTCACCGGCCGCGCGCGCCCCCACCGGCGCGGCGGCAGAGCGCAGAGCGGCGCTAAAATCTGCGCCTAACTCAAAACCCAGCGCCGAGCGCGCCCAATACAGGTCATGCGCCGCGCAGGGACGCTGGCGCGCCAAGAAAGCGCGATAAGCCGGAGCTAAGGGCTCAGGATTGAAGATGGGCTCCAAGGCATCGTTTAAAGGCAGCGCGGTGGGCGGTGCTAACAGCGGTGAACTGGCCTGAGCAAAGCCGTCTTGAGAGCGCAGTGCCTGCGCCAGCTGCGCGTCCAACGCGCCCAACTCCTTGCGGGTAACTCCTAAATCGTGCGCAATTGGAACCTTAGGAACCTGCGTCCCAGCAGCAGTAGCTGCTGCAGCCGTAGCAGCAGCTGCAGCTGAAGCGGTCAGCGGCACCGCCTGAGGACCAGTGCTGTAGCCATAATGCAGCTCAGTCCAGTGATCAGGCGCCCAGACCGTACCTACGATGCAGTCACTAGCCCCCGCCCACTCAACTGCGACTGAGCCGAGCGCACCCGCAGGCTGCTCAAAGGTGAGAATGGGCTGTTGCGGGCGATAGCAGCAGTCATCCGGCGCGACCGCCAGTGAGGTGACCATGAGCGCGGGGACTTGCTCCCGGACCACGCACGGATCAGGGGCGTTTAACTCAAGCAAGGGCAGATGAACCCTGCGATAACAAATGGTGGGGGCGACGGCATAGCCGGTGAGCACCGCATAGTGCCCCCAACTCAGGTTCAAGAGGTGGTAGGCCCCGGCCACCAGCTGATAGTCCGCGAGCGGAAAGATAAGGCGCGTGACCGTAAAATCCAGCGCCTGCGCCGCCGTACGCCCCAGCGCGGCACGCGCAGCGCACGCAGCGCCCGTCCCCGGATGGCCTGCCCTGGCCGCAGCAGTAACCGGCGCGGCAGGCAAAACATTCGCGGAGGGCAAAACGTCCGCGGCTAAGGACTGGGCGCCGGTGGTGAGCGCGGTCTGTTCCTTGGAGCCGGCCGCGGTCACGGGATTACTAGATACAACAAGATCGGTCTTGTGCCCAAGCAATCCCAAAATTTCAGTGTTTGTCAAGGGGCGCTTACCACCGCGTACGGTGATGGCATTCGTCACCAAGCAATGCTGCCTGGTCGGCAGTATCCCAACCGCCAACTCAGGGGTGAGCTGAGCGTTAATGAGGCGTAATTGCGTTTGCATACATTTACTCCGGCAATAAAAAAGCCCCTGAGGCAAACCTCAGAGGCTGTTGCAACAAACCAAGGACTCAAGAGCGCAGGAGCAGGGCACAAGCGCACTAAGCGCTTACCACCCCACGGCGCTCTTAACACTTTCACTGTAGCAAATGTCAAATTGGCAAAAGGGCGTTGTAACGCACTTACCAACCAACAACGCCAGCCACTTCCAAAACACGTCCCGCCTTATTCCACCAAGTCTCGCTCGCCCCTCATAGCTCCAACCAGCCGCAGGGCACAGAAAGCTCAGAAAAGGTAATTTTGAGGGCCAAAACTGAAACAGAACCTGATAAATAAGCCCGCTGCGACAGTAAGAATGACGCACTTTGTTAGGCTAGCCCCAGCTAACAAGGCGTCAAGCCTGATGCCATCAGGGCGCAAGGCACTTTACGCCCTTTTTATTTGGTACCAGCAGAAACGTGAACTAAATCACGTTTTATTTTGAAAGCAAATCACCAATTTCAATCCAAAATCACCCCTAAAATGGGCGCGAAGCCTGATAGCGCAAGGCTTTGCGCCCTATTACCCCATCAGCACTGGCTAGATACAAGCATTTGCAAGGCGCGCCCAGCAGGCGGCGCTTGCCGCGTTGGCACACCCCCAACCAATCCTCGCGCCTAACAACCACCCCAGCGCGAATGCTCGTCAACCCCAAGCAAGAAAACTAAAGGGCGCACGATGAGATGACCCGCGTAACCGGATGGATCACCGGTCTGAACCGAGGAAGAGCGCATGCGCGCGGTGCCGTGCTGCGACCAAGGATGCGGTGCCTTGAGCGCCTCCAGAGCAGAGCACCATGCTGAGCTCAGCGCGACAAGGCTGAACCCCGCGCGCCGCAACACAACGCAACGCTGCTAAGCGTGGCGGTGCTGCTGGGGCACGGAAGATTACAGGGACGAGCGCGCGCCCATGAGCCGCCGTCACGACGGCATAAGAGCGGTAGGAACGGGGCAAAATTTTTTTTTCGCTGAGGCCTAAAGTTTTGGCTTAGCTGGTTAAGAGCAACGCAGCGCGGGGCACCGCGCGTGAACTTTGGCTTATTTAAGCCATCTATCGGCATTTTCAAGTTTGATCTAAACTTTAGATCAGTAAACTGCAAACACGTCTTGTTGTAACTATCAAAGACAGCACGAGGCCTGATTCTATCTGGGGTTGAGCGATTGTTTGCGCACCAAATTTAATTTCGCGCGCGGGGTAACGTTAACTAAGGTGTCAGATGCAGAGATGCATTACAAACTTCGACATTAAGTCGCATACCGGGAACTAAATCCAGCATGGGACGCCGCAAGCTTAACCATGGTGGTGTCCTTACCCGAGCGCAGGCTCTAACGAGCAACGGATGGTCAGATCCGGCGCGAAACGTAAGGACGTGCGACTGCGTGTTGCTCTGTAGCCTCGAGCGTGACTTACGAGGCCTAACCATACTGAGCAAATGAAGAGGAACTCATCATGGCAGTATATGTAAATACCAACGTATCGTCCTTAAACGGCCAACGTTACTTAAGCAATGTTCAGAACAGCCTGAACACCACCTACACCCGCCTGTCTTCGGGCCTGCGCATTAACTCCGCTAAGGATGACTCCGCTGGCTTACAGATCGCTGACCGTTTAACCTCCCAAATCAATGGCTTAAACCAAGGCAACCGTAACGCTAACGACGGTATCGCTTTAGCTCAGACCATTGAAGGCGGCCTCGACGAAATCTCGAACATGCTGCAGCGTATCCGTACCTTAGCTGTTCAATCGGCTAACGGTACCTTAGGCAACGATGACCGCGAGTCCATCCAAAACGAAGTTGATTCGTTAACCGCTGAAATCACCCGTATCGCTGAAGACACCACCTTTGGTGGCAAGAGCATCTTACGTGGTTACACCGCCGCTAATGCTGCTGATAACACCAGCATCTACCGCTGCGCTGCTACTGTTGATAATGGTACCGGTGCTTACTTACGCTTACATGTAGGTGCAAACACTGGTGATTCCATCAACATGTTCGTAAACAGCTTCGTCTTCTCAAAGGTTGCTATCGCTGCCGGCTTAGCTGCTGCTGACCTGAAGACCGATGGTGGTCCAGATGGCGACCAAGTAACCTTCTCGGTCAGCACTCAGACCAACGCTAACTTAGCTATTGAACACATCGACGCGATCATTGCTCAGGTTGACTCGCAGCGCGCTGACTTAGGTGCGATCCAGAACCGCTTAGAGTCCTCGATCCGCAACCAGTCCAACGTATCGGCCAACTCCGCTGACGCTCGTTCGCGTATCCGTGATGCAGACTTCGCCGAGGAGTCCGCTAACCTGTCGCAACAGTCCATCATCCAGCAGGCTGCTACCTCCATGCTGATGCAGGCTAACACCCGTCCTCAATTAGCCCTCTCGATGTTAGGCTAATAGGCAGCGCAGCTTCTCCCAAAGCTAAGCTGTCACTCCCAACAAGAGTCGGGTACAGATTTAGTCACAAAATGCCATGACGCTTCGTCTTAACTGAAGATTAGTCTTGAGGCCCCGGCCTCAAGGCTGGGCTTAGCGGCCTCAGGGCTCAGCCCTGAGGCCGCGCAGCCGCACAAGACTCAAGCGCTGTGGCAATTTGTTTGAGAATAAGACATAAGGGCAGGGCAACCTGCCTTTTTTATTGCCCCGTGCGCCCAGAAGCCGCACCCGCACTGATGCCGCGCTCGGAGCAACACACTCAAAACAAGCCCCTCCACCGCGCTCACCCCCAGACAGCGCACCGTCTTCAAGGCTACCAACGCGGCCGCAATCCCGGCCCACCCGCGCCGCCGACGCCACCTCAAGATCTAGCACTCCAAGCTGCAAACCACTTCCTTTGAGCCATAGTGCGCCCAGAATACGCGCCGCAGCGCGCTCAGCACACTCAGCGCAACCTCATGCCCTATCATCCCCGCAAGCCGCAACTGCCTCAAATTGAGCCCCCAGCATCGAGCTCAACGTCCGCCCACAGCACGCGGTAACCGCGTCCAGCGCTCAAAACGCCTCTTAAGCCGTTAATCTGAGCTGAGCGGATAGCACTCACCTTACAGCGTACAAGGCTTATCCAGCGCTGCGCTCTTGAGGGCGTTGTCTGGCCCCTGATCTCTGGGCTATAGCCGCTACAACGCGCAGCTGCTGCGCTGACACCACTCGGGCGCATGGCGTTAGCGCGGTGGGCACAAAGCGCGGCGGTGCCGCAGGCGGCGCTGCGCGCCCGGCGCCGAAGCTTGGTGGCCGGTAACCCGGTTATGTAAGTTGTAGTGACTGCCCATAATGTTCCCATCCGTAATTTTCGGGAGGTCCATTATGGGCAGCGTTTCATTTAAGCACTTCAACTGGGCAGTTATCCTCGCCAGTTTT
>DXIF01000096.1 GCA_019113025.1 Candidatus Anaerobiospirillum stercoravium | reverse complement strand
ACCTACACCCGCTTATCCTCGGGCCTGCGCATCAACTCCGCTAAAGACGATGCCGCTGGTTTACAAATCGCAGACCGCTTAACCTCCCAAATCAATGGCTTAAATCAGGGCAACCGCAACGCCAATGACGGTATTGCCTTAGCCCAGACCATTGAAGGCGGTCTCGACGAAATCTCCAACATGCTCCAGCGCATCCGTACCCTTGCCGTCCAGTCCGCTAACGGTACCTTAGGCAATGATGACCGTGAGGCGATTCAAAAAGAAGCTGACGCCTTAACCACGGAAATCCAGCGTATTGCCGAAGAGACCACCTTTGGCGGCAAGACCATCCTAAATGGCCAAACTGCCGACTCGATCTACGTTTCCCATGCCGAGCCCGATCCTGATGGTGATGGTAAGGTTAACGGCTGCACCGCCATGCTCAAGCTGCATGTCGGAGCCAACACCGGCAACATCATCGAGATGCGTGTCTATAACTTCGTCTTTTCGCGCTTAGCCAGTGCCGCTGGTCTGACCGGCAGCACAGGATACAGCATAGGCGCAACCGACGCGCCAATGGAGGGCATTGGTCACTTTGACCTCAGCATTCAGACCGCCGCCAATGACGCCATTGCTGGTATTGACGCCATGATTGCCATCGTCGACTCGCAGCGTGCCGACTTAGGTGCGATCCAGAACCGCTTAGAGTCCTCGATTCGCAACCAATCCAACGTATCGGCTAACTCCGCCGACGCCCGCTCGCGCATCCGCGATGCCGACTTCGCCGAAGAATCGGCCAACCTGTCGCAGCAGAGCATCATCCAGCAAGCCGCGACCTCAATGCTGATGCAAGCTAACACCCGTCCACAGTTAGCTCTGTCGATGCTGGGTTAATGATCAAGTCATAACCTTTCTGGCCTTTGATTAAGGCTGGACTTCACTGAAGCCTTGATCTTGATTAAGGCTTTGCGTGAGGCTAGTCCTGTCCTTAGGTTACAAGACCGTATCCCACGTTCACCCTTTGCGCTTTACGGCTCGTGCTTTAGTGCGCGCAGCTTAAGCGCAAAACAAAAAGGAGGCATTTATTTATGCCCGGACCAGCTCCAGCGCCCGCTCCTGCCCCTAAAAACGAAGATACTCCGATCAATGTCAGAGTCGGGATCAATCTCTCGCTGTTAGGGCGGGAAATTGCTGCCATCTACGAGAAGGCTGAGAACCACCATCGGGTCTTAGTTGCCCCAACTGACTTCACTGATCATAAGCCAGTCTCGTTTGAGACCATGATCAACCAGTTCAAGTCGGTGCTGGGCATGAACGAGCAGGAAACCAACAACATCGGGGAGCAAATTACCTCCCTTGATGAAGGCGGCAAAATCGACCTCAAGAAGATCACGGTTGATCTGGAAACCATCTACTTGTACATCAACTACAAGTCGGGCCAACCAAAAGGCCAGATGGAATCCTGCGAGTTTGCCTTAAGCGTCAAGGTTTCCTTTGATGACGCCTTGCCTGACTTAGGCTTCATCCAGCTCCACTCGATCTCGTTGAAGATTTGGAAGCTGCCTGCCTCGATCGACGTCAACCGCTTCATGCTGGTTGAGGACATCCAGACTGCTCACGACAAGCTCATCGCGGGCTAACTAGGCGCCAGCTGCACACTAGTTCTCAAGATCAGCCCTGCATTGAACCCACAGGTTGGGTAACGATCAGTACCGCCCTTTACTTGTGAGTTTCAATGAATCGCTTGAACCAAGCCCTCATACTCAGAGCAGCCTCCCGAATACAGGCGCACCCTGATGATGAGGGCTTTTTACTCATTGATTCAGCTCTCAAGCTCTAACTAAGAGCGCCCCGAGGTTGAGAACGCCCGTGAGGTTCGCTATGAGTGACACCCAATTCATCTTAAGCGCCAATGCCAAGCTGTTTGGGCTTGAAAGCAAGATGGCCGTGGGCAAACAAGCCGATGGCATCTACGTTGCGGGCAAAGTGCAATGTCCGATCAAGCAGCTTGTGCATCATTCGGACGTGGGGCTAACCTCGATTTGTACTGAATTTCCTATCATCGATAAAAGCTTAGAACCAGCTCCCGATGCGCTCAAGGGAACCATTGCAGACGCCGTGCTAACCGCCGGAGTCGACGCCGCGCTGACCACTGGGGTGGATGCCATGTTAACCGCCGGTGCGAACGCACTGGCAACCAAGCTGGCATCAGATGCCACCGAGCCACCCTATGTCTTAGTCAGATACGCCCACAAACAGCTGATACTCAGCTACGACAGCTCAGGCTGCTTGGTCGCGATCTTAATTCCGACCCAAAAAACACGACGCAGCGCCAACACCCAGATTTTGCTGAGCCTTCAACTTGATCGCCTCGATGACAGCAACAGCTTTGAGCGCATGCTCAAGCAGCTCGCGCACACCTTGCACCTCAAAGCGCTAACCTTGCTGTTGAACACCGGGGGTTACCTCAGTCCGACCCTGTTGCAGCAGTTAAACGTCCACAGTCAGGATTTATATTTCCCCGTCCAATTCCAATCCTACTCGGTAGCTTTGGTCGGGATGTTTGATCTCTCAACCGAACTTCCCGAGCAAACTGACGCGGCATCTGATGACTTAGCACCTCGCCTCACCACCGTAGCACCGCGCACCTTACGACGGTGTGACGCTGTACGCAACACTCAGAGCGCTGACTCAACGCCCTCCTTGCTATCTCAGGCCTATGCGCAACTGCCCACCAAAGCAAGTAAGCGCCCACTGCGCGCTCGGCCCCAAGTCCTCAGCGCTGATAATAACACCAGCGCCGATGGTTTTGGCAGTGCCATCCACACCCTCACTGGACTTAATGAGCTCTATCTTGCGGTAGGCTACCAGCGCCAAAACCAAGAGTTTGCGCTGGGCTTATGTGCCAAAGATATCGAGCTGGGCACCGGTGAAGAGCAGATCATCTTCAAGAACCTGCTCTTTATGCTGGGGCGTAAAAAGCGCCATGTGTTCTTGAGCGCCGAAGGTGAGCTCGCGTTTATCTTAAACCATCAGCCACTGGGCTTTATGCTCCAAGGCTCGTTAAGCCCGCGCAACTTTAGCTTAAGCGCGTGGCTCAAAGATGGCCACCTCAAGGTCACCGATCATCTGTCCTTTTCCGATTTGTTACTGAGCCTTGGGGTCTTAAGCGGCCGCATCTCCCTGACCCTCAGCGCGCAGCTTAATTTCAACAATCTCTCGCTCTTTGGAGCAATTTCCCTGTCCGCTGAACCGCCCATGATCAATATGCTGGCCTTGTCGGTCGCGGCGGTGGGGGGCCATCTTTCGCTCTTGACCTTGCTCCAAAACATGTTCGAAATCGATGGTTCGGGACTTACCTTTTTAGACGTCATCGCAGTCGAGGACTTGGACTTAAATGGCGCAACCTTAAGCTCAGAGGCGATGGAGCAATTGGCACGCTTCATGGCTGAAGAGAAAAATGGTGAGTTTCATGACAGCATGCCCCAAATCATCTCAACCGTCGCGGACAGCTTTAATCAGCAGTGTCCAACACTAGCCTTGACCAATTTGGCCCATGTTCAGCTCTCATATCTGGGCGAAGGCGCAACGCAAGATGAGTACTTGCTCAAAGACCTCACTACGATGCGCTACTACCACATTGCGGCCAATGGCAAGATCAGCCTCAATTGCCAAATGTACATCGGCCTCAATGAAGTGCAGCTGGGCTCCTACATCATGCCATGCGGCTTATTTGCCTGCGGTACCTTGGTGTTGTTTGGGGTACGCTTTCGCTTTTTGCTGTCCTGCCTTGCGCAAAGCGGCCTGAGCTGCATGGTGCAAATCAGCCCGATCAATCTCCTCAATGGCCTGTTGTATATTGGCGCGAGCCAAAAGCAAGAGGAAAGTGCGCGTCTCCTGCAGCAAATCCAAGAACACAATAGTGCCGCTGGTCTTGCCGCCAGCTTACTGACCACGCCCGCTGAGCCGGGCCCGGCTTTCTCCTTGGATATTAGCCTTCAAGACAAGTGCTTTCAGCTATTTCTCACCGGCCATGCCAGCTTACTGAACCTTTGGCAGGTCGACACCTTGGTCAGCATAGCCGAGGGTAATGTCTATCTGCACTTTAGTACGACTTGGTTGGGCCTGACCTTAACCATCGATCTTAGCTGCGCTTACGGACAAATCCAGGCAAGCTTTGCCTTCTCGGTCACTATTGATACCTCAGCTTTTTGCGCGGCAATCCAAAAAGCTCAAGACAAGCTCAAAGCTACAGCCCAAAGTGTTAAGAGGACCGCCGAGCAAGCGCAAGCCAAGCTTCAGTCTGCAATCGATCAAGTCGGTAAGCTCCAAAACAAAATTAACGACTTGCAAGCCCAGCAGCGCCAGTGCAAGTACGATCTCGACCATTGCAGTTGGTGGAATTTCTTGCTCAAGATTTTTTATGCGGGCAAACTAGCGGCCCTAGCCGTTGCCGAAGGCACCGTCTGGCTGGCCATGAAAGCAGCCCAAGCCGCCTTAAAGTTAGCCCAAAAGATAGTGGGCTTAGGCGGCGAGATCGCCGCCGGAGTGCTCAATGCAGTGGCGACCGTCATTGGCGCCGTGACCTCGATCTTCATGCTCAACTCAGCGCGCCTCGCGGTCAGTGCATCCCCACAAGGCGTGGGGATGGAAGGCCATCTGGCCTTTACCTTCTTCGGCCAAACGATTGAGACCGGCTTTAGCTTGGGCTATACCGCCGATGCTAATGCACTTAAGAACAGCTTAAACGATCAAGTCAACCACCAGATCGATACCAAATCCAAGGAAGCGGAACAAAAGATCCATGAAGAAGGCCAGAAGGTTAAAGATGCCTTACGGCTCAAGGCAGCGCGCGCAATAGATGCTGACCCCACCCAGCTTTGGCTTAACGCCCTAGGTGATGGTCCCAGTGATTTGGAGCTGCCCTCCATTCAGGCCAATTACCAAGATCAGCTTCACACCTCTGAGACGAGTACGGCCTTAATGCTCTGTAGTAATGATTTGAGCTTGCAGCATGATGGCTGCGACCTGGGCATCGTGCGCCAATACACCAACGCCTTAATGCAAGAGCAGCAGCAACATAACGCGATGCGCGCCAGCTTCGATCACAGCTTGGATCAAGATTTCGCCCAAGCACTTGAAGTGATCAGCACCGAAGTCAAAACGCAAGCGGCCAAGCTCACCGCCGAGCAACAGCGCACGCTCAAGCAACAGCTAAGACCATGTGATGATGCGATGCAGCAGCTGCACCGCGCCAGCCCTACGGTACAGCAAGCGCACCAAGCATTAAACCCGCTCTTGCACCACACTCCTTTAGGCTACCAGCTCGCTCAAGTCGATGCCATGTGTCAGCACATCCGCACCCAAGGCAGCATCTTTGCGCCAACCGAAGCCCAACAGCAACAGCGTCAAGTGCAACAACAACGGCTTAAAGCAGAACATAGCCCACGTGCCTACAATCAGGCCCGGATCGAGTCGATCAAGGATGAAATCAAGAACGCACAAGGCAACATCACGCAGGTCTTAGAACAGCACTACCAACAGCAGATGTATGACAAGGCCTTCCACCAAGAACAGCCGATCATTAAGCGCGATGCGGCCTTGGATGCTGAAGTGCAACGCTACTCCGATCAAATCCCGCCGCACCCACAAACTGATCGCGCCCGCGCCGGATTACGCGCCCAGCAAAAGCCGGACGGGGTACCTACCCCTAATCCGCAGCTCATCCAAGATCTCAAGACGCTGTATTACAGCACCCTAAAGTCCGATGAGCCACAACGCTTGCGGGCTCGACGCTATGGTGCCTCTGAGCAAGATCAAGCCTTTGATCAACAGCAGCTGTTGTACCTCTGGATGAGCGCCCTAAACGACTGTGCTTAATCAACTCTCAAAGGTCAGACATCCTCCGCACTGTGGGCATCGTGATGACTTCCCCATGTTGCGGGCGCCCCTCATTGGTCGCAGCTGGCCCATTGACTGACCCTACACACCAGCGCGCGAGTCTTGCCTCAAACGAGGCAAGGCCTCGCGCCCCAAGAAACTCTTTTATTTGAGGATAGCCACCATGGCTGAACCAAACCTGTTAGCGCTGCTATCTGAGCTCATGGAAGTAGAGCCGACCACACTCAGCATGAACACCAGCTTGCCCACATTGACCGCATGGAACTCCCTGAACTTCATGTATTTGCTCACCACGCTTGAGGAGTACTACCGCACCAACCTAGAACTAGGGCAGCTACTCCAATGCACCACGCCGCAAGACATCTTGTCCTTAGTGCAATCAGCCTAGGC
>DXIF01000095.1 GCA_019113025.1 Candidatus Anaerobiospirillum stercoravium | reverse complement strand
CAACGTAGTCCAACTAACGATAGACTGAGGCTAGTCAACTTAGGCCTGATTGCTCAAGCCTCGGTCGTCAGACCGGGGTAGTTGACACCAAACAAGAGCCCCTCGTAAGCCCCTCAAGCGCCCCACCGGGGCACAGCCCCGCCGCAGCCATGCTGCAACACAGTGCCGCCGCAACGCCACTTACCCCTCTGGGGTGGCACGTGCCGCGGGTACTCAAGCACCGCACTCCGCTGAGCACTTGAAAAGACAGGAAACAAAAAAACAGAAATCAGAGCAGCGCCACCAATCCGACTAAGGTGGCACAGGTCACCACTGACCTTACAACTTCGCTCTCTCCCAAAACCTGAGCGCAGCACTCCCCTTCCCCCAGCCCAGCCAAGCAAAGCCAAGCAAAGCAAGCGCCGTTTGGTGGGGCGCATCAGAGCACCACTAGTTAGGACGCGCAGGATTTGGGACAAAACGCAGTTGAAGCGCAGATTAAGCGCAGTTGAAGCGTAATGTAAGCACAACTACCGCGACCGGGCCCAGCCTAGGGCCCGGCGGGGAACAGGTCCTAAGGGCGCGCCGCGTCCTCGGGCCTGCTCTGTGGCGTTACGCTCGAGTAACGCCGTGCTCAGTTAGCGCCATGCTAACTTGCACCTGGGGCTGGGGCTTACTCAGCCTTGCCCTCAGCTAACTTGTCTAAGTGAGGACGATCCAGCTCCTCGTGGGAGAACTGACGAGCTTCCTCAGCACGACGAACCATTAACTCCTTCATGATGGTTGGGTAAACCTTGTCTAAGTTGTTAGTAATCGAGATGACTAAACCAATCACCGACACGATTAATGGAATGGTGAAGTTAATGGTTAAGATGGCCTCTAAGGTCTCTTGTGGCTGAACCTCTAACGAGGCGTCATAATTGACCAGGGATAAGACTAAGCCTACGACCGCGCCGCCCATGCCTAAGCCAATCTTGAAGCCAAAGGACGATACAGAGTAAGTAGCACCCTCTAAGCGACGACCGGCCTTCCACTCGCCGTACTCGGCAACGTCAGCGATCATGGCGAACATGGCAACTAAGTGGATACCCCAGCCGATGCCCTTGATGCCGCTACCGATGAGTAAGGCGTAGAAATCTAAGGAACCAATGACCATATCGGTACCGACTAACAGATAGCACATGCCGTAGCCGATGACGTAGAGAACGTAACCGAAGATGATGGTGTTCCACTTGCCATGGAACCAGTTCATGATCCATGGGAACATGAAGCAGGCGATAACCTGAGGCAGAACCGAGACAAAGGTTAAGTGGCCGAAGAAGGCGTCGTCTTGAATGATGTAACGCGATAAGTACATGCCCGAGGCACCGGTGATACCAGCGTTAGCAAAGTCTAAGACGAAGAAGGCAACTAAGTAGTAGAAGAAGGTGTTCTTGGACAGAACGCGTAAGGACTCCTTGGCCGAAACCTTGTCCTCTGGACGACGCTGCTGAGGCTTGACGCGCTCCTTGCACACAAAGAAGCATAAGAGCAGTAAGGCAAAAGCAACGGCACCATAGACAATGCAGATGATGACGTAGCTGCCAAAGGCCTTAGCGGCAACTGGGGTGACGTAGCCTAAAACGATCGAGCCTAAACCGGTCATCACGAAGCGAATCGAGTTCATGCCCGCACGCTCTTGTAAGTCGTCGGTGACAAACGAGGTCAGAGCGCAGTACGACAGATTGCACGCGGTGTAGATGACTACGGTTAAGAAGAAATAGGTCAAGAAGGCATAAACGACCTTCATGGTCTCACCTAAAAAGTCTGGTACCGCAAAGCACAAGACTAAGAAGATGGCCATGAAAGGAGACGACCATAAAATCCAAGGACGGGCCTTACCTAACTTGGAGTTGGTGCGGTCAAGGACGTAGCCCATGACCAGATCGGAGAAGCCGTCGAAGATACGCACCGACAGCATGATCGCAGCTACCGCAGCAGCACTGATTTTTACATCGTCGGTATAGTAAATGGTTAAGAACATACCGACTACGTTCCAGATAATGGTGCAGCCTAAATCACCACTACCGAAACTTATCTTTTCAAACATTGAGACCTTATTTGAGGCCATGAACATCTCCTCCTAACCTCGAACGCAAGCTCAATCACCAAGCCCCACCACCGTCGCCGCCCGACCGGCACACGACCTGTGCACAGACCAAGCAAGGTCGCAGCAAGCCTGAGTCAAGCCTGAGCCCAGTCTTAGCACCTATCCCACCGAACCCAAGGCCACAGAACCGATTCCACCGGAGCGGTTCCCAAGGCTTTAAGCCCGATCTCCCCGTGCTAACTGAAACCAGCCCAGAAGTTGCCGCAAGAAGCTCCTTGAAGCTACTTCTAGCCTGACGTTGCCCTCAGCGCGTGCCGCGCGCGCAAGTCGCCCTGACCTTTTTTCTGCACCTAATTAAGCAAATACGCAAAAAGACACTGAGAAAAGGCCACGTCGACCTGCAAGCGTTTGAGTGCACCTACTTGTGATGCTGCGATGATTGAGCCCCACGCCCAGGATGAATCGTCGCTCCTATGCTCGGGAGATTCATTACTGCAACTTTGTGTGCGTGCACGCCGCGCTCCAATGAATCCCCCGCGCTGCGGGAACATCGTCGCAGTCACCCGCGCTTAACCCACGTAAGCGGCTGCAACCCTATCCTGTTGGGACACGCTAAAAATAGCGTTTTTGCCGCAAGCTTGCATCATTCTTTGTCAACAAAAGTGATCCGGGTCAAGAAAAAAGTAAAGTTGTGCTCGCGCACATAATCTCCCGACCAACGAGCGGAAAACCTTCACGCTAACCTAGCAGTCGCAAATACTCAGCTTCCAGCGTCCACAAAACCCATAAATATGGGCTTAAACACCACAAAGCAAACTCAGATTTGCCCCACACCTCGTCTCTAAAAAGTGCACCATGTATGGCACCATTTGGGGCTTACGTGCACGCACCCACTTTTACGGTCATCCCGCGCGCCTCAAGTCCAGCGCAAAAAGAGCGCGCTCTAATCATTGCGCACAGCCCCAACCAGCCCCAGCGCCCCAATACGCTGCACTCCCCGCCCAGCTGCCACCATCAGTGCCCCAGCTCCCCTGCTTCCCTCAGCGCGCGTACCGCCCACGGGGGTTGCCTCAACCTGATACTGCTTTTGCCCGGCTTACCGCGCGCTTAGTGCATGGCGCTATAATGCCGCCCATGGTTCAGAGCGCACCGCCGCGCGGCGGCGCTCTCTGGTGTGATCACATAATTTGCTGAGATTGTTTTAGCGATATGGCAAAGAAGGTTTTCATCATTGATTCGGGCGTGCACCAAGGCTTTGCTCATGGCGAGCTTAATCACCACTACGCCCAATTGGCACAAACGACCTTAACTGAGCTGGGTTATGAGGTCGAAGTGCGCCGCGTCGAAGACGACTGGGACGTCGCCACCGATGCAGCCAAGGTCGCCGCCGCTGACATCATCATCGTCCAAGTTCCGGGCTTTTGGATGTCGATCCCATGGCAGCTGAAGAAGTATCTTGACTTTGTCTTCTGCGACAGCCAAGTGGCCAACGGCGATGGCCGTCACCGCGCCGATCCTAGCGCCAAGTATGGCACCGGCGGCAAGCTTACGGGCAAGAAGTTCATGATCTCCACTACCTGGAACGCTCCGCTTGAGGCCTTTACTGACCCCGATCAGTTCTTTGAGGGCAAGGGCATCGATGGGGTCTTCTTCCCACTGCGCAAGACCTTTGAGTTTATCGGGATTAAGGACCAAATCCCAACCTTCATGGCCAACGATGTGGTCAAGAACCCAGACCACGAAGGGGATCAGGCCCGCTTTATCGCCCACCTCAAGGCTAACTTCTAAGCAATAGCCGATTACATCCGGGCGCTTGCGCTACCATGCCTTGACTAAAGCGCCCACCCCGTCCGGCCTGCTCCTTGAGCAGAGCCGGACGGCCGCCACTATGCTCTTCGGGCCCAACTCTTTGCCGCCCTCTCATCCCATCATCCCAGATCTTTCCTCGCTACCCACTCTGTCCTTAACGGGCTGAGCGCCTGTGCTTGGGCTTTCTATGCTTTGGGCTTAGCGCCACGCGGCAGATGCGCCCCCAAAGGCCTCAACCGCACCACCTGCCGCCATAAAACTTTGTAACGCGGGCGCTGTGAGCTTGCTGGCTCCGCCTTAGTAAAGGCGATTGATGTGCTGGTCGCGGCATAGTTGCGTCAGTTGTGTCAGCTGCGTCCGCTGCGGCGCCCTAATCCGGTCCTGGAGCGCAGAGTCATGTACGATAAGCTCAATGCGTGTTTGCGCGCTCTCACTTAATTGGTTGTAAGCGGCCGCAAGCTCAGCCCCCACTTAGTCCAGCTCAGTCTTACGCGTCAGCAGCAGCATCGCGAGCGTTCCCATTGCTCCCCCGGTTACTGCCGCTTCTTGCGGCGGCACAGCCTTAACCGCGGCGAACAAGGCATTCATGCCCGCGCCTTGGCCCCGCCCCAGCACATGCTCGCCTACCTTCGGCAGCGGCAAGCTCAAGGTACCCGCTGGGCCTTAGCAAGAGAGCGCCCTACCACTTACAACCTTGTGCTTTACAAGCTTGCGCTCTAGAACCGTGGCACAGGGCCATCATGCCGCAGCAGTAAGCTCAACGGCCACCATGCAAGATAGAGTACGGTGGGGAATCCTATCCCTAGCGCCCCCAAGCGGTACGGATGTTGGTAAAGACGCCTGACATCTCCTTTAGGGTGGGCGCCGCGCTCAAAGCGTGCGCGTGCACTGTGAGGGCGCTAAGCCGCACTGGGCGCGCGAACGCCCGCATAACTTGCAACTTGCAACTTACCGGAACGCCGCCCAGCTTGCCGCATTGCTCCCCTCATAACTTGCCCTTAGGCCACGCACCGGGCGCTAATCTAGCACAAGCCTTGTGCCCCAGCACGGCGCGCGCTATCGTTTGCGCGATAGTTTGAGCACGCTTGCAATCTGACGCCCGAAGTTAGAGCTGCGCTCGCCCCACGGCGATGCTCCCTCGTTGTTTTACCTTTTCATTTTGACATTGGTCACGCTTTTCACTTAATGTCGTGCCCGAGCACACTTTTACCTAATGGTTACGGATAAGATAGCACCCAGCGCCGAAACTGCGGGGGCGCTCCCCCGCCGGAGCAATCCCGCGCAGAAGCGATTTTCCGCGGGTGCGACTTTAGGTGCTGTCTGTAGTGCTGTCTAGGTATGAGGATTTGTCGATGGCAGGAATTATCGAAGCTAAGGACGGTAAGCTGTACCGTTATTTTGAAGGCCAGACCACTTGCATCGAGCCGTGGGGGCAAAACGCCCTGCGCGTGCGCTCGGTCATGATGGGCTATGACATGAATGATGCCGACTACGCTTTGAGTGAAGAGGTTCCTGCTCAATATCGCGCCGCGGGGGCCGCTGCCGCTGGGAATTGCGAGATCAAGACCTGGTTTGAAGAGCAAACCGTGGTCTCCAACTTCCCCGGGGAGCGCCTGATCAAGGTACCATGCGGCTCGATTAGCAACGGCAAGATCCGCGCGGAGATTACTGCAGGCGGTAAGATCGTTTTCTATGAGACCAAGACGGGCAAGCTGTTATTAGAGGAGTTTGCTCGCAATCGCTTAGATGGCCACTCCAAGGACTTAAGTGCCCTTGAGATTGTGGGGCGCGAGTTTATGCCCCATCGCGGCGGCGACTATCAGTTAACCGCACGCTTTGAGCCGAACCCAAGCGAGCGAATCTACGGTATGGGTCAGTACCAGCAGCCATACCTCAACTTAAAGGGCTGCACTTTGGAGCTGGCGCAGCGCAACTCGCAGGCGTCGGTTCCCTTCATGCTCTCAACCCAAGGCTACGGCTTCTTGTGGAACAATCCGGCCGTCGGCAAGGTCACCTTTGCCCGCAACTTAACGGAGTGGGTCGCCTACTCAACCAAGAAGCTCGACTACTGGATTTGCGCCGGTGACACCCCAGCTGAGATCGAAGAGCAATACGCCGCCGTCACCGGTACCGTGCCGATGATGCCGGAGTACGCCATGGGCTTTTGGCAGTGCAAGCTGCGCTATGCCACTCAAGAGCAATTATTGGAAGTTGCCCGTGAGTACAAGCGCCGCGGCCTGCCGTTAGACGTCATCGTCTGCGACTTCTTCCACTGGGAGCACCAAGGCGATTGGAACTTTGACCCAACCTATTGGCCTGATCCTGAGGGCATGATCGCCGAGCTCAAGTCCATGGGTATCGAGCTCATGGTCTCGATTTGGCCGACGGTTGAGAACGCTTCGGTTAACTTCAAGGAGTTAAACGAGCGCGGCTACCTCATTCGCACCGAGCGCGGCCTCCAATACGGTATGGACTTCATGGCTCCGACCATTCACTTTGATGCCACCAATCCGGACGCCCGTAAGTTCGTTTGGAACGTCGCCAAGAAGAATTACTTTGACCGCGGCGTCAAGCTGTTCTGGCTGGATGAGGCTGAGCCTGAGTACAAGATCTACGACTTTGACCACTTCCGCTACTATGCAGGTTCCAACGCCCAGATTGGCAATATGTACCCAGTGATGTACGCCAAGACCTTCTTTGATGGCCTGCGCGAGCAAGGCATCGATAAGGCCTTGAACCTGTTGCGCTGTGCTTGGGCGGGCTCACAAAAGTACGGCGCCTTAGTGTGGTCGGGCGATATCGGCACCACCTTTGAGAGCATGCGCAATCAAATTGCCGCGGGCCTCAATATGGGGCTTGCCGGTATTACGTGGTGGACCACCGATATCGGCGGTTTCCACGGCGGTAACGCCAATGATGAAGCCTATCGCGAGGTCTTCGCGCGCTGGTTTGAGTGGGGCACCTTCTGCCCAGTTATGCGTGTGCACGGCGATCGTGAGCCGCGCCAAGAGCCGGTAGGCACCACCGGCGGCGCTATGTGCTGCTCAGGTGGCCCCAACGAGGTCTACTCCTACGGCGAGCGCGTCTATGAGATCTGCAAGAAGTATATGAACTATCGTGTGCAGCTCAAGCCATACATCGCGCAGATCATGGAGGAAGCGCACCAGAAGGGCACCCCAGTCATCCGCCCAATGTTCTACGACTTCCCAGCAGATCAGGCCACCTACGATTACGAAGACCAGCACATGTTTGGTCCAAGCCTCTTGATCGCTCCAGTTTATCAAGCTGATCAAACCCACAAGCAGGTCTACCTGCCACAAGGCAGCAAGTGGCGTGATATCCACTCAGGCACTGTCTACGACGGCGGCCAAGTAGTCACTATCGAAACTCCACTTGAGATCACCCCAGTCTTCGCCCGCGACGGCTTTGATCTGATCTAAAGCTTGAGCTGAGCTAAAGCCCAACAAAGCTTAAGGGCGCCCCGTAGCGCGAGGCGCCCTGCAGCGAGAAGCGCCCCATAGCGCGAGGCCCCTGCAGCGTGAAGCGCCCCATAGCGCAAGGCGCCCACGCCGCGCTTTATTCCAAAGATTTTTTTTGTCTATGACTGTTTACCACGTTAACCAAGCCTGCGGTTGCGATTGCAACGACGGCAGCGCTGCTAAGCCTTTTGCCACCATCAACCACGCCGCGCAAGTTGCGCTGGCAGGTGACACCGTAATGATTCACGCGGGTGTCTACCGCGAGACCGTCCAGCCCCGTTGGGGCGGTAAGTCCAATACCAACCGCATCACCTACCAAGCCGCCCCGGGCGAAAAGGTCGTAATTAAAGGCTCGGAGCAAATCACGACTTGGGAACCGGCCGGGTTCACGGACGCTGAGGTTCCAGTTTATCGCGCCATCATCCCCAATCGCTTCTTTAAGGAGCATAACCCAACCGGGGCCAATCCGTTTGCCACCTTGCTGTGCGGCGATTGGCTGATGGATCCATGGCCTAACTGCCTGCACACCGGCGACGTCTACTTAGATGGCGTCTCAATGTATGAGTGCGTCAACTTAGAGGACGTCAAGCACCCTAAGGTTAAGACTGCAGGCCCATGCTCACCTTGGGTGGGCACGCAAGAGGCGATCCACGATACCGCCCGCACTGTCTTGGTCTGGCACGCCGAGGTCGACGCCGAGAATACCACCATCTACGCCCACTTTGGCAATTTGACCAAAGAAGAGCTCTGCGCGCACACCATCGAGATCAATGTGCGTGAGTGCTGCTTTGCCCCAAGCCAAATCAACACCAACTATCTGACCTTAGATGGCTTAGAGGTCTGCCAAGCGGCAACCCAATGGGCCCCACCGACCGGCGTGCAACGCGGCATGATCGATACCTACTGGTCCAAGGGCTGGATTGTGCGCAATTGCGATCTGCACGATGCCAAGTGCTCAGCCCTGTCGTTGGGCAAAGAAATTAGCACCGGCGATAACGAGAGCTGGCGCTTTAACCGTAAGCCGGGCTACCAGCACCAATTAGAGGATGTGTTCAAGGCCGTTAATCGCGGCTGGAGCTTTGATCTCAATGGCAGCCACGAAGTCTATAACAACGTGATGCACGACTGCGGCCAAAACGGCGTGGTGGGCCACTTAGGCTGCATTGGCTCGCACATTCACCACAATCGCTTCTACCAGATTGCGATGAAGCATGAGTTCTTTGGCCACGAAATCGCGGGCATCAAGCTGCACGCGGCGCTTGACGTCAAGATCGATCATAATGAGTTCCACGATTGCACCTTAGGCATCTGGCTTGATTGGGAGGCCCAAGGCACCCAAGTGCTGTCCAATGTCTTCTACGACAACTTTCGTGATCTCATGATCGAAGTTACCCACGGCCCATGCTTGGTCGCTAACAATATCTTTGCCTCGGAGTACAATTTCGACAACGTGGCCCAAGGCACCGCCTTAGTTAACAACTTCTTCAACGGCACTACCCGTCACATCGACGTCTTAGATCGCGCCACCCCATACCACGCTCCGCACTCCACTGCAGTCACCGGCTTTGCCGTGGTTTACAGCGGCGACGATCGCGTCTATGGCAACGTCTATGTGGGTAAGGGCAACCCACGCACCGAAGAGTGCCACTTTGGTACCGCCTTCTACGATCCGTTCTCCAACGGCTACGAGGAGTTCCAAGAACTGCAAAAGAAGTATGCTCGTGAAGACATCGACTGCTTTAAGCTGATCAAGGATCCGGTCTACATCAAGTACAACGCCTACTTAAAGGATGCCCCGGCCTTCCGCGGCGAGCAAGAGAAGGCTACCAGCGCGCATGACCCAGCCTTAAAGGTCTACCGCAACGAGCAAGGCTTAATGGTCGAGCTCGATGCGCCGCAGGAGCTGTTAGACCTGACCTTCCCGGCCATCACCACCGCGTTCTTAGGTGAGACTCGCTTAAGCGAGTGCGCCTACGAGAACAAGGATGGCAACCCACTGACCGTCAACTACGACTTATTAGGCCAAACCCGTGACGAGGCTGCCTGCCATATTGGCCCAATCGAGGGCCTCAAAGTCGGCCCCAACACCATCAAGATCTGGGACTAAGCCGCTTTTGAAGCGTCTTATCTAAAGCGCCTCATCTGAGGCCTCTCAAGCGGCCCCTCAAGTAACCTGCCTTCAGCGCGACCGCCCCAAGCGAGCTCAGGCCCTATCGACCAAAGGTCCCCCTTGGTCCATGGGCCTGAGCTCGCGTTTTTTGGGCGCCGCATGGCGGCCTTAACCCTCGTAGATCTTGGCATGAAGCTGACGCCACTTGAGCGGACTTAAGTGCTCGCGCGCTTTAAACGCGGCGCCAAAGTGCGAGCTCGAAGCAAATTGCAGCAGCTGAGCGATGTCGCCAATCTTTTGGTTACTCTCGAGCAAGAGCTCCTTAGCAAGCTTAATGCGCTCATTAACCAAGTACTCATGCACCGTTTGGTGGTGATAGCGCTTAAAGCAGCGCGCCAAGTGCTCAGGGGTGCAGCCAAGCTCCGTGGCAATTTGCGCTAAGCTCAGCGGCTCCATCAGGCGCTGAGCCATCAGATAACGGGCCTTAAGCACCAAAACCGGCTCCGTTTGCGTATCGGCGCTCAATGCCGCTACCGCCTGTTGACGTGCCGCCAACTCGTCGCGATGCTGCTTGACCTGCTCGGTAAAGGTGCGCCAAATGACAAAGCGCATATGCTTGGCAAGCAGCGGGTCAGTCAGCTGCTCAACTACTAAGAACAGCTTGTCCGAGAGGACATAGGCCTCCTCGGGGGCAATGCCCGCGTCGATCGCGGCGCGGCTTGCGAGCACATTGCTGATATGAGCGTGATTTTGCCATGAGCGCAAAGGGGTGAGGCCCAAAATGCCCGCCTTACCCTTGGTGGGCAGGCTATTGGCCCAGCGCAGCTTGGCCAGATTGCCCTCGCGCACCGCCTCCTGCATTAAGACCTCATTGCGCAGCTGATTGTGGTGATGGACCGTACTAATCTTGCCCAAATGCAGCGCCGCGATAAAGGCGTCCTCATCCTCAGGCGCAACCACAGCGGCGCTGAAATTACCGTTGAAGGGGTTATAGGCGGTGCCTTGCGCCGCCACGATCGAACTTAGGTCAAAGTTACGGCTTAGCACCGAGCATAAGCTCGCGCGCGGCTGCGGCGTGGGCGCGGCCAACTGCGCCCCATGGGTCGCAC
>DXIF01000094.1 GCA_019113025.1 Candidatus Anaerobiospirillum stercoravium | reverse complement strand
CCGTGACTGAGCAGCAATTTTTCTTGAATTATCGTCCCCTTAAAAATGGCGTTTTTAAGGGGATGTACTAGCCATAGGATTGTTGAAGAGCATGAGGGGTTAGGCTCATCAGTCCATGTTAATCTCTCTCTCGTTCGAGGCATAAGCACCATAAGTTCATTTTCAGTCGATTTTACCTTATGATTGAGCTCATTGATGGCGCAAGAACATAGGAACGCGTGAAAAATGTTGATTTAATCAATGCCTACAGCCAAATGTAGGCTGCTCGCAAGCAAAGAAATCAGGTTATCGCGTATGTCATCCCCTCGTAGTTAGTTAGCCTATGCTAACCAATATTAAAATAACGAGGGGACGCTAATTCATAAAAATGTGCTGCTCAGTCGCGGTCTTGTTTCGAGCTGTCACCTAAAGTCAGCGTGTGGGACTCAAGCCACAGGTTCTTATTGGCACTGATGGTATCATCGCCACTCTTAAGTTGGCCTTTGAGCACCAAGTCCTGAGCGTAAATGGTGTTGGCCGAGCCCGAATGAAAGGAGATGACCCCTTTAGTACCATCAGTACCGTCGATGGCCTTGAAGCTGAACGTATTTAACTCAATCGGAGTCGTGTCTGTCAGCTCTAAGCGGCCACCGGAGAGCACGATTGCGCCGCTGGCGCCCGTGGCCTTATTGGCCTCCCCTAAGGTGCCATCTGCCTTAATTTCAGTGTAGGTGCTGCCTGAGTCCGCCGTGTCCTTGCCGGTTAAGAAGCGGGTTAAGTTGTTGCTGCTAATGGTTAAAACACTATCGGAGGTATCAGATGCGTCTAAGACTTCAATGACGCCAGCGGTACCAGAGGCATGGAGCTTGGCACCTTCTGCCACGGTTAAAGTACCGCTATTTACGGTGATAGTGCCCCCAACTACAGTATTGGAGCCATCCGCTAAGGTGACAAAGCCGGCACCTGAAACGCGCTCTGCTTCCTTAGCTGGAATCGTAGGCTCAAGCTGCCACGTGTTGCCCGAGGCAATCAGGAGGTTACCTGCGAAGTTGGCGGTTTGACCGTTAAAGATCTCAGTGACGTATTTGCTGTCGGAGCCTGAGATAACGTGGCTGGCGTCACTGTTGATCGTATAGGTGTCAACCGAGATGGTGCCGCTCGTATTAAGTTTGCCCCCACTGTTCGTGGTCAGCATGAAGGCGCCATTATTTAAGGTCAGGGCCGCACCTGAAATGGTAATGCTCCCTGAGGTAGCCTCAAGATCGAGGCGGCCATTGCCATTGACGGTGATGTCGGAGTTCTCGTTGCCGAAGGTTACGGTTTTGCCGTCAGCGTTAGCCCGTAAGGTTAATAGCGCCGTACGTTCTTGAGTCGCTGCGGTGGCAGTGCCTACGGTTACGATGTCAGCCGCGGCGCTGACATTACCACCATTGTCTTTGTTGGTTGTGACCAGCAGCGTACCTTGGTTGAGGTTGATCGTGCCGATATCAAGCGAGGTGGTATTGTTGCCACTGCCGATAATGGCTAAACCTTGAGTGGTGTCAGCCGTTTTGATGGTAATCGTACCGTCACCGGTGATCTTTAACTCCGAACTGCCCTTGAAGTAGTTGCCGCTGCCTTTGGCCGTGCCACTAGAAATGGTAATGGTACCGTTAAACGATTGCGTGCCACCGCTAATTTGGAGGGCATCGTATTTGTTGTCGTTTGGGGTGGTCGAGCCGTCGATCAAGACTTGATCGCCACTGTTAAGTGGGAGCTTCGTGGCGTCAGTTAAAGCATCGGTTGCGGCTTGGGCTTGACCGGCGGCAAGGCCTGCGGTCAAGAGCACAGCGGAGGCTAGGCCCTTGATATAGGCGCGCTTGAAGATGGCGCGGTACTGGGCCAGTAAGAACTTAATGGCGTGATTTGAGTTACGCACGATTAAGTGATTTCCTTTGGTATGAGTGAGCTCCCAGCCTTGACGCACCGCGTCTTGAGCCGTACTGCCTGAGGCGCACGGCGCAAGTTCGGGCAGTGGGGCTTAAGATAGAGACGAGAGCGGACGAATTGAGCTGGGGGCTAAAGCGGATGCAGCTAAAGAGTTAGAGCGAAGTGGAGACGAAATGAGCCCGGTGAGGGAGGTTAGGTTCACCCTATGATATCCGAGGGCGCAGTTTAGGAGCGGGGCAGAAGCGAGCTCGTCCTGGTGCTAGCGTCCGGCAGGGCGCACCCTATGAGAGGTCGGCGTTAACGCGCGCCCTGAGTGCTATGCCCATCAGCCTTGGGGGCGCAAGAGCGCGGCCGACAAGACCCGGCGCCTGAGGAGGGGCTACCTCAGCGTCTGAGGCGTCTTGCCTCGGCGTCTGAGGTGTCCTACCCCAGGCCTGGGGCGTTCTGCCCCGGCGCGCCGCTGATCTTTGGTATCTTCCTTTTGGTATTCGTTCCATTTGATCCAGTGAGTGCAGGTGGGGTGCCTAACTCAGCTGCGTTTTGTCAGATTAAGATGCGCGGTATCCAGTAAAAACGCATCAGACAAAACAGTATGGTAACTAACGCCGCGCGACGAGAATACGGGCAAAAAAAAAAA
>DXIF01000093.1 GCA_019113025.1 Candidatus Anaerobiospirillum stercoravium | reverse complement strand
GATAACGGCTTCGGTGACTTAAGCTTCGCCAGCAGCGCTGAAGTCTTAGACACCTTCACCTACGGTGCGACCGTTGGTATCTCCGCTCAAACCGGTGGCTTCAGCTTAGGCTTAGGCCTCAACTACACCGGTGCCAGCAATGCCAACGAGTACGGCGTCCAAGCCAACGCTCGCTTTACCTTCTAAGAGGCAAGCAGCGGAACTGGCTCTAGGGTATGGGGCTTAACAGTTCGCCCCATATCCAAACAGCCAACACCTAAGACGCAGCGCGCCGGGCGCGCTGCGTCCTTGTGGCAGTCAGGAACATGATGTCCCAGACCTAAGCCAACAAGGCGCCCGCTCCCACAACGGGGCTGGCGTCTTTTTGCATTTAGAAGCGATCGCAACACTTTGGAGCAAAGCAACGCCAAGCGTAATCCACTCTTAGCTATGGCTCGATACAGTTTTTGCGTCAAAACATAACCTAGGAGATCAATTTGGCCGCATATGGCAGGCAGAGCTTATCAGCCCCAAAGTTGTGTAGCCGCTTATAAATGCACTTTCTTTAAATAGGCCACCATTTTCTAAGGAGGTCTTAATGATAGACCAACCACTCGCAACGCTTGAGATTAATCAAGAGAATACTGAGGCGTGGGCCAAGCGCTTTACAATAGCCATAACGCCGTCTGACTTTCCGGAACCAAACCTTCGCTTCGAGGTGCTTAACGATCTATCCTCAAGTGAATCCAAACCAGTCGATATAAATGTTCAAAGAGCAGCCGACTCTTGGTTTCAAAAGGAGTTACTTGCCACACTCCGCTCATATATCAGAAATGAAATAGAGGGCAAAGAGCACCGAGGCTTTACCATGGTTTCGGCCACTGCGACTACTGAGGCATTAGTTGAGGCACTCTGCAAAAGCATGGGGCTCGAACCAAGCAGCATGCATGAGCGCAAGATGACCTTGATCATACCGGCTGGCCATCAGAAGCTGATTGATCAAATTAACAAGCAGCTCAAGCCAAGCTACCCAAACCTCAAGATCTTGCCTGCTGACAATATGACCTCTAATCAGGGAGCATTTGCCATGCTCATCTGCGATGAAGGGGTTGAAGGCAAAGCCAAGATCGGCCGCTTCACTATGCATAACTTAGTCAAGGTGGTCTCTAAGGGGGATGAGACCTTAGGACCTGCCTTCATGCTTGCTTTTCCGGACTACAAACTGGACATCGACCACCCAGAGCAAATCGCGGTTTTAACCAGAATTTAGCCGCTACGCACGCTATGGCGCACCTGCTACAGATCAAGGCCTGATGCCTTGACTTCGGATTCCTAGACACCTGCACCGCAAGGTGCTGGCTCCTTTTTATTGCAGCTTTAACTGTAAGGAAGCTAGGCTTGTTGCTGGTTAGATCAAGAGATTGTCTTCAGGCATCTTGGGTCCGATCCCCATACTCTCGAGAGTACGCTTGAGCTCTTCTGGGCTGGCTGCGCCCAGATAGTGGGCGCCAAACTCTTGTACCAGCTTGCGGTTGCCGCTTGTGGCTGCGATTTGATTGAGCTTGTCGTCGTAGGAGCCGACCAAGACTGGCTTGCCTACATTGGCCGCAGCGCACGAGGCGTGCATCGATCCGCCGTTGAAGCGCGCTTGAGCTACCAGCACCGCCTGTGAAATGCCCGCTTGGATTAGGTCGCGCGCCACAAAGCTGTAGCCACGCTCGTCGATGTTGGTACCCAGCTCGTACTCCGAGATAAGAATGCCGTCCTGCGCTACGATTTGCTCAGCCAGCTCTTGGTGTACGGGTGGGAACACGCTGTCTAAGCCGTGGGCTAGAACTGCGGTGGTTTTACCGCCAACGCTTAAGGCCCCTCGATGGGCGGCCGCATCACAGCCCAAGGCTAAACCCGACACAATGTTGTAGCCCTGAGCTGCTAATTGCTGAGCCCAATAATTAGCCAGCTCTAAGGCCACGGGCTCGGCCTCACGCGCGCCGATAATGGCCACGGACGGTTGGTTTAAGAGCGCAAGATTGCCCTTGTAAAAGAGCACCACCGGGCTTTCGTCCTTGGTCCCATCCTCTGACTTAACCTCACGCAAGGAGGCAGGATAATCCGCATCGAAGCAGCCGACCCAGCCAATGCCAACCTCAGCGCTTTTGCAAAGTACCAGGTTGGCCTCAGCTAGCGCCGCCTTGACTTGCTCGGAGCTGACCTTACGCACTTGCGGCAAGTAGGCGCAGAGCTCAGCGTCGCTTATAAAGCCTGAAATCTTGGTGCCAATGGTGCGTGCGGTCTTCTTGCCAATGCGCGGCAAGCGCTGCAGCGCCATCAGTTGTACTGCGGTCAGGGCCATAACTACCTCCTGCGGCTGAGGCCATCTCTGTTGGAGCTTAGCCAAAACGGCACTTCCTGTCTATGCTCCCGCACCTTCCCGATCACTACCCCCACCACCATAACTCTGCTCAGCTTAAGCTGCATTCAAAATCACAAAGGCCGAGACTCCTTGAGAGAGGCGCGACCTTGAAAGCAGAGACCAAACTTAAGTGCCCGGCGCCCACAAAGTGCCTTGCATCTGAACAGTGCCTTGTATCTGCAAAGTGCCAAGTGCCCGCAACTGAGCGCTTATCGCCGCAAGGCACGGGCTCCGGCCTACTGCTTACTGATTAGCCATAGCGGCGCCGCCGTACACGGCCGAATGCGGCAGCTGGTCTAAAGCCGTGTCGATCGCTGCCATTTCCTGCGCGCTTAAGGTAACCGCGGCGGCCCCGGCATTTTCCTGTAAGCGCTCTAAGCTGCGCGTGCCCGGGATAGGCACAATCCATGGCCTCTTGCCCATAACCCAAGCAAGCGAGAGCTGGGCCATGGTGCAGTTATGCTCTTGGGCAATCTCTGTGAGGCGCGCAAAGAGCTGCTGATTTTGCTCGTAGCTTTGCGCTTGAAACTGCGGCATCTTGGCGCGGTAGTCAGTGGCACTGTCAAATTTCGACTCAGCGCTGTATTGGCCGGAAAGGATGCCGTTGGCCAAAGGCGAGAAGGCGACCAAGCCAATATTGAGCTCCTCTAAGAGGGGAAAGAGCTCTTCGTGGTGACGGGCCAGCATCGAATAGCGGTTTTGAACCGCCGCAATCGGGCAGACCTGATGCGCGCGGCGGATGTAGTCAGCTGGCGCCTCCGACACGCCCCAGTACAAAATCTTGCCTTCTTGAATGAGCTCAGCCATGACCGTAGCGACTGCCTCCGGCTCAACCTTAGGGTCGGGCCGGTGCTGGTAGTACAGGTCTAAGTGGTCGGTGTGCAAACGCTTAAGCGACCCCTCCAGCGCGGCCTTAATCTGCTTGGGATCGGAGTTTGGGACTAAGGGATACGGCGGCTGCGCCGAAAGGTCAAAGCCTAAACCAAACTTGGAGGCCAAGACGATGCGGTCGCGATACTGGGGCAAGACCTGGCCCAGCATGTTTTCGTTGTGGTGCGGGTCATCGGGCGTGCCATAGACCTCGGCGGTATCAAAGAAGGTAATGCCCGCATCCAGCGCGGCCGCAATTATATGGCGAAACTCTTGCTCCCCACAGGGACGGCCATAGGCATGGCTTAAGCCCATGCAGCCATAGCCGATGGCTGAAACGGTGAGTTGTCCTAACTTACGCTCTTGCATGCTGTAGTCTCCTTACTTATTACGTTGCTGCTGCCAAAATGCGGCGGCGCGCTTGAGCCAATCCGCGGCACTGGTCCCCGTGCCCAAACCAAAACCGTGGCCCATACCTGGTGCTAACTCAAACTGTGCGGGGATGCCAAGCTCATTTAACCGGGCCGCGCGCTGCTGCATGATGCGATACGGCGCAATGCCGTCACGATTGCCGCACACCATGTAGGTGGGACGATCGGCGGCGCTGACCTCGCTATAGCCGGTATAGGCCATGAGTACGGCCGCGGCCGGGTGCGCCCTCTCGGAGCTCGCCGCCCCCACCGCGGCGGCCATGCGCGCACCGGCCGAGCTGCCAATTAAGGCATAGCCCTCAGGGTCAAGCTCCAATTCTTGAGCATGCTCAAACATGAAATTGATCGCGGCCATCAGGTCTTGGCAGGCGCTGGAGCCGCTATCGGTGCGATATTGCAGCACTAAGGCGTTGTAGCCTAAGTGATTGAGGTAGAGCGCGTAGGGAAAGCCCTCGTGAATCGAGCCGACATAGGCAAAGCCTCCGCCTGCGGCGATGAGCGCGGTCGGCGCATGAGGCTTACCCTTAAAGACAAATACGCCGGTATCTTGCGGGCCTAAGGGATAATAGATCTGCTCCCCCGACTGCGCCCGCTGTGACAACAGGTTGAGGATACCCACCGCTGCCTGCGGATCGACCCCACGGTGGTAAGGCAACAGCTGCCCGACGTGGGAGAGCTCCATGTCTGCGTCATAGCCCAGCTCTAAGGGCAAGAGATAGCGCGCGTAGCCCTTAAACTCGGGCGCGGCCAACACCTCAGCAATAGTACTCTCCTGAGTAAACTTGGTGTCACTGGCCATGACGGTTGCCCCTCCTAATAAGCTCAACATTACCAGCGCCCAAGCCAGCAGGCGACATAGCGCTGACCACATCCTTAACCCTAAAAAACCTAATATTCGCATTTCACCTCCACTGTGGTGCAGCTGACATCCTGCGCTACTCTGCGTATTGTCAGCTTTGGCGGCGCGCACCACCATACCCAAATTACAGATCTCTCATGATCGTAAGGTTAGGGATGAGCTGGGATGGGATGGGATGGAGTGGCGTGGTTTCAGGGCTTTGGCCCGGGGACAGCCGATTTCTTCACCAAGTGCGATCTAAAATGGGGGTACGAGCTTAGGAGGTCACCATGGCTTATATCTGCGATCTTGCGACAATTGACGTCTATTACCGCGTCTTGGGGCTGCCCGCACCGGAGGCCAAGACTTGGGCCTTGCTCGACTTTGCTCAAGTTAAGCACCTACGTCATCAGCTCAAGCGCTTTTGGTTTTACGGCATCTACCTCAAGACCCAAGACTATGGGCCCTTAAGCTACGGGCGCACCCAATATGACTACCAAGCCGGGAGCTTGGTGTTCGTAGCTCCGGGCCAAGTGGTCGGCATCGACGATGGTAAGGTCACAGAGAACCCGGAGGGCTTAGCGCTGCTATTTACCCCGGAGCTGAGCTACACCCAGCAGCCCCAGTCACTCCTCAAGCCTTACTCCTTTTTTGCCTACAGCAGCAATGAGGCGCTGCATCTGGCGCCGGCCGAGCTGACCACCATCGTGCACCTGATGCAGCAATGCAGCGCCGCGCGCACCCATGAAGCAGCCATCGCCTTGCTTAAGCAGCTCTTAGAGCACTGCCGCCGCTATTACCTGCGCCAATTTAACTCGCGCCATGAGCTCAACTGCGACACCCTCGCGCGCTTTGAGGCCCTGATGAGCGATTACTTTCACAGCGATAAGCCCACTACCCAAGGGCTGCCCACGGTGGCATGGTGTGCCGAGCAGCTGCACTTTTCACCCAACTACTTAGGCGATATGATCAAAAAGGAAACCGGGCGCAGCGCGCTCTCCTACATCCACCACTTTATCGTGGACTACATTAAGCAGCGCTTAAGCGATCCCACCCCGACCATAAGCTCGATTGCCTGGGAGATGGGCTTTGCCCAGCCCCATCACTTAAGCCGCTTGTTCAAAAAAGAAACCGGGCTCTCGCCTCAGGCCTACCGCGCCCAGTTCCGGCACGGATAGCCTGCGCCTCCGTCCGCGCTGCCGCGCGCCGTCGCCCACGCTGGGGCGGGCGGCGGGGGCTTGCGCCGCGCGGTGCGCCAAGCTTCTTGCCGCGGCCATAGCGCACGCGACTAATAAGCGCACCCAACTGAGCTGAGCTCAGTTGCAGCCGCCTGCGCTTATTTTTGTGCCCAGCGCTGGTTAACCTCAATGGGCGCGATTCAAGAAAACAGCGCCCCGGGCGATGTTATCCCATGGGTGCGGCCTTTTCGGATGGGTTGGCACCTCACAGATTATTCCGGCGCCCCGCGCAGCAGCACAGACGGTGGGGCAATGGGGTAATAAGTTTAGCGGCGTAGCTGACAATGCGCCGCTAAAAAAGGGAGCTTCCCGGCTCCCAAAAAGTTAAAGCCCATCTCAAGAGTTCCTCAAGATGGGCTTTCTTATCTTATAACCGGCCTGAAGCTAGCGGGCCGACGGCCCTATCTATTCAGGCGCGGGCAGGATTAGGCACCGGCCTTCTTTAAGGCTGCGTCAACGATCTCAGTGGCTTCCTGTTCAATCTGCTTGATGTGATCTTCGCCCTTGAAGGATTCCATGTAGATCTTGTAGATGTTCTCAGTGCCCGATGGACGTGCGGCAAACCAGCCGTTCTCGGTGACCACCTTTAAGCCGCCAATGGCAGCGCCGTTACCAGCGGCGGTGGTCAGCTTCTGGAGGATCTTCTCACCGGCTAAGGTCTCAGCCTCGACCGCAGCTGGGTCTAACTTCTTTAAGACTGCCTTTTGCTGGGTATTGGCTGGGGCGTCAACGCGATTGTAGACTGGGTTGCCATACTTCTCGGTCAGAGCCTGATAGTGCTCGGATGGATCCTTGCCGGTGACGGCTAAGATTTCAGCCGAGAGCAGTGCGGCGATGATGCCGTCCTTATCGGTGGTCCAAACCTCGCCATTCTTACGTAAGAACGAAGCGCCCGCCGACTCCTCGCAGCCTAAGGCTAAGGACTTGTCAAATAAGCCTGGAACAAACCACTTAAAGCCCACTGGGACCTCGTAAGCCTTGCGGCCTAAGCCTTCGGCGACGCGGTTCATCATCGACGAGGAAACTACGGTCTTGCCCACCATGGCGTTTTGTGGCCAATCAGGACGGTGGGTGTAGATGTAGTTGATGGCCGCCGACAGATAGTGGTTAGGGTTCATCAGGCCCGAGTGGCACACAATGCCGTGACGGTCGTAGTCTGGGTCGTTACCCCAAGCGATATCAAAGTCATCCTTTAAGGCGATGAGACCGGCCATAGCATACTTGCTCGAGCAGTCCATGCGGATCTTGCCGTCCTTATCTAAGCACATAAAGGAGAAGGTTGGGTCAACCTTGTAGTTGACAACCTTGATGTTGAGCTTGTACTTGTCGGCAATGCGATCCCAGTAGAACAGGCCCGAACCGCCTAATGGATCCACCCCTAACTTAAGGCCAGCCCCGGAGATGGCGTCAAAGTCGATGACCGAGCCTAAGTCGTTGACATAGTCCTCGAGCATGTCGACTTCTTGGACATTAGGCAGCTTTAAGGCCTGTGGGAACTCAACACGCTTAACCCCTTGCAGGCCGTTCTTTAACAGCTCATTGGCGCGATCTTGCACCCACGAGGTGATCTCGGTGCCCGCCGGGCCACCGTCGGTTGGATTGTACTTGAAGCCACCGTCGGTTGGTGGGTTGTGCGATGGGGTGATAACGATACCGTCAGCTAAGGCCGCACCGCTCTTGCCGCGGTTGTAATTTAAGATCGAGTGCGAAATGGTTGGGGTTGGAGTGTAGCCCTGATCTTTTTCGATGCGGACCTCAACGCCATTGGCACCTAAGACCTCAACGGCGGTGGCAAAGGCCGCACGCGATAAGGCGTGGGTATCCATACCTAAGAACAGCGGACCGCGGATATTCTCCTTATCACGGTACTCGGCAATGGCTTGCGAAATCGCCAGAATGTGGGCTTCGGTAAAGGAGCCATTGAGGGAGGTACCACGGTGACCAGAGGTACCAAAGGAAACGAGCTCGTCTGGGTTATCGAGGTTAGGACGGTTGCAGTAGTAAGCGGTCATCAGGCGAGGGATGTCCACTAAATCCGAATCCAATGCCTTGGTACCAGCACGCTCATGAATTGCCATAGCTAAATCCTTGCAAATTACCCGAGTCTCTAAACATCTGCCTGCTTATCACGAGAGCACCAGCATGCTCGGCAGCCTCGTCACGTACTACTCACAACCAATGAAAGGCCCGCCGCCCGGCAGATGTGAATCAATCCTATTTTAGATGGTTTGACCTAGCAATACAGCGTCGCACCAAGCCCCGCTTAGCTTTTTGTGCACTAGCGCTCACTTCACTCAAGCAAAATGTTTCGAGGATCACGCAACGCTCTCCCCAAATGCACCAAGGGCAGAGACCGTGCGGTCTCTGCCCTTGGTGCGATGCCTGCTAGAGCAGGCAGCAGCGCTAAGCGCTGCCTCTTTCTGAGTCTTAAGACTAATAGGAGCTATTAGTCGCGGCCGTTAACCGACTTCTTTAACTCAGCGCCAGCGGTGAACGATGGGGTCTTGGAAGCTGGGATCTGGATAACCTCACCAGTCTTAGGGTTGCGGCCCTCACGCGACTTGCGGTCGGTGACCTTGAAGGTACCAAAGCCTACTAATTGAACACGATCGCCGTTGGCTAAAGCCTCGGTAATGGTCTCTAAGATAGCATCCAGAGCCTTACGGGACTGGCTGATTGGTAACTCAGAACGCTTTGCGATTTGCTCGATAAGTGCAGACTTGTTCATCCAATAAATCGGCGCGGACACCAGCAAAATCAGGTGGAAACGCCGCCTCCTAGCTAAAGAATAATGAATGGTAGTGGAGGATACCTTCAAGGCACCTCGGTCAGACCTAGGCGCTAAAAAGATAAGACCTAGACCTAAGTGATCCTTGCCCCATGTGGTGAAAGGGTTGATGGTTAAGAAGGCAGCTCCTCATCATCAGAGCTCACCGTCATAAACCGCAGAGCGCGAGCCTAGGATCGTTGGCCCGCGATGCCTCAAAACGAAACTAACTCAACTGAGAACATCCCCACCCTCAAGCTGACCTAACCTAGGTAGCTTAAGTGGTCTCAGCCGCGGGAAACGCGCTCCAGCCCTTGCTAGAACAAGCCTCCCCATCAATGGTTTTGAATTTCACCACATCACTTTGCAAATAGCAACACCAC
>DXIF01000092.1 GCA_019113025.1 Candidatus Anaerobiospirillum stercoravium | reverse complement strand
GCTCCTTTTTAAGGCGTGTAAGATTTTGGGATAAAGCAGCTCGTCCTACGGATTTCCTTGACGTAATGGCTTGAGCTTCTTTATAAGTACGTGCCTCACCCCAAATGAGTCTAGACTCTAATTCTTCAAGGACTCTTGATAGTCTTCTTTGGCATCGGCGAGCACTTTGTTGTGAGAATAGCGTACGCATCCAACAACGTTATTCAACACAACAGCCTGAGCTGGAGTTGGCTTTAACCTGTATGTGAAGGCAAAATATGACATACCCCTCCAGAACGGATTTAGCAATACCTAAGAAGAATTCTCCGAAGAATTCTCCCATGATTGACATACATCTTTTAATATGATAGCACAAACAAAAGTACTTGTTAACTAAAAAAGTTGCGGCCGTATCCCCGCCCTCACGGACGGGGCATTGGCCGCTATAATTCAGGTAACTATTCGAGCTCAGCTAAGGCCGCGGCGACCGTCTCGGCCAGCTCCTCATTGTCCATACCGCGGCAGTCACGGTCGTTGACCGCGATGACGCGGTGAATCTTGGTATTAGGTAAGGCCGACTCTAACTCATACGGAGCGTCGCCAAAGCGGCTGCCACCATGAGTGATGAAGATGTAGAGGTTCTTACCCTCTAAGTTTTGGCCATCCATCCAAGTGGCGACGGCACGAGGGTAGCTGCCCCACCAGTTAGGGAAGCCTAAGTAGATATCCTGATAGGAGGAGACATCAGGGTTACCATCGGCGGCTAAGGCGGGACGAGCGTTGTTATTGAGCTCCTCTTGGCCTAAATCGACCGTCTGATTGTAAGTTGGTGGATAGAGCTGGGCGACCTTGATCTCCATCAGCTGGGAATCAGTCTGGGTAGCGATTTCCTGCGCAATGCGCTGGGTATTGCCCACCCCATTGACATCACCACCTTCGCGGTTGTGCAGCAGCGTGAAGTAGACGACAGCCGCCTGTTGCGGCGCAGCAGCATAAGCACTGACTGCACCCAGCACACTGACGGCACACAAAGCACAGCTCAATAAGGTCTTGGTTACAAACTTCATTGTCATCGTGGCGCCCGCCCCGAGCCTCCAAACTGGTTCCCTAATCTTGGTACCCCAAGTCGATGGCTCAGAGCGGACGCGCTCTCCTCATACATGATGGCAGCAACGGGCATTACCAACGCTGCGCTGGTTAAGTGCCACAATGACCTCAGCGTACCGGATCCGTCCGGTGTCGCTTACCGTATTGGCCCGGCGTTGCTTACCGGTTAAAGCCGTTTTAGGCCTTAAGCCCGCTTAAGGCCTTAACAAAGCCTGGGTCGTTGTGATTGCAAAATAAGCTCTGACCACCGTCCAAGGCTTGAATCTGAGTCATGTCCTCGGCACTGAGCTCAAAATCAAAGAGCGCAAAGTTCTGCTCCATGTGCTCACGTGAGCTGGCCTTAGGAATGGCCGAGATGCCGCTTTGGACTAAGAAGCGTAACGCCACTTGCGCGGCGCTCTTGTGGTACTTGGCCCCAATCTCGGTTAAGACCGGCTGCTGGAAGAAGTTGTTTTTACCCTCAGCCAGTGGGCCCCAAGCTTGAAGCGCAATCTTATACTCGCCCAAAATCGGACGTAACGTTGCCTGCTGCTGGAAGACGTGGGTCTCCATTTGATTAACGTGCGGCATCACTTCGACATGAAGGCACAGGTCGACCAAGCGATCTGCAAAGAAGTTGGACAGACCAATAGCGCGGCACTTGCCGTCCTTTAAGGCCTGCTCTAAGGCCCGATAGGTGCCGTAATAATCACCAAAAGGCTGATGAATCAGCATTAAGTCGAGGTAATCAGTGCCCAACTTGCGCAGCGACTCATCGATCGAGGCGGCGGCGGCCTGATCCCCGGCATTGCTAATCCAGACCTTCGAGGTCAGGAAGATTTGATCGCGCGGCACGCCCGAGTTCTTAATCGCCTTGCCCACAGCTTCCTCGTTGAAGTAAGCCTGAGCGGTGTCCACCAAGCGATAGCCTACGCCTAAGGCGTCAGTGAGGACGCGCTCACACTGGGCATGATCGGGGATTTGGAACACCCCAAAGCCCAAGAGCGGCATCTCAACGCCATTGTTTAATTGTGTGTACAGCATGGCCCGGCCTCTTATCTTTTATAAAGAGCGCTCTAAGACGGTGACGATATCGTCCGTGGTCATTGGGACAAAGCAATCATCAAAGGACGCAATCCAATGGGTCTTGATGTGCTCCGCCATGGCCTTGAAGTGCTCGTTGGTGATGCCTAGCTTACCTAAACCGCTTGGTACGCCTAAGGAAGCGTAGAAGTCCTCTAGGGACTTGAGACCGGCCTCAATTAACTCAGCCTCCGAGCCATAGTTCTCGCGCTTGAGACCAAAGATATTGCAGGCTAAATCGATGTAGCGCGGAGCCACCGATGGATCCTTCTCGAGCCAAAAACGCAGTAAGCGTGGAGTCAAGATAGCAAGGCCAATACCGTGAGTGATGTCGTAGTAGGCGCTGACCTCATGCTCAATCGCGTGGCATGGGAAGATGGTAGCGGAGCTTCCTAAGGTGGCAAAGCCATTGCAACCTAAGGTGCTGGCCCATAAGAGCTTAGAGCGAGCTTCGTAATTGGTTGGATCCTTAAGTGCAATTGGGGTATTGGCAATGGCAATACGCTCGGCGGCCTCAATCACACCTTGAGCAATCGGCGATAAGTTGCGCACAAAATAAGCCTCAAAGAAGTGGCTCATCATGTCGCAGGTACCAGCAATGGTTTGATTAGCAGGTACGGTATAGGTCAGGCTTGGATCTAGGAACGAAACCTGAGGCCACAGCAGCACGCTGCCAATAGGCAGCTTTTCCTTGGTCTCTAAATTGGTGATAACACCCGCAGAGTCGTACTCCGAGCCGGTAGCGGCGATGGTGTTGATGGTGAATAACGGCAGTGCGGCCGTGATCTTGGAGCTATCTAATACTAAGTCCCAAGAGGCGCCGTCATAGCATGCGGCAGCGCAAATAGCCTTGGAGGCATCCATGGTCGAGCCACCACCAACGGCTAAGACTAAGTCGATGCCCTCTTTTTTGCAGATAGCAGCACCGGCATCCACCGAGGTAACACGAGGGTTAGGTTCAATGCCACTTAACTCAAAGACGGTGCAGCCTGCTTGCTTGAGCTCAGCTTGCACCAAGTCATAAAGGCCACTGCGCTTAATGCTGCCCCCGCCGTAGGTCATTAAGACCTTCTTGTAACCACGGGACTTAATCTCAGCGCTGAGCTTGTCCTTGATGCAGTCCAGACCGAAAACGAGCTTGGTGGGCGAGTAGTATTCAAAAGCCTGCATGTTTCACCTCTAAATTTAGCGCGACCACGATGGCGTCCGCCCCTAAAAGGGCGGCTGAACCAATTGGTCGTTTACTGCGTGCCATTATGCAAGCAAGCCCACCCCTTGGCTTTACCAAAGATTCTCAAGTGA
>DXIF01000091.1 GCA_019113025.1 Candidatus Anaerobiospirillum stercoravium | reverse complement strand
GTGCTAAGAGGCCTTTGTTATAATGCCGCCCCATAATGGCAAGTTGGGACTTGGAACCTTAGGGGGCGTGCTGCGCTCTAACGAGATAGTGGTTAAGCTAAGGCCGCTTGCTGCGCATTGGGATCGCTTTGGGCTTGAGCTTGCTTTTTTCGGGCGGTGGGATGAGGGGAGTCACAACATGCATGACGATAAGTCAGCTAACGGTTTGAGTGAGCGCCGGGAACCAACTTTTGATGCGCCCCAGTTAGGGGGCGCAGCCGGGGGCGGAGCTCCAGTGCGCCCGGATGCGGCGCAAGGCCGCTCCGACACCATTGCAGGCTCAGCCGTGGGCAGCTTTTCAGCAGTCGATGAATTTGACCCTTTAAATCCGCAGGGCGATCGCAGCTCCGCGGTACCGCCTATGCCAAATTTTGATGCCACGCCGACAGAGCCCGCCGCGTCCGCCCAGTCAGCAGAGCCCGCAGTTGTGGCGCAGCAATTAGCCCCGGCTTCGGCGCAGCCCCAGAGTCCCAACTCGCATTCGGACCTCAGCGCGGCGCAGCCGCAATCCCCGCAAGCAGCGCACATTGAGCTGAGGGCGCAGTCCGCAGCGCGCCCCGCTGCCCCGGCTCCGGCTGCCCCGGTCTCTGAGGGCGCAGCAGCTGAGGGTGAGGCAGCTGAGGCAAGCGGCGCTCCTGACCGGGTGCCTGCGTCTAATCAGGCGGCACCGAGCGCGGCCGCGGCGCCCTCGCAAGATACGACGAAGGATGCCGGGGCCGCCGCCTCTGAGCCGGCGGGGACACAAGCTGCCTTAGCCGCTAGCGAGGCAGCAGAGACGGAGGGTAACTTCCTGTATCGCTGGCGCGAGCAGTATCGTGCCCACAAGGCGGCGCAGGCTAAGGAAAAGGCGGACCGTAAGGCTGGGCTTTTGCCTAAGCGTACGTGGTGGCAAAGCTTGGTCTATGGCATCAAGTACTTTACCGCGCTTGGTCTTAAGCTTATGGTCGTGGGCTTAGGTTTTGCCGGTTTGCTCTTTATCTACTTTGATGCGGTGGTGGTCGACGATTACGAAATCGACGATAAGTGGGTGTTGCCGGCCGTGGTCTACTCGCGCCCGTTGGAGCTCTACCCTGACCAGCGTTTGTCGCTGGACCAAATGGTCTATGAGCTCAATTTGCTCCAGTACCGTGAGGTGGCAAGCCCCCGTAAGTCCGGTGAGTACGCGTTAAATCGCGATAATGGCCGTATTGTCCTGATTAAGCGTCCGTTTAGCTTCCCCGATGGCGATGAGCCTAAGATGTCGATCTTGGTTGAGTTTGAGGACAAGCGCGTCAAGCGCATTGTCAACGCCGATACCATGCAAGAGTTGGCCTATATGCGCATGGATCCGGTGCTACTCGATCGCATCAACCGAATTAACCCTGCAGAAGACCGCATCTTCATTACCTTAGATGAGGTGCCGCCTGAGCTTATCACCACCTTAATTGAGGTTGAGGATCGCGCCTACTTCCAGCACTTTGGTATCAACCCCATCGCGATTGCGCGTGCCTTTGTTAAAAACATCATGGCCGGGCGCGTGGTCGAGGGGGGCAGTACCATTACCCAGCAGCTGGTTAAAAACTATTTCTTTACCAACGAGCGTAGCTACGAGCGCAAAATCAAAGAGCTCTTCATGGCGGTTTCGATGGATCACCGCTACAGCAAGGAGCAGGTGCTCGAGGCCTATATGAACGAAATCTACTTAGGCCAAAATGGTAATGCTGGTATTTACGGCTTTGGCTTGGCGTCCTACTTCTACTTTGGCGTTCCGGCCTCGGAGTTGAGCCTCGAGCAAATGGCTTTGCTTGTGGGCTTAATCAAGGGGCCATCCTATTACGATCCTTGGCGTTATCCCGAGCGGGCTCTGGAGCGCCGCAATACGGTCTTAGGAGTGCTGCGCAATCGCGGTCATATCAGTGAGGAAAAGTTTGCCGAGCTTGCGGCCAAGCCGATTGAGGTGATCCCGCGGGGCAAACTCACTTACCGCAAGACTCCGGCCTTTATGGGACTGGTCAAGACCGAAATCGGCTATCGCTTCAAGGAAGAAGAGGAGCGCACCGGTAAGGACTTCTTATCTGGTAATGGCATCAAAATTTTCACCTCGCTTGACCCTCAAGCCCAGATTGCCGCAGAAAAGGCAGTGACCCAAGAGATTGCCGCGATTGAACAGGAGCGCAAGCTCAAGGACTTGCAGGCGGCGATGGTGGTGTCCTCTTGGCGCACCGGTGAGATTGCCGCGGTGGTGGGCTCGGCAGAACCTAACTACGACGGCTATAACCGCGCCATCGACTCGCGCCGTCAAGTTGGCTCCTTGATCAAGCCTTTTGTCTACTTGACGGCCTTCCACCAAGGCTATCACTTAGGCTCGATTGTCAACGACAAGCCGGTCCAGGTGAAGCTGCCTAATGGCGATATTTGGGCGCCGCAAAACGACGATAAGCGCTTCCGCGGCCCGATTCGCGTGATTCGCGCGATGGCCAGCTCCCTTAATGTCCCAACGGTGCGTATCGGTATGGGCGCCGGTCTTGATAATGTGGTCAAGACCATTCATGCCGCGGGCTATCCCCGTGACATTCCGCTCTATCCGTCGATTGTGCTCGGAACTCCCGAGTTCTCACCTTATGAGCTCAATGCGATGTATGTGGGTATGGCAACAGAGGGTATCTACCGCAACTTAACTACGCTGCGTACCATCGTCAAAAATGGCGAGATCGTCTACCAGCGCGGCTCCAACCGTGCCCCTCGCAGTTTGGATCCTCGCGATACCTATTTGGCCATTTACGGTATGACTGAGGCCACGCGCTCGGGCACGGGACGGCGTATCGGCCAGATGTTCCCGGGCGTGACGATCGCCTCTAAGACGGGTACCACCAATGACAATCGCGATTCGTGGACCGTGGGCATGGACTCGGACGAAATCACCACAGTCTGGGTGGGCTACGACAACAATAAGTCGACCGGCCTCTATGGCTCCAACGGCGCGATGCGCCTGTATGGCGCCTATTTGCAAGAGCGTGGGGTTAACTCCTTGGAGTTAAAGCGCCCGCAAGGCGTTATTTACGTCAATTTCGATCGCGACGGCAATGTCTTAGCCAATGGCTGCGACGAGCCGGGCATGGAGCGCTTCCCGGCCCGTGAAGATCGCATCCAGTACATTAGGCAGTGCAATAACTTTGGTGAGCCCGGCTACCAAGAGCTGCCTTATGTTGACCCTAATGCGGCGCAATTGCAGCAGCAGGCGCAGTCTCAAGCCTGGGGGGACACGCAGGGCATCTACCAAGGTATTGCCCCGCAAACTCGCGGCATGGTGCCCGCAAGTGAGCAAGAGCAAGGCTTCTTCCCGGCAGCTCCCGGCGCCTTAAACCACCATGCTCAGCCGGGGCCGGGTCAAGGTCAGGGCCCAGGCCAGAACCAAGGCACGGGTAACCCGGGCATCAACCCAAGCTCAGGCTTTATCCCGGCAGCGCCGGGGAGCCTGAACCGCACCGGCATCAACGCACCCGATACCAGCGCGTTACAAGACAGTCGTGTTGAGGACTCAGGGGCACCTGACTACGATCCGGTGGTGCCGGATGCCGGGGCGCGCCCCGCTCCAAGCAACGCCAACTCGGTTGAGCGCCAAGCTGATTCCTTTGAGGACGAGCTCTTGGGGATTTTCTAGGCGTTGCGGTTGAGGCGTCGCGGCTGAGGCGACGCTGCTTGGGCGGCTGAGACGACGCTGTTTAGGCTGTTTAGGCGTTGATATTGATGGCGCGCGAGCCGTCCGGGCGGGTCCACGCATGTGGGGTCTTGCCTTGGAGCATGTAGCTAAAGGCTAGGATGGTCGCGATGACCTCGAAGAGCTCGCGCGGAATTTCCTCGCCTTCTTTGAGGCATTTGAGCTCTTGCAGCAGGCGCTCGTCCTTATGGACGTAGATCCCCAGCTCTTGGGCCATGGCCACAATGGCGTCGGCCATGGCACCTTCGCCCTTGGAGGACACCACTGGGGCTGCATCGAGGTCTTCATCGTAGCTGATGCCCACGGCCTCTAAGATCTTAGGGCGCTCGGCTTGGTGCAGGGCTTTAAAGTTGCGCGCAAACATGGGATCTCCTTTGGGGGTGATTGAGCTGAGTGTTAGGCTGAGGCTTAGGCTGAGGCGGAGGCTGAGGCTTAGGCGTTGGTGGTAAAGCTTGAGCCTTCGTAGCGGAAGCCCGAATGTGAGCCTAAATCAGGGCTCGTGGTCACAGGGGGCGTGATGTGGCCCAAGCGCGCGTTGGAGCCCTTGGCGTGCAGGCCCATTTGCGCTAAGTGTTGATTGAGCTCAGGCATCAGGCTTTGCACTTTTTGTAAGGTCTCAAGACGCTCAACGATAAAGGACATCTGGACATCAGGGAAGTGCAGCTTCACCTTGACCTCAAGTGGTCCTAGGTTCTCCAGATCAAAGTTGAAGTCCAAATGCCAGCTCTTGGAGCCATCGTCCTCGGTCTCACGGCGCGCACTGAGCGAGCCTTCCTTGCCCCCGCGATAGAACGGCGGCAGCGGAATGGCGCGCGGCAGCACTTGGTCCGGGGCGGTGAGCTGCATATTGTGCTGCAGGCGCTCGATTTGCCCCATGGTGTCATCCAAGAGCTGGGAGCTGATGCGGGCACTGCTATCGCCCTTAGAGCTGCGCAGACTCTTGGCCACGTCCTTGGCCTCGCGCAGCGCCGGTTCGAGCTCTTCCAATAAGTCAGGCGCGTTTCCGGCTGCGACCTTACCCTGCTGCTTTAAGAACTTATCGACGTTGCGGCCGATTTGCTCAAAGCGAATGCACAAGAGCATAAAGGCCCATTGGTGCAGCGCTAAGGCTTGCGAAGAGCTAGGCGCAAGCGGTCCGGTCACAAAGTTGAGCCAATTGCTGACCGTGTGTAAGTCCGAAACCGGGTTTTCTAACGCCGCCATCAGCTTGCGCGCTTGCTGCTGCATCGGCGCCGGGAGGCTGCTATCGCTTGCAGCTTGGGTCAGGCGCGCTACCATTTGGTCTAAAGAGTTAGCGCGCAACGTACTTGGCTGATCTGCGCGGCTTGCGGCGCGCTTTAAGTCGTCCACGGTGCTTGCGACCACGCTTGCGCTCTGACCTTGGGCAATTTCCGGCGTTTCAGCAGGTGCGCTCGGGGCTGAGCTGCGTCCAAAGAGCGAGGCTAAGCGGCGCAGTAAGCCGCCCTCGGCCGGAGCTTCGTAGGATTTAACTACGCTTTGCTCTGGGATCGGGGCATTTTGTCCCACGCTAACGCCCGCGGCTCCGGCGGTGCGCTCGCGCGGTACCACCGCCTCAGGGCTTGGATTAAGGGCGCTAAAGCTGGAGCTAGGCGCTTGCGGCATGGCGCTGACGCTTGGCTCCGCGGTCAAGTCGGTATCGGCAATGACGCCTGACAGCGGCTGGCCGGAGCGCAGATTAAACTCATCTAAGTCATCGGACGGCACAGTGCGCATCACGTTCTTGATGATTTCATCTTGGAGCGATTCTTCATCAAGCCCCAAAGTCGTCGCCGCGCCTAAATTGGCGCTAGCCGCGTTCCCCTGAGCGGTGAGCGCGGCTGGCGCTGCTGCAGACGCTGCCGCGGTGCCGCTTACGCCAGATGCGGGCATACCACTCACGCCTGCGCTCGGGGCGGTGGCACTGACGCCGCCTAAAGCGCCCACCTTGACGTTGGAGGCGGTGCCCAGCGCAGCGCTGTCAGCGCGCGGTGACGCACCTTGCGGCATAGTGCCGGTAAGATTGGTGGCCGCGTTGGGCATTGGCGCGCTGCCGACGTTTGGCGCCGCTTGGGCAGACGCAGTGGCGCCCGCGGGCAGGGCGCTGCCGGTGGTGGCAGCGCTGCTCGGCATTGCTTGCGCGCTCGCTGTACCTTGGGAGGTAGCAGTGCTAGGGGCGGCCTGACCTTGAGCTGACGGGGTAGGGGCCAGCGTTTGGGCCGTAGCGCCTTGAGTTGTGGCACTCTGGGCGAGGCGCGGCTCGGTTAAATTGGTGGTAGCCGAGGCAATGGTAGCACCGGTGGCACGAATATTAGTGTCACCTACGGTGTTGACTTGGCTTGAGCCCAGAGCTTGGGCCTCAGCGGCGCGCTGCTGGGTTAAGGTTACTGTGTCACGCGCCGCCTTAACTTGCTGCTCTTGGCGCGTTTGGTCGAGATCGGCATAGTGCTGAGTGCGTTGCTGCGCCTCACTTTGCATCGCCTCGCGATATAAGCGATTAAAGTCGCTCGCGGTGCCGACCTTATTGGGCGCGCTAGGATTTAAGATGCTCGAGCCTTGGCTTGCCAGTAAGGATGGCGCGCCGGTTACGCTGTTAACTGGAGCGCTATTGGCTTGCTGTGCCGTGTGCGCCGAGATTGCGGCAGCTTGTTCTTGCGCTAGTTGCTGCTGGTTGAGCGCCTGCTCAGTCTCAGCTTGGACTTGTTCTAATTCCAGGGCTTGTGCGACCGCCTTGCGCTCTAATTGCTCTTGTTCCTGTTCCTGCTCGACTATGAGCTTAGCTGCCGCCTGTTGGGCTTGCTCCTTTTGCTGCGCCTGATCTTGGGCGATGCGCTGCTCTTGAGCTTGCGCTGCTAAGAACTCGCGTGTTTGCTTGACATCGGTGACGCTCGCGTGGCTCGCGGTTGGGGCAGGACGCTCAGAGCGCTCTAAGCTCTGAGCGCGGGCGCGCTCAGTGGTCGCAGCAATCTTAGCCGACTCCTCATTGAGGGCGGGGTCTGCTTCAGATTGAGGGGCGCTGGTAGGGCGCGTAGCGTGTAACAGCCCAGGATCAGGGCTCTTGGTCGGCTCAGCTTCACCCTCATAGAGCGGTGCGGCGGCGGTGCCCGCGTTGAGGCGGGCGCTTACCTCAGCCACAGTTTGCGTTGGGCTGCGCGCGGCCAGCTCGCTGTGCTGGCGCTTAGCAATGATTTGCTCGAGTTTGCTTAAGGTGCTCAAGACCACGCTTTGATCCGAGCGCAATTGCTCGGCCGCGGCCTTGTCGCGCAGCACGTCATTGGTTGGATGCTTGAGCTGGGCTTCATCATAATTGCCCGTTTGCATCTGACCATAGAGACGCGCGTAGCGGGCGCCGACACTGCGCACCGGCTCAGCGCTGGTTGCCGGTGCCAAAGCAGCGGCACGGGTCTCTTCGGCCACTGGTGCGGCCGCTTGCTGCGGTCCCGAGGTTACCACCTCAGGTTCTGCTGCAACTTGTGCCGCAGTCGGCTGGGTCGGCGTTTGCTGCGCTTGCAGCTGCTGGGCGGCGGCTTGAGCCTCAGCTGCGACTTGTGCCGCGGCTTGTTGCGGTCCTGAGGTTACGACTTGTGGTGCCGACTGCGCAGGTTGCGGCGCAGCTTGCTGGGCAGGCGTCTGCTGTGCTTGCAGCTGTTGGGCGGCAGCCTGAGCTTGTTCAGCAACTTGCGCGGCGGCTTGCTGTGGCCCTGAGGTTACGACTTGCGGAGCTGACTGGGCTGGTTGCTGCGCAGCTTGCTGGGCAGGTGTTTGCTGCGCCTGCAGCTGTTGGGCGGCAGCCTGAGCTTGCTCAGCAACTTGCGCCGCGGCTTGCTGTGGCCCCGAGGTTACGACTTGCGGAGCTGACTGGGCAGGTTGCGGCGCAGCTTGCTGCGCCTGCAGCTGCTGGGCGGCGGCCTGAGCCTCAGCTGCGACTTGTGCCGCGGCTTGCTGTGGCCCTGAGGTTACGACTTGCGGAGCTGACTGGGCAGGTTGCTGCGATGCTGGCTGCGCAGGCGTCTGCTGCGCCTGCAGCTGCTGGGCGGCAGCCTGAGCC
>DXIF01000090.1 GCA_019113025.1 Candidatus Anaerobiospirillum stercoravium | reverse complement strand
ACCTAGGGTGGTGTCGAGCACCATCATCAAGGTGAAACCGGCGATGACCGCGACCGTGGCTAAGTCCGAGTGTGGACCTTGGTTGGCCTCAGGAATCAGCTCCTCGACTACGACGTAGATCATGGCACCGGCGGCAAAGGACAAGAGCCAAGGCATGAGCGGAATAAAGAACGAGGTCAGGAAAACCACCAGCACCGCGGCAATTGGCTCGACTAGACCGGACAGCGCGCCCATGGCAAAAGCCTTTAAGCGGCTGGCGCCATTGCTGCGCAGCGGCAGAGTGACGGCGGCACCCTCAGGTACGTTTTGGATGCCCATACCCACGGCTAAGGCGATGGCGATGGAGAGCGCCTCGGGGCTGCCTAAGGAAATGGCTGAGGCAAAGGAGATGCCGACTGCCATGCCCTCCGGGATATTGTGCAAGGTAACGGCAAAAAAGAGCAGGGACTTTTTCGGCAGCGTGGTCTCTGGGCCCTCGGGGGTCTTACTGCCCATGTGTAAGTGCGGGGTGATGTTATCAAGCAGGATCAAAAAGCCCGCGCCTAATAAGAAACCACCCGCGCACGGCAGTGCCGGAGCCCAGCCCAAGCGCTCGGCTTGTTCCATGGCCGGGTCTAACAGCGACCAAATGGCGGCGGCGATCATGATGCCGGCGGCAAAGCCTAGGGACAGGCGGGTGAACAAGTGCGAGGGCGAACGCTTAAAAAAGAGAATGGAGGCCGCGCCTAAGGCGGTCATAGCAAAGGTGTAAGTAGTGGCAGCGAGGGTATAGCCTAAGGTAGTGAAATCCATGGTGAACCTCATGCGCTGGGCGGCCCCAGGTATTAACCAGAGTTAACCGAAGTTAATCGGAGTTAACCGCAGGTTAGGGGCGACTCGGCGGCAAAAGATAGTGAGTCAAACGACAGTTGGTCACAAGCCGCGCCTATTGTAGTCCTAAGATTGCACCCCGATGGCGCGCTGATGCTTTTGGGGCAAAGAAAAGTGGGGGCAAAAGGCGCCTTAGCGCTAAATCTGCGCTGCGGGTGCTAAGCGGGGTGCTGGTTGGGCTTGGTAAGATGGAGGTAGCGGCGCTGCCATGGGGCTTGGTTGGGGGCAAGGACTTTAGTTAGCTGAGGCTAATTGTGATGCGATTTCTCAATTGGTGTTGATGCGCAACTAGCTTCCCTATAATGGGTTCATCGCCTGATGCGACGCGGCTTGCAGCCCCTTGGGCCCCGGTCGCAGAGGAAGGCACCCGGTTTCTTAAGATGGTGATTAAATTAAAGTTCGGCCCAGTGCACAGATTTGATCACATCTTCATCGCTTTTTTAATGTTCGCCCCTACAATGGGGCCAAGGCCGTAAGTTTTCTCGTGACCGCCGCGCGCGGAGCGTTTGAACCCAAGGCAAATGATTCGTTTTAGGAGTTTTCTGATGTCGTTAATCAACAAAGAAGTTGCAGATTTCTGTGTTCAGGCCTATCAGCACGATGACTTCCACGAGGTAAAGAAGGCCGACATCTTAGGCAAGTGGTCTGTATTCTTCTTTTATCCAGCTGACTTCACCTTCGTCTGCCCAACTGAGCTCAAGGACTTAGCTGAGAAGTATGAGGAGTTCAAGAAGATCGGCTGCGAGATCTACTCAGTATCCTGCGATTCTCACTTCGTTCACAAGGCATGGCACGACGCATCTGACACCATCAAGGCCATCCAGTACCCAATGCTGGCCGATCCAAACCACCGTTTGGCTAAGGACTTCGAGGTACTGATCGAGGATGCCGGTTTAGCAGATCGTGGTACCTTTATCGTTAACCCAGAGGGCAAGATCGTCGCTTACGAAGTAGTTGCCGGCAACATCGGCCGTAACGCTGACGAGTTATTACGCCGCGTCGAGGCTTTACAGTTCGTAGCTGAGCACGGCGACCAAGTTTGCCCTGCTAAGTGGCAGCCAGGTGCCAAGACCTTAAAGCCAGGTCTTGACCTGATCGGCGCCCTCTAAGTTACGACCTCCGTCGTAATTTAGGGATGCTTGGGAGTAAGGCTTAAGCCTGAGCTCCCATCTATAAGAAAGGCCCCTTATGGGGCCTTTCTTGTATGGGCGCAACCTAGGTTACACTTAAGGGGAGCACTTCATCTAGGCCTTTGGGGCCGCCGTCTGGGCAAGACCCGGACCGCAGCCCGAAAGGCTTAATGCTGGAAGAGACCAGCCGGGATTAGTCCAGTCCGACCCGCCGCGCCGCACCTCCCAAGGGGCCACCCCTTGGGGGGCAGCGCGGTGGGGATGGGCTCGGCGCACAAACGGAGTTTTCGATGAGCGCAAACGACAATTTATATGATGCAATCGTAGTAGGTGGTGGCCCCGCCGGCCTGACCGCAGCCTTGTATTTAGCGCGCGCCCGCTATCGCGTCTTGGTGGTAGAAAAGGATCGCTTTGGCGGCCAAATCACCATCACCCACGAAGTGGTCAACTACCCGGGCGTCGAGAAAACTTCCGGTGAGGAGTTAACCGAGACCATGCGCCGTCAGGCGGTTAACTTTGGCGCTGAGGTGATGTTAGCTGAGGTGACCGGCTTAAAGCTTGATGGTGACATCAAGGAAGTTGAGACCTCGCGCGGCACCTTACGGGCCTTTGCCGTCTTAATTTGCACCGGCGCGAACCCACGCAAGGTCGGTTTTATTGGTGAGGATGAGTTCCGCGGCCATGGTGTAGCTTACTGCGCCACCTGCGATGGCGAGTTCTTTACGGGTAAGGAGCTCTTAGTGATCGGTGGTGGCTATGCCTCCGCCGAAGAGGCCATGTTCTTAACCCGCTATGCCTCCAAGGTCACGATCTTAGTACGCAAGGACGCTTTCTCCTGCGCTAAGAGCATCGCCGATGAGGTCATGGCGCACCCTAAGATCAAGGTCTTGTTCAACCATGAGCTCAAGTCCGTTCAGGGCTCGGATATGGGCATCTTAAGCGCTGAGATCTTCAATAATAAGACCGGCGAGAGCTTCACCTACAAGGCCGAGGGCGATGATACCTTTGGTGTCTTCGTCTTTGCAGGCTACGTTCCAAACACCAGCCTAGTCGCCGATAAGGTGGCCTTAAATGAGCAAGGCTACATCATCACCGACGCCAACCAAGAGACCAACGTCAAGGGTGTCTTCGCCGGAGGTGATGTCTGCATCAAGACCTTACGTCAGGTGGTTACCGCCACCGCCGATGGCGCCTTAGCCGCGGCTGCAATGGAAAAGGTCGCCGCGCAGATGCACGATAAGACCGGTTTAGTCCCAGTCGTACCTAACGCTACGCGCAAGGCCCCAGAAGAGCCGCGCGCCAGCGCCTTGCCATCCGATGTGGGCGGCTCCTTTATCACCCCAGAGATGGTGCCGCAGCTTAATATGGTCTTTGAGCGCATGGCCCAAAAGCTCACGCTGCGGGTTCACACCGCCGGGGATGATAAGGGCAACGAGTTAGTTGCGGCCTTAAATGAAATGGTCGCCTTAACCGACAAGCTGTCCTTAGAGACCACCTCCGAGGGCGAGCATCTGCCATATGCCGAGTTTATCCGTGAGGATGGTTCGGCGGTCGGCGCAGCTTTCCACGGTGTGCCAGGCGGCCACGAGCTCAATTCCTTTATTCTCGGCCTGTACAATGCCGCAGGCCCAGGTCAAGCCGTTGAGGAGCCACAGCTTGCCGCGATCAAGGCGATCTCCAAGGACGTTAAGCTCCAGATCTTAATTTCGCTGTCGTGCACCATGTGCCCAGACTTAGTTCGCGCCTGCCAGCAGATGGCCGCCTTAAGTGATAAGGTCACGGCCCACGCCTACGATGTTGGTCTGTACCCAGACCTGCGCGCTAAGTATAAGGTCATGTCGGTACCATGCTTAGTGGTCAATGACGGTGAGGCGATCTCCTTTGGTAAGAAGAAGCTGCCTGAGCTTATCGACTACTTAAAGAGCATCAACGCGATCTAACTCAAGACCGCCTCACCAAGACCGCGCGCTCGGCACAGTGCAGCGCGCGTTTGCTCCCAAGCCCGCAGCGCGGGCTCTCCTACCCACGCCCAGTGGCGCCTAGCGCTACTGGGCGTGGCGCTTAAGGGATGTTGTGGCTATGCAGGGTGAGGGCTTGATCCTGAGTTTAACTTGAGTTAGCATAGGCTAACTCAAGACCAGTTTAGTCTGGCGGTTTTCCAAGTGTATCCCTAAAGTGCGGCCAAGTCGGGTCGCATTTTTTTTGGTCCCCAGCCAAGCGCCGCTTGCTCTGTACGCACCGCCTACGCCGTTTTCGTCGTTCATGCCGCCTATGTCCGAAGCGCCGCACCAATAGGTCCGTTTCCTGAGTGCCCAGGTGGCGCCGCGGACGCGGCTTGGTACTGGGCTGTCGTTTAGTGATGGGGTTTATTGAGGATCCAAAAAAAAGCTTATTCTGAACGCGTACCAAAGGTACATCTGGTGCAGGGTAATATCGGGCGGCGCAAGATTGGGTGCGAAGTGGCTGATTTTGGCTTGTTTAAGCCATGGGCGAATAAAGGGAAAAAGTCCAAGCTAGAGAATAAAAAAGGTACAGCGTACCTTTGTGCGGCCTGTGGCTTAATATCAGCCCCTCATATCAGCCCCTGAGATAGCCTCATCTCCGCACTTCGGGCGGGGGAGGTACGGGAGATCATACTCAATATGGGGTTGGGGCTAAGGCGTGTACCAGCCGCCCTGGCCATCGGCACGGTAGTGACCGTCGTTGGTGTAGAAGCCGCCCATCCCATCTGAGCGAATATGCTCATCAGGGCCATAGAAGCCGCCCTGGCCATCGGCGCGGTAGTGGCCCTCATTGGTGTAATAACCGCCTAAGCCGTCCGAGCGAATGTGCTCATCGGGGCCATAGAAACCGCCTTGGCCATCGGCACGATAGTGGCCTTGGTCGGTATAGAAGCCACCCATGCCATCGCTGCGCATGTGCCCAGCGCTTACGGTCGTACTCAACACTAAAGTAGCGGCCAAGGTAATTGCAGTCAGAAGATGCTTGCTCATGGCTTGCTCCTAGTCAAAGGACTGAAAGTCGCCGTCACCAGTGGCTCAGTAGTATTCGCCGTTAGGGCCGTAGATGTCATCGCCATCGAGATTGTAATAGCCGTCCGGGCCCACGTAGCCTTGGCCATCGAAGAAGTAATAGTCACCGGTATGGATGTTATACAAATCGCCGTTGCTATCGGCGCTTAAGTAATCAGCGTGGGCGGCGGCGCTCAGCGTCAGAGCCGCAGCTAAGGTCATAGTGGTCAAAAGGGCTTTAGTCATGGTGAACTCCGATTGCTGGCAGCGGTAGTACGCACCGTCGTGAGCGCCCCGTTCGGGGCACTGGGGCCTTAGGGG
>DXIF01000089.1 GCA_019113025.1 Candidatus Anaerobiospirillum stercoravium | reverse complement strand
GAAGGTTGCGTGAAGCGCAAAAAACGCCAAAGGCCCGCAGCAGAAGCTGCGGGCCTTTGGCGTTTTTGCGTTTCACGCGACCTACAACGCATCAGTCCGTGCACGTGCACGGTTTTGTCGGGCGTTCATATGCAGGATTCCGGACTGGCAAGGTGGGCCAACCTCAGATCGTCCCAGCCTTTCTCCTTCAGTTATGAGCTTTGAGTTGGTTGGGCGGGAGGCGGGGACTTGCCCGATTGGGGCTTGGTTCGGAATCATGCATATGTACCAGCATATGAACGTTTGTGCATATGAACGCTTGAGCGTTGCTCTGGGGATAAACGCATGAGATTTGCATGCTGCGTTCCCGTGCGAGGCTTGCTTAGCCTCGGGGCGCAGCCTGTAGCGGCGGCGTTCAGCCTCACCAGCAGTGACCATTAGTAGTGACCATTAGTTGAGCAGCGAGCCGCAGCGGTTAATAGGCTGTTGGGGTCGTATGCACGGCAGTTTGTTATGACCGATTTAGTCTCATTGCTCGAGCAGAGCATGACGCAGCATGCCACCCGGATTGCGTTGCGGGTGGATGATCTCTCCCTCACCTATCAGGAGTTACAGGGGCGTATCTACCATCTTGCGCACTTCTTAAGCGCGCAGCATCTGACCAAGGCCGCGGTCTTGGGCTATCGCTCGGTGGCCGTTGAGAGCACCTTGCTTTCCTGCTTTTATGCCCGTACCACCTACGTGCCGCTCAATCCCATCTTCCCGCACGCGCGCTGCGGCCAGATGATGGCTAATGCTCAAGTTCAGGCGTTGATTTTGTGCCCCGAGTGCCTTGAGTATGCCCTCGGTTTGACCTTACCTGAGTCCACGGTGGTGGTGACCGACGATGCCACGGCACAGACCTTGGCGGTCCAAAAGCCCGAGTGGCAGGTGTTATCCCTGGGCTCGTTTGCTACAGTGCAAACGACTAAGCCTGCGCTCCCTGAGTACCAAGCGGCGCAACCTGCCTACATCATCTACACCTCTGGTACCACCGGTGAGGCCAAGGGCGTAGTCATCTCCTATCACGCCGTGGCCAACTATATGGACAAGATCATGCGCTTGTACCAGTTCAAGGCGAGCGACGTCTTCTCGCAGATGTTCGACATCACCTTTGACATGAGCGTACATGATTTGCTGTCATCTCTGTTAAGTGGCGGAACCTTGGTGCCGATTCCTAAGCGCTTTCTCTTTGCGCCAACCATGGCGATTGCGCAGTATGGGATCACGGTGTTCCATTCGGTGCCGTCGGTCATCGGCTTCATGGAGAAGTTCAAGCTGCTCAAGCCGGGGTTGTTGCCGCAGCTGCGCTTGAGCCTATTTGTGGGTGAGCCTCTGTGGTATGAGCAAGTGCGCCAGTGGGCGCAGACTTGCCCTAATGCCACCATCGTCAATACCTATGGTCCGACCGAAACTACCATCATCATTGCCACCTATACGGCCTTTGATCCGAAGCGCCTGCAGCTATCTGATCTGCCGGAGCATGGGGTGGTGCCGTTAGGCACTGCCTTAGAGCGCTCCAGCTACTCGCTGCGCGATGAGCAACAACAGTTGGTGCCTGACGGAGCGTTAGGCGAGATTTACTTGGGCGGCGACCAATTGGGCGCGGGCTACTATGGCAGCCCCCAAAAGACGGCGGCCGCCTTTGTCACGATCGCAGGTGAGCGTTGGTATCGTACCGGTGATCTTGGCCGGATTGAGGAGCGCAATGGGCAGTCCGTCTTGACCTTCTGTGGGCGCTGCAACGATGAGGTCAAGGTTAACGGCTATCGCGTTTCCTTGCTCGAGGTCGATGAGTGCCTGCAGGCGCTCTCGGGCGTACGCGCTTTGGCCTTACCGGTGCGCGATGAGTTCTCCTTAGTTCACGGCTTAATCGGCGTGTTGGAGACAGATGATCCTAAGCTCTGCACCAAGGTGCAAAAGGAAATTGGCGCCAAGCTGCCGTTCTACATGGCTCCCAAGGCCATTCGTGCCTGTGAAGAGATGCCGCTTAATTCCAATGGCAAGTTAGATCGCAAGACGCTGCTCAAAATCATGACGGAGCGCGGAGAATTGACGCTCAATTAAGCAGGAGACTCCAGCGCTAATTACTCAGAAGCAGCGCCCCGCTCTCTTGTGAGAGCAGGGCGCTGCATCTTATCTTAGATATTGCCTTAGGCCGGGAAGCTCAGGTGAGCGTTATGGTGCTGCTTGGCTGCAGGCTCATAGCCGTGATGGCCCCGAATAAAGCCTGCTTTGACCAAGACTCGGCGAATGGTCTCAATGGAGGCCGAGAGCTTCAGCGCGCTTTTGATCTGGCTTAAGGTTGTCTGCTTGTGCTTGAGGCAGTAATCCACAATCGCTTGGCATTGCTGTGGGTTTAAGCTGGGCTTGCGCCCGCGCTTGCTGGTTTGAACTGTCAGTGGTTTGCCCTCGCGCTCGATCTTGGCCCAGTAGTAGACCGTGGTGGGGCTGGTCTCGAAGATGGCGGCAAGGGTTTTGGCCTTGCAGATTCCGCTGTGGTAGGCTTGGGCGATCAAGTGGCGCGAGTTTTCGCTCAACATCTTGCTCATAGCACGAACCCTCCGTAGCCTGAGTACCTGATCCGATTGTACTCACAATGATCCCGTGGGCGCAAATAACGTGGGGCACGGCACCTAAGAGTTGCAAGCGAGATCATCCTTGGCGCACCGCGCTCAACATCAGGTCGGGCTGAGCTGAGACCGGGGAGCAGGGGATCTGGTCGGGAGACTGCTGCGCCAAGTGGGAAGCGGCATAGCTTTGCTATAATCGCCCAGAGAAGAGAGCTTTTCTTGAGGCTCGGGGCGGTTGGATTTATGCGACGGATTCATTCTTACGGCTATCAGCATCGCAGCATTTTGTTATTGCTGCCGCTGATGCTCCTTGCAATCTGCACTTGGGCGCTGAGCTACCAAGTGATGCCGCTGTTAGAGCTTGGGACGCGCAATTACTTATTGCTGAGCGCTCGCATCTTCTTCCCGGGCCTCTTTGTGTTGATGGTGGCCTTTGTCGTGCCCACGGTTGACCGTTTCTTGCAGCTCAGTGTGGTCGCGTTCACCTATGTGGTGTCACTTTTGTGTTTGCCCGGGCACGCCATTGATTTTCTGACTAATCCCATGATTTGCGTGGTGACCTCGGTTTCCACCTTGTTTGCGCTCTTGCCCTATCAAAACGGCTTTGAAGACACCTTTGTGCCTAAGCCTTGGCGTTTGGTCTCGACCTGCTTTTTTGTGACGGTGCTGCCGACCATCACCTTTGTGTGTATGGTGCTCATCTTGCGCCAAATCAATACCTTTATCCTCTACACCTTTGAGCAAAGCTTTGGTCAGAGTTTGCTCTCGGTCATCTATGTGCCGCTATATCTGCTGTTGCAAACGCTCGGTGCCCAAGATTTGGTCGGTTCGCTCATCACGCTGCGCTATCAAAACACCATGGTCACGGCCTTTGTGAACGCCATTGTCATGACCAATCTCGTGGCCTTACCCACCACGCTCTTTGTGCGCTCCTTTTTTACCAAGCGCCATGTGCGGCTGTTCATGACCTTGCTTGTGATCATCGCGATTATGACGGGCTCGATTGGCTCGTGCGTCTCGCTGACCTTGCTGCTCTTACTCATATTTTTCCCGGGCTCATTTAGCACCTTGCTGATCACCGGCATGTCGTGCTTTATCATGTCGTATCTTTTGGAGATTCCGCCGATCACTGTGGTGCAAAATCTCTATCTGCCCGATACCAATTTAGCCCTGACCACCTTGGCTTGGGATGAGGCGAACAGCCTAGTGGCGGGTCTCGAGGCCTTTGCCCTCATCCTACCGGCAGGCTTAGTCCTGTTCTCGATGTTTATCCGGCGAGAGCGCATTCGCGACCGTAAGCGCAAGCTACGCTCCTTAAATTTTGGTTACACCACCGGGGCCTCGAGCTCGCCGGAGCTTAATGCGCTGGCATTTTTGCGCGCCTTAGGCGGGATGAGTAATATCGTTGATATCGCGGTGGACGGGGCGTGGCTCTACATCCAAGTGGTCAGCCATGAAGGCGTGTCCTTAAGTTCGCTTAACACCTTAGTCCAAGAAAAGGTGGTGGTCGATCGCGCCACCATGCTCTATTTGTGCAATGTGGGCGAACAAAGCCAATTTCTCCATCTGCGCTTGTCTAAATTCCTAGAAAACCCTATGGGCGAGGCCCAGTACGATGTTCCAGTGAGCGTGCCATTCCATATTCAGCCGATGCCGCACCACCACAGCGCGACTCCGGCCGCTTAGGCGTGCGCTGCCCGGGGGCTGGGCTAGGCGCGGCTGGACTGGACTGGGCCGGGCCGGACGGGGCTGGGCGCGTCCGTCCTTGGGGGGCGGTTACAATAAGCAGCACAAAATGCTGGAGCAGGCACTGCTGCCGCACAGTTAACGCTACGAGGAGGTAGCAATGAGCGACAACGATATCAAGGCATGGAAAGAGGTGTCCGTAGTCTGCGAGGGCGCCAAGGCGGACGAATTGTCGGAAATCATGTTTGGCTTAGGGGCCTTGTCGGTCACCTTAGTTGATGCCAAGGACGATCCGATTTTAGAGCCGCGCCCGGGCGAGGAGCGCGTTTGGCCGACCACGGTGGTGGTGGGCTTATTTGAGCAAGGCGCTGACACGGAGCCGGTTGTGTCCTACTTGCAGCAACAATATGGCGATCACTATCCCATTGCTGCTCACGATTTAGCAGACCGCGATTGGGTGCGCGTTTGGATGGAGAACTTCAAGCCGATTAAGTGCGGGGAGCGCCTATGGATTTGCCCATCTTGGAGCAAGATTGAAGATCCTAATGCGGTCACGGTGATGTTAGACCCCGGCTTGGCCTTTGGTACGGGCACCCATCCTACGACCTTCTTGTGCCTCAACTTCTTAGATAGCTTAGCAGACATCCAAGCTAAGGAAATCTTAGATTATGGCTGCGGCTCAGGCATTTTGGCCATTGCCGCGCTCAAGCTCGGCGCCAAGGCTGCTTATGGCGTGGATATCGACCCACAGGCTATTATCGCGAGCAAGGACAACGCTGAGCGCAACCACGTAGCCGACCAAATCAAGCTCTTTGAGGGGCCAAGCGCGGAGTTGCACCCATGCGAAATCGTGGTGGCCAATATCTTGGCAGGTCCATTGGTTGAGCTGGAGCCACACATCGCCGCGTTGTGTGCCTCGGGCGGTAAGCTCGCCTTATCCGGCCTGTTAGAGGCCCAAGGAGAGGAAGTAATAGCAGCTTATCAACAGGACTTTGACCTTGATTACACCAAGGTCAAGGATGGCTGGATGCTGGTGGTCGCCACCCGCAAATAGGTACCATCTACTGGTAGGCGCTGTTTCTTGCCGTGCGCTGTCTTTTTTGGTGCATGGCTTGCACGATAATAGGGAAGATGGCAGCAAGGGAGAGAAGGCGCCATGTCATATGCGGTGTTAGTCCTAACCGACGATAACTTTGCCCCGGTCAATACCAGCGATGACCGGTTGGTTCACGGCTTTAGCCTCAATGAGCGCTTTGACACGCTCCATGATTGGCGGCTAAGCCCGTATGGCAGCCACACCATGGCCTTAGGTGCGCTGTTAGCGCGCCATGTGCGCATCAGCGCCGCTGATCTCTATGGGAGCTGTGACCAAGAACAGGCCAGTCCTGATCTTAGTGCGCTCACCGTTGAGCAGCTGCAAGAGGATGAGCTGTGGGGCGCGGCGCGCTTTTACACCATGAGTGAGTTTAGTTCCGGTCAGATCGACTATATCTGCGCTCACTTTGATGCCATTTGTCTGTTCTTAAACCATCCGCTTGATGAACACTGCACTTTTCCGCTGACGATCAGCAGCTTACTGTTAGCACCTAATTGTCCGCCCAGCTTCATCTTTAACTTGTGCCTAGCACCGGAACTGACGAACCCTCACAGCACGGTTATCCCCAAGCTCAGCTTGCAACTGTTTTTGCAGCAAGCGCTGCCGCAGGCCTATCTAGTTCACACCTTAGATCCCAACGCAGGCTGCGTGCAAGTCGTACCGCCCGAGCGGCCGGGCTCCGCGGCAAAGACTGCTCGCGCGACCAGCGCCGCCGCCGCTGCGGGGCGCAATGCTGAGAACAAGGCCGGGCGCAATGAAGAATGCTGGGTGGGGGCAAGGGCTGAGGAACGGCCGCAGTGGCGCCTGAAGAGCTCCTTCAATGCCTTATTCTTTTTCCAGCCACAGGCCACGCGCCGTGCTTTGGCGCGCTTAGAGCAAGTCTTGGCGCCCGGTGGGGACGCCCCGGTGATTGCGTTGAGCTCAACGCTTTTTACCCGGCATGCCCGTTTAGGGCTTTCGCCGGAGGCGCTCGCCCTGTGCCAAGCGCTGCGCCAGCTGTGGCCTAAGGCGCACTTGGTGGTGGTCCTGGGCAAGGGCATCTTCTCATATGCCCCGCTCTATAGTGACGCCACTTGGTTGCTTTCAGAGCAGCCACCGCGCTGGGGCAATATGGCGGCGCATTGGTGTACTGAGCTCAATGCAGCGCTCTTACAACATGCGCGTACTCAAGCGGCGTTGTCATGCGGTGAGGTCAGCGCTAACGAAGTCTGCGTGCCGGAGGCAGCAGCGCAGCCTTGGATTGAAGGCTGCTTTCTGGGGCACAGCTATGAGGAGTACCAGCACTTTTTGGCTGAGGTTGATCTCCTCATCACCGAATACGCCTGTGAGCAGGTGTTAGCGGCCAGCTGTGGTACGCCGACGCTGGGGCTGACGTTAGATCTCAATTTAGAAGAGCCCATTGCGCTCTCCTACTACGCGGCCTTTAAGGGGCGGGCGCCTAATGACGCGGAGCTGGGTGCGGAGTATGAAGCGCTTGCCCGCTCGGGGATGTTAAGCCGCGGGGCTAAGGTCGGCACCTATCAAGAGCTCAGCGCAGTGATCTTTGGGACCAACACGATTTTTCCTAGTATTAAGCTCTCCGCGCTCAAGGGCGATGCGCCACAGGCGCGCGCGGCGGCTTTAGTGCAGCTTAATGCCTTACGTGCGCACTCGGAGCTGAGCCTGGGGCGCCCCCAAGGCCTTAAGCAGGCGTGGCAGTATGCTCTAGCCGCTAAGGTCGCCAATTTACACCCGCAAGAGCAACTGAGCGCCTTGCGCGCCGCGCTGGGCGTGATGAGCGCGGTGCCAGCAGGAACGCACCACGGCTCTGCTTTGAAGGTGGCGCAGCGCGCTAACTTTACCGGCATGGGGCGCTACGATGTGCAGTTACAAGCGCTCAAAACCTTGGTCACCCACTATAAAAGCCCCAGCGCGTTACAAGAGCTTACGGTGATGAGCTTTGGTTGCTCGACCGGGCAAGAGCTCACTGAGCTGCGCGGCCTGTTAGGTACCCTCGGCAGCCACCATTATCTGGGGGTAGATATCTGCGCTGATGCCTTAGCGCAAGCGCGCATTTTATGGCACAACCTAGAGGTGATGCCCAAGATCTTGCCCGCGCGCTCAGGGCGTTTTGTCACCACCGCGCAGTTAGTGGCGCAGCTTACGGCGGAGCAGGGCGCAACCGCCCCAGCTCCTTGGTGCGACGTTATCTGTGCTATGACGGTTCTATGTCGTCATCCTGAGACGGTGCGTCTTGAGAATGCTCAGGGCGTATATGATTGGGCGGACTTTGAGGCGACGGTGGCGCTGCTTGATCGCTGCTTAAAGCCCGGCGGGCTCTTGGTCTTATTTAACGCTAACTATCGGTTCGAGGACTTAGCTCTTAGCGCCCACTATCAGCGGGTGTTCCCGGCGCAAGACCGCTTGGAGCTGGTGCAGCTGCTCTCGGCATCCCCGGAGCTCGCTAAGGCCTTTGACCGCGCGGCCGCGCCGGGCCCGCAAAGCCTCACCGCGGCGCTGTTTGGCTATGTTCCGACCTTTAAGCCCACCGGCGAGCGCTGGGATGGCGCCACTAAGGGCACCATTTTCTTAAAGCGCGGCTAGCACGCCGCCGCCCCCAAAGGGGGCGCCGGGCGCGCACCCGCCGTGCGGAGCACCGCGTACGCCCGCAAAGCGTCTGCCCGCGAGAGCGCCTAGCGCAACCTTAGAGCTCCTTGCTCAGCTGGCGGAAGAAGGCAAGCGCGCCTTCAAGGTCGAGGTGGGTGTGCGCGTAAGTGAGGTACTTGAGCTCAAGGGGGAGGTAGCAGTTGAACTTCTCCCAGTCGAGATCTTTGACGCGCTTGAGCAAGCGGTTGAGGTCGTATTCGCCTTTTTGGCTTTCCAGGAGAATCGAGGCCACCGCCGTCTTGAGGTTATCTAAGCTGGCGTACTCCAGCTCAATGTGGCAACCGACGCGGCTTGCGGCAATCGAGGCCTGATTGAGCATTAAGACTACGGTATCCAAGACGCGATCGCCGCGCCACGGGAAGAGCGCAAGGCCCATGGGTCCTGTGATCATGACTTTACGGTCGAGGCCATAACGCCAAAACGCCTCTTGGCCCCGGGCAAAGTTTTCCTGGGCTTGGGCATTGAGGCAAGGGGGTACCTCACCGGTGAGGTAGATGTGCTGCATTTGGGCGCGTACTACGTCGTGCACTAAACTGCCCACGCCCGACATCGGTAGACCCATGGCCTTATTGGGACTAGGTTTGACTCCAATCACGCGCTTTTGCTCATTGAAGTAGACCACGCGCCACGCCTTGCCGGCAAATAAGAAGGTGTCGTCCTCTTTTAGCGAGGTCAAAAGCGGCAAGCGGCCAATGGTGCGGCCGTCGTGATCGACTCGATAGTCGCGATTGTTATTGAAGGCGGCAAAGAACTCGTAGTTGGAAACGAGGTGCTCGCCCTCAACCCCTAGGGTTAAGGTGCCATCTTGCATCTGGATGATGAGGTCATGGCTGCCTAGGCCCCGCAAGAGTTGGGCATATTGTTGCGGCGTAGTCAGGTGAAACGGCCCGGTTTGACACAAGAGCTCATAGAGGTTGCGGGCGCTGACGGAGCCATGCGCAGCAATCACTGACAGCGTTTGCTGAATCAAGGTTGAGAAGGCGTATTCTTGCGCCATGGGCGGCTCATACCAACGCTGAAGCAAGAGATTGATGATGGCGCAGCTTAACACTGTGTCCTCGCACAACAGGGAGGATAAGCGATTGATGGCGCGGTCAAACTCTGGGATGAAGAGGCGCAGCACCGCGCGGCCATCGCGTCGTCCGGAGCGTCCTAAGCGCTGGCGTAAGGAGGCCACCGAGGTGGGGGGCGCAAACTGGGCAATGGACTGAACATCGGAGATATCGATGCCCAGCTCCAAGGTCGAGGTGCAAATGGCGGTAGTGGGCAAGCGTCCGTCAATTAAGCGCTGCTCCAAGGTCTCACGCAGTTCTTTAGACAAAGAGCCGTGGTGGGGGAAAAATTCCTCCGGGACCCGCGCCTGATGACAGAGCTCGCGCAGGTCATTGGCCAATTTCTCGGTGTCCGAGCGCGAGTTGGTGAAGACCAAATTGTTTTTACCCCGCAGCAAGCGGTAGATGTCTTGAGCTACGCGCGCAATGGCGGCGTCATGCATTAACAGGGTGCTTTGGCGCGGGTCTTCGTCCTCAATCTGGGCGATATCGTAGCCTAAAATCTTGACCGCCAAGGCGGCGGTGGTGTGCTCATCGGAGGTGATGATTTGGCACTTAATCTGAGAGTTATTGGCACGCAGGTAGGAGGCAACTGAGCCAATATCGTTAGAGAAGGTGGCGGAAATGGCGATGCGCACCGGAATCTTGCCGATCAGGTTCTCGATGCGGTGTAGCTGCGATTGCAGCTGGTAGCCGCGCTCCTCACCCATCAAGGCGTGGAACTCATCGATCACAATATAGGCCAGATCTTTAAAGGCCTTTTTGAAAATCGTGACTTGGTTGATGAGCAGCGACTCCAATGACTCCGGGGTAATGAGCACAATGCCCGAGGGCTCTTTGAGCAGCTTGGTCTTTTTATTGACGGCGACATCGCCATGCCACGGGGTAATCTTGACTCCGACAGGCTCGGCCATGTCCATGAGGCGGCGGGCTTGGTCATTAATCAAGGCTTTCAGCGGGCTGATGTACAAGACGGAAACGCCGCTGAGATTCTTACGGTTTTGGCGCAGATAGGTCAAGACCGGCAAGAAGGCCGCTTCAGTCTTGCCGGAGGCGGTCGAGGCCGAGATGATGACGTCATCTTTATGCTCCAAAATCGGGGCAATTGCCTTTTTTTGGATGGAGTGCAGATCGCGCCAGCCTTGGCGGCCAATCCAGCGGCACACCAAGGGATCTAACATTTGGATGCAAGCCTGATTAGATAAAGAATCTGCTGTTCCCACCTGTGACCACCTCGCCACCAAAAAAACAATCACCACAAAAAAATAACAAATGCCCAATCACCATCTGGGATGCATCAGGCGCCAACAGAGGCGCACGCGCGCTGGGCTCAATATAGCATTGAGCGGCGCTAATGCAACAGCGCGCCCCGCAGCGCGCCTAGGC
>DXIF01000088.1 GCA_019113025.1 Candidatus Anaerobiospirillum stercoravium | reverse complement strand
AACTGGGGCTGGTTGGGGGTGGGCCGGGGCGGCTTGCGCGCTCAAGCTCTGGCTTAAGGTCTCAAGCTGCGCCTTGAGCTGATCTAACTGGGTACCCAGTGCTTGGGTGTTGGTGGCCTGCGTGCTGACTTGATTGTTGGTATTGGTCAGCTGCTGGCCTAGGGTTGTCAGCTGGGCCTGAACCTGCTGAATGGTTCTGCTCAGGGCCGTGAGCTGCTCACTTGCTTGGTTGTGCTGGGTGGTTTGGGCGCTAACCTGCTGACTTACGCTCTGCGCGGCTTGCTCGGTAGACTGCGCGGCCTGTTGGGCACTTTGCGCAGCTTGCTGCGTTTGCTGGGCGGCCTGCTGCGCTTGCTGCGCGGCTTGATTGGCGCTTTGGGCTGCTTGGTTAGCTTGTTGTGCCGCTTGGTTGGCGCTTTGCGCTGTTTGCGTTACGTTTTGCACCGCTTGCTGGACGCTCTGCGTACTTTGGTTCAGCGTCTGGGTGGCGCTTTGAGCGGAGCTGGTGAAGCCTTGGACGCTGTTTGCGATGGTGCTGGCGCTTTGCTCGATTGAGTTTTGCGCTGCGCTAAAGCTCTGTTCGCCTTGAGACACGCTGTTCTTGAGCGTGTTGAGCTCAGCGGTGAGGTCATTGGAGGCGTCGTTGAAGGCGTTGATGCTGCCCTCTGATTCCACTAAGGTCGTGGTCAGGGTACCAAGCTTTGTGGCGCTCTCTTGCAGCGAGGTCACTTGGCTCTCGTAGCCGGTGATGAGCTCCTTGAGCTGATTGGTGACCGAGTTGACCTCGGTTTCGCGATCGATCAGTTCCTTGAGCTTGCGCTCGCGCTCCTTGATGTCAGCCTCCAGCTGGCTGTTCTCGTGCTCAAGTTCGCGGTTCTTGCGCTCTAGCTGCTCTTGGGTGTTCTGCAGCTTCTTGTTTTGCTCGCCTAAGGTGCGATTGCCCTTGACCTTGGCTTGAAGCTCCTTGAGCTCTAAAGCGGCGGCATCGTGCTCGCTGCGGGCCTTGGCGAGGCTCTGATTGAGCTCTTCTAAGGTCTTGTGGCCTTGCTCAATGGTCTGGTCGAGGTTGTCCTTTTCCAGCTGATACTTTTGGTAGTAGGCGTCGATGTTCTGCTTTTCTTGGCGCAGCTGTTCAACCTCGCTTTGCAGACTCGACTGGTTGGCTTTAAGCTGCGCGATATTGGTCTCAAGCTTGAGCTTATTGGCATCAAGCTGGTCGAGTTCGCTTTTGATTTCAGCGACGCTCGTGATTAACTCTTGGTGGTTGGCCATGGCGGCCTTGATCTGCTCAGCGTTGTCGCGGTTGAACTTCATGAAGTAGCCTGCGTACACTAACAAGATTGCGGCCGTCCCGAGTATCATGATGAAGAAAAGACGCTGGGAGATCTTGTTTTTATGGCTCTCTTGAGTCTCCTTGCCTACGGTATAGACCTTCATATCATCGCGCTCTGGGTTGGAGCTGGTGGCATTACGTTCTGAATCAGTCATAATCTCGGTCTCACTAAAGTAACTTGGTCAGATCCCGCGGTTTGGTTGTTATTGGTGGTGGGGGGGCAGGCCCAAGGGCAGCGCTTAAGGCCCGACATGGCTCAGGCTCGACCTTGCGGTGGGGCAAATCTGTGCCGGTTTACGGAGCCGTACAGGTTTACGGAACCGTGCTGGTTTACGCATTAAAGGTGTCGCGGGCGATAATGATCTCCTTGAACCGGGTTAGGACTTGCTGGGCGCACGCCTGCGGGTTTTGATCAATCAGGCAATTGCGAAAACGCATGGTGGTGAAGGCAATGGGCTTATGGTGCTCAAGGCGTTGCGCACGCTCCGTATCGCCCGGTACCTCTTGGTAGTGCTCGGCATCGATCCAGTACACGTAGTGCTGACTGCCATCGCACTCGATATCAAGGCCGATGTCTTGGTAGACCAAGGCCAAATCGAGGCGGTAGTGCAGCATCGGTAGCTGGGTGTAGAAGCCCACTTGCTTGGAGCCAAAGAATGGGTCTTGTTCCATGCCTTGCTTGATAGCGCGATAGAGCATCTCCTCCCACTTGGTGTCAAAGTGCAGCCGCTGCTCGGCCAAGCTCGCTAGCTGAGCCTGCGCTAACATCAGTGCTTGATCTTCTGGGCTTGGCTCATAGTGCGGATTGTGGCTGTGCAGCGCCGCAAGGTACGGGATGTGCGGGCGCAGCGCCAGTGCATTAGGATTGCCCACCACAAAGAGGTAGTCACGCGCCCGCGACAGCGCCACATTGATGATGTGGGGATTGGTGGCAAAGTTGTTTTGGGCACTGTAGTCGAGGCAGAGGTTGTAGATGATGGTGTCGCAATCCTTGCCTTGGAAGCGATGGACGGTATCGATTTCGTAATCGAGGCGGTTAAGCTCCGGGCAAGCCCTAATCTTGGCGTTGAGCTCATCGACCTGAGCGCGGAACGGGGCAATGACGCCAATCGTGCCTTGATAGCTCTCTTGGGCGAGGTTTTGCAGCACCTTAATGGTGGCTTCGACCTCTTGCGGGCTAAAGCGCGAGCTGTTGCGCGCCTGCAGCAGGCTGTCGGGCACTTGCTCGAAGTTAAAGCCTAAGTCGTAGTAGCGCAGCAACTTGTACTCTTGGCGCAGCTTCACCTTATCGACGTTGCGGCTAGCCGCTAACTGCCCCCGATAGAAGTTTTGGGAGATATATGAGACGATGTTGGCGACCGAGCGGCGATTTTGGCGCAAAATCAAATCGCTCAAAGCGCCATGTCCCTGTTTCTCTTGGTTACGGTAGGCGTAGTTGCTTTTAGCAAAGTCATACAGGGTGTCGTTGAGGTTAAAGCGCAAGCGCAATTTGTTTGAGAGCTTACAGACAAAGGCCATTTGGTCAATAGCCGATTGGGCATAACAGCCCACGGGTTGCAGCTGTTTTGGGTCGCCAATGATGGCGGCGCGCTTGGCCCGAAATAGTACCGGCAAGGCTGCGATGAAGTTAAACTGAGCCGCTTCATCGAAGATGACCAAGTCGAACAGACCGCTTTGGCACGGCAAGGAGGTACCAACGCTGAGCAGCGAGGTGGTGCAAGCCGGGAAGAAGCCTAAGATCAGCTTGGCATATTGCTCCAAATGCTCTTCTGCATCGGTGAGCTTGATCATATTGCTCAAGATCCCGCGCTCTTCGAGCAAGGTGTACTCTGGGGGCAGTTGCGTGACCGTGCCATCTTGCGGGTTAACCACTTGCTTGGTGCTGAGCTTGGTCAACAGCGCGATGACGCTGTTGTCGACCTTATGGACCAGATTAGGCGTAGCTTCGTTGGATGTTGTCTTGGTGGTTAATGAGCGGATGGCGATGGCTCGCTCCAGCTCGCTTTCATTAAGCTCTGGCAACTGAGGATTGGCTAAGCCATATTGGCGCTTGTTCTTGACCAGTTTGGCTTTGTGGCGCGAGAGCTGATGTACCGCGGTGATTAAGTTGAGCACCAGCTGGTGGTCGCAATAGCGCAGGATGTCTTGGAGGTGGTGCACGAACCAGCGCTTGAGGCTACCCAACTCTTGGTAGCGATCGCTGTCGTCGGGGTAATTGACTTTATAGCCTTCGAGATCGCGTTTGAGCTCATCTAATTCCGCGATGAAGGCTTTTTGGGCCTTAGAATCGGGATAGAAGCGCACATTGAAGGTCAGGTTCTCAGGGCGCACGCGCTCCAGTTCTTGTGCCGTCAAGGTTGCACCATTGGGAGCTTGTTGCAAGACTGCGGTGTTTAGGTCAAAGAGCAGGTCAAAGAACTTGCGTAGCGGCGTTGGCATCTCCGGGAAGTTTGGGGCATAGCGGTAGATGAAGGTGTGCGCCAGCTCATCAACCTGCGTTTGCAACAGATTGAAGTCGTGTTCATATTGGTCGCGCAGCTGCTCTAGCTGGGTAATTTGGTACTCTTGGCAGCGCACCTTGGTCTCAAAGCTGTCACAGGCCGCAAAGTCTTGTGTCAGATCCTTGGGACGGTTTACCAGCTCTTGGGCCAACTGCTTAAATTTGAGGGCGCTGTTGGTGTTGGGATCCTTGAGGATCTTCGCAAGACGATAGGTCTCTTGGTTGGCACCCGTCCCAACCTTGAGCAGCGACTTGTCGTTGAAGGCATCGATGGCGGCATTGTTGTAAGAGGTAACTAAGACCTTTTGGGCGCGAACTAAGTGGTTGAAGGCAGCATTGACTACGGTGACAGTCTTGCCCGTGCCCGGTGGGCCTTGCAGCACGGTCAGGTCGTTTTTGAGCATGGAGCGCACGGCTTGGGTTTGATCGTCATCGCACGGGCACTCGGGGTCAAAGTTGAAGACCAAGGCTGCGCGGCTGTCCGGGGCAAATTGGTTGAAGCCCGCCCGCGCCGGGGGGATATTAAATGCGGCGTTTTGAGCGCTGTTTTGCGTTGCGGCGTTTTGTTCTTGCGCGCGCAGCTTTGCGCTACGCTCATCGTAGAAGAAGCAGCTTAACGCACTGCGGCGCAGTTCGTCTTCGGTAGCGGCAGCAATGCGTTTGAGGTCCTTGACCGTGCTCTTGTTGAAATTGGATGCTTGGGGCAAGGCCAAGGTGGCAGCAAAAACAATCTTGTTGGCGCAGTGCTCAATTTCACTTAAGCCCACCAAGCGGGAGAACGGCTCTAAGGCGAGCTCCGCGCCGTAGCAATGCTCGCTAAAGAAATTGCGCACTAAGGCGCTCAGCGGACGCAGGCTGGTCAGGGCATCGCTGGGCACGCGTAATTGCTCGGTAACTTGCGCCTCAAAGCCCGCTACGATTTTGCGGCCGTAGCTGCGCTCGGCAAATAAGGCTTGAGCCTTGGCCGCAAAGGCCTCAGCATTGTAAAAGGGACCTATGACTTGGTGGCTTGAGATGGCTCCATGCTCATCGATGTTGGCATGGGTCAGGGCAAAGTAGAAGAGTGGCGTGTAGCAACGTTCCTCCCCTTGACCTGAGACCAAGAGCGGCCAGCCCAGCAAGAGATGGCTGTCCTGTTCGCGGCTTACTTGGTCCATGTTCAGGCGCACAAAGTCGCGCTCAGCGACGCTCACTTGGGCACCCAAAGCCTTGCCCAAGCCCCCACCGCTCTGGACGCCGGTTTGATAAAGCGTGTTGAACTTGACCTGTTCGACCAAGGAGTAGTCAAGGGCGCGCGGCATAACCTTGCCTTGGGGCGTGACGATACTATCTTGGGCGCTGTAGCACAGCTGGTTTTGCGCCAGCTCATAGAACACCGCCACAAACTGCAAGAATTGGCGGAATTGCTCCAAGGTAACAGGGGCCTGTGCGTCTTGGTCTTCATCCCCATAGAGCGCGGCCCAGCCTGCGGCCGGAATGCTAAAGCGCCACTTATCGCCATGGTCGGTCACCAAGAACTGCTTGTCGATGAGGCTCAGCACAATTTGAATGCGCGCGCGCATCTTATCAGGGTCAAAGGCGCAGTCTTGGGCCAAGAAGTGTTCAATTTGCTCAAAGCTGCGCGGGGTGCGGCAATAATCCTTGAGCAGATGGACAACGGGCTGCTCTTTGAGATAGGAGGTGGTGACTGAATCCATGGTTTACCAATTAAGTTACGGGGCTAGGTGCAGTAGATGTGGCAGGGAGTTAATCCTTGTCATCCTCGTCCTCATCGAAACCACCTTCAACATCGAGCTTAGTGAGGGCTGCCATGATGTTGGAGTTGGTACCCTTCTTTTGGAGAAATTCGATTACTTGAGGAATCAGCAATTTGAGTTTGCCCTCAACAAAGTTATTTAGACGATATTTGAAATCGTTGTCGACCCTAAATGAGCGGTTAACCTCAGCGGCTATTTGGACGTAGTGCGCCTCTACTTTATAGAGCACGGTTTCAATATTACTGATCACCTTAGGTGAAGCTAAGTAGTTACGATCGATGCTGCGAAATAGCAGGCTGTACATGAAAATCACTAGGCTGAGACTCAACTTTCTGGAGCCTTTGACTCCTTGGGTGCGTATTAATAATTCCGCGTTAACCTCTTTGAGTGAGTCTTGAAGGATCTTCATGCTGCTTTTGCTCATCAGTTGGGCAAATTCTCGGCTCATGCAAAATTCAACTGATCTGGGCTTGAAGCAGCGAGGATGATTCTCCAGCAAGGTACGCATTGCATTGAGGTGATTGTTGTTAATGTCTTCAAGTTCAAGGAAGAGTTCGCAGCATTTAAGGACATCCTTTGGATGGTCGGCGACAAAGCGGCAATAAGAAAGCAGTAGGCTCATGGAGCTGTGCTTATCTATGTCCTTGTGTAGCCATGCATGGATCAGATCTACTACCTGGGTATCATGAGGCCAGCCAAAAGGTCGATACATGGTCAATGGCAAGCATTTCTTGAGGTCGGTTTTAAATAAGTCGATCGACCGCCGAGTTCTTAGCTTTGGATATAATTTAGCGCGGTCTATTTCAATGCGTTGACGTACAATATCCTTATATCCTGGAGCAAACTTGCGATCATAGTAAACCAAGTTTGACCCTTTTCTATTAGAAAAGAAAAGAGTTGAGTTTTCGTCAAGCCTGTTGTTGCTGATGGCGCCATACCGATACTCTTGTGCCGTAATCCACTGATCTTCTCTTGGTTTAGCAAGGGGAGGATAAGCGCTTGCTAGGCGCGGCAGGCATTCCGTAACATCGGGCGTCTTTTCAGGATCGAAGTCACGAGTGATGCCATAAGGAGGCAAGAGTTGACTTTCGCCTTGAGGCTTAATTTTGATCTTGACGTAGCCTGAGAGTGGGCGCTGCATTGCAGTGACACTTACCGGCTCATCGTGCGTAGCTACGATGCCCTCACTGAAATCGAATTTGGCATTTTTGACCGAAATATCCTGCTCAGCAAAGCTGATGTCGGTTGCAGTCTCAATACTTTCGTCATTAAAGTTAGGATCGTTTGAGATGTACAGATCGATCCCCTTGGCTCCGGTCTTGATTTGCTGCACTACGGTTGCGGTAACGACATCCTGTGGGCTAATCTCCTTCTCCTCGATTAATACGTGCTCTTGGTAGCTGTCTTGGTTGTCATTAACTACAATCGTGGAAAGCTTTGGTAAGCGGTCAAGGTAGGTGCTTTCGTTTCGGTTAATGCGTTCTTGGAATAAGGCTCCGCCATGGCTCAACGACGTGCTGTTGATGACGCGGTAGTGGCGAGCGCGATCGGCGCTTAGCTGCTTGCTTAAAGCCTGATAGATCGCGTTGTCTTGTACTAGTTGGTCGGCGCCGACAATAAAGCAGCAAGTTGGCCCGGTACCGCTTGGGGCTTTGCTGCAAGTAGTGCGAGGATCTGAGAACTTGTCCTTGATCGCAAGCGCTACTTGTTGCACAAAGCTAAGCACCTGGGACTGCGCGGAATCATGGGCTTCGGGAATTTGCGGCTTTAAGTTGGCGTCAAAGCGTTGGTAGAAGTCCTTAATATCAAGCAAGCTGAGCTCTTGGTTCAGGCGGACTTTGTTTTTGTATTCCGGCAAGTGTACCCATTTGGTTAAATAGCCCTTGGGTTGAGCGATGCTGATTTTGAGCACAGTTTGCGTTAAGTCGCCCTCAATGCCCCAGAGGTTGGAGTTTTGATTTAAGAGCTGGAGCACAAGGCTCTGCTCAATCTGCTTGTGCTGACCACTGCGCATCACCTCAAACATAGGCTTGATCAAATCGCGCGCGTAATGGTAGGCCACGCTTAAGGCAAATTGAGTGAAGTTGAGGCCCAGTGAGCAATACTGGTAGACCGCCTCCAGCCGGACTGGAATTAGGTGGTCGGAGCTTTGCTCAAATGCGATTTCATAGGTCGACAGGTCGAAGCTATCTGCGCCCAGATAGAGCACATGGACCAAAGGGCGTGCGTTATTATTTTGGCGGTAACTTTCAATGAGAAAGCGCGGCGAATCAAAGCTGTGCTGCTCGAACGCGCCCATTAACGCCGCGACTGAGCGCCATAGCAGTCGGAGCTCATAGCCCATAAAGGCATTGAGCAGACACTGCTGCTCGACCTCGGTGAAATTGTCAGGGATTAGTAGGACAATCTGTGCATTGGAGCGTACCTCGCTACGGTTGCATAAGCGATCATGGCCACGGTCACAGATCAACTGGATTACGTGCTTACAAATGCGGTTGGCGGCCTCTTGTTTAACGCTTTGCTCGTGGCTGTCCTTGAGCTGTTGCCACAGCATTGCCACCAGGGCGCGCACCTCTTGGGAATTTGAGTCAGAGGTGGTATCTAAGCCTAGATTTAAACTTGAGAGTTGTAGTCCCGAACCAGTACGTTCATTGAGGGCACGTTTGCCATATAGGTAGGTCTTGTGGCTTGGGTCTTCAATGATGATGCTGGGCAACATCGCACCCGACATTTGCTCTGTTTCTGCCTGCTGGGGAGTTTCATTGATCATCTGCTCTGTTCCTGCCTGCAGGGTAGCTTCATTGATGTAGACGCTATCACCAAAGCCAAAGGCGCTGACGCTGACAATCAAGCGGGGGTTATCTTGAGCCATTTAACACCTCATTGATGATGGCGGTTAGGGAATACTCAATATGAGCCAGTGAGCCCAGCCATTGCTGGGGTTTGAAACTAATTGGGCTGAGGTACGCGCTAAGTGTGTCTTGATTACCCAATTTGGTAAAGTGAGTTGATTGCTCGGCTTGATCCAAGGTGCTAAAGAGCAAGTACGGGATAATAGAGTGGGTGCTTGCCCCCAATTGTTCTAACTGCGCATATAGTGCACGATGCATCTCATTGATGGCACCAAGCTCGACCAAGTTATGTATGGTGAAAATTGGGATAAACACTTGGTGGGGTGCTTGATTGCGCTCTTTGGAGGTCTGCACTTGGGTGAGCATGAGATAACAAGGAGCAGTCGCCAGCAGTTGGCTAAAACTAGATTTTTGGAGCTGGCGCCAAATGTGATGCACCGTCGAGGTAAGTTCAGAGCCCAAAGACACTATTTCTAGGCAGTAACTGAGACAGTCATGCCCTTCAATATGCCCTTCAATCAGAAACGGCCCGGCTGCGGAACCCAATTTGATGCGATGGCCATTGCGCTGTTCTGAGCTGATGTATAGGTTAGAGCTGCACAGGGCGCGCAGAGTAAACTGAGCCGAGCGGAGTACCGCGATGTTACTTGATGTCACGCCACATAAATGGCATAGGGCAACATTGACCAATAGCTCGCATACGTCTTGATACAGGTTTTGTTGGCAGATTAAGCTTTGGTCGAGCGCGCGCTTTTCGCGGATGAGATCCAAGTACATGCCCCAGATCTGCTTGTAGTCGTGATCTTTTTGCAGCACGAAATTAGGCTTAGGCACGGTCATTTGACGGTGTACTAAGGACAAGGGGGCGTTATGGGATAGCTCAGAGCAACGTTGCTTAAAGTGCTGCATCGTGAGAATGTTATCCCGATTGCTTAAAGCCTTTTGCTGGTTAGCAAAGTCCTCTTCTTCTTTGAGGTACTGCTTAGATTTGACAATGCAGCGCTCTAAGAAGTCCTTGAGCACACGGTTCTCAAGCAGGTTGTAGGATTCTTCCTTGGCTAGGCCCAGGATGCGCATCTTGTTTTTTTGTGCCTTTTCGCGCAGGGTGTTGCCCTCAAGGCGCAGCAGATACTCTAGGCACTTGCCATCGAGTTCTTTGACGCGTTCAACGGGTAAGAGCTTACGAGTGTTGAGCAGGCTTTTACGCAGCTTAGGCTCTAAACGGCGCAAGATCGCTGGAGCTTTTTGCGCGATGCTTAAAATGAGGGAGCGCTTTTGCGGCACATCTTCCGAGCAATATTTCACCAAGAGCTGGTAGAGCTCGTTATAGGAGATCAGCTTGTCATCGGTGAAATCGCTCTTGGTGTGGCTCGAGATCAAGAAGTCAAAGAAGTAGAGGGTTGGCTCAAGGTAGTTGAAGTAGTTGTCTTCATTGTCCTCTGAGGTGACAACGACACATTCAATTTGTCCAAGCGACAAAGGCTCTTGTCCGAACCCAAGACTAAACTTGACTTCGAAGGGTAAGCTGATGGGGTGCTGCCACCAGATATATTCTGAGGATGAGCGTTCCCATAAATTCATTTCAGCTTCGCGCTGGTTGCTCCCATCCTTGCTGGCTTGTTCTTTTGCAACAAGGTGATCACGCAGCTTAAGCGGCAGACTGGAGTGGTGCACTAAGGCTGGTAGTGTGCAGATGGCTACGCCACTTTGTTGCTCTTGGTTATTGGCCTCCGGGAGCGCGTAGACGAAGGTGGGGCGTTCAAGTTCTAAGGAAATATCCTCACCTTGAATTTGACCATGGTAGCTCAGGATGACGCGCATTTGGTTGCGTTTGACGCGTGCAAACAGCTCCTGCGTCTCCGCCTCACCATCTTCCTCGATAATGAGATAGACACAGGTCAGCGCCCCCAAAGCTTTTAAGTTCTGAGCGGAACATTCATCTTTGGTGGCTGTACTAACCAACGGAAGTGAGCTTAAGTATATGGCCATGGTAACAGTACTGCGCGCAGCTTATGGAAGTAGGTACTTATTCATCCAAATTGCGGGTGACACCGCGCCAGATGAACATGTTGTTATTGCGATATTCGTCTAACGCTGAGTTGAAGGCCTTGATTAGTGGCTCATCGTTAGAAGAGTCGATGAGCGCTCCTATTTGGTTCAGGCATTGGGTGGAATTTTCGTTAAACTCCAAGCCCGCTAGCTTCGGGATGATCTTCATCTCGATTTGATCAGCCAAGGCTCGATTAATAGCGGTGGTTGGCTCAATCCCGCCACTTAATGGATAAGCTTTGACGTAAGCCTCGATGGCGTTGTGCACGCGATGACCAAACGGCTTGCCCACTATGTCTAAAGCCGAATTAAGTTGGTTGATATTATCTTGTAGCTGTTGCTCAAGCTCTTGGTCTTTGAGGAGCGCAATGTTGTCGTGTTCGCGCCATTGGTTAAAACGCTCAAAGTTGATGTTGAGCGGCTTAATATCCTCTTTTTCTGGCGCGGGCTTGTGGTCGCCAGGTTTGCCAAAGTGTTGGACGTTGGCACGGTCAAGTACCTTGTCCGATAAGGCGTAGGTGGACTCATCATCGTTCATGGTGCCCACGATTACGACGTTCGGGCCGACATAGAATTCGCGCGGGTCCAGACTGGAGCCAATCATGATCTTGCTTTTATCAAAGTCGGAGCCACGCAGTTCCAGCTTAGACAAGAACTCAGAGAAGTAGTATTCCACGCGTGCTAAGTTCATTTCGTCCAGAATTGCCATCATCATTGGGCTGTCCGGGCGGATTGGCTTTTGATCTTGTTTAGGATAGTCCTTATTGATGCGGTACTGACTGAAGTGATAGAGCGCGCGCACCAAGTCGGTAGGTTGAAACTTCTTTTCTAAGAAGTTGTAGAAGCCCAAGAGGTCGTCTTTGGAGTCCCAGCGAGGTTGCACTGCGACGTGCTCGCGATAAAAACTAAAAAACTTGGCGTATTTCAGCGCAAGCTGAGTCTTGCCCGTACCGCTGACGCCCGCCAGCACTGACAGCGGATTGATGTGCTGGATCTTGAGCGCGGTGTGGAAGGCGTTAATGACGCGTGATGGGTAGTACAGATCTTGACTGCGCAGATAGCGCTGGAATAGTGTCAAGGCCTCACCCTCTTCAATATTGGTGGCGCGCTTATTGTCGATTTCGCTTAAGAAGTCGCTGATACTCTGAGGCTTTTGTTCGAGAACCTCATAGGCCTTTTGAGCAGCCAGGTTCTTTTCGTCTTTGCCTTCAGCCTTACCCTCAAGTTTATTGTTAGCTTGAGCCAGTTGTTGGTTAAGATCCTTGAGTTTGGCTTCGAGCATGGTGCACTGAGCTTGGAGCCCCATAACGTTCGATAGGTCGGTACCAACATTCTCCATGCTGGAGCTAATTGAGTCGCTCAGTCGCTCAAAAGCCTCGTTTAAGGATTGACCGACTTGATTTTCGACATTTTGCGTGGTGATCTGCTGCGCTAGGTCCTCAAGCTCCTTAGCTTTGTCCTTGCTCTGTTGATCTAGGTTATCCAGCTGCTCTTGTAAGTCCTCGATTTCTTGCTCGAGCTGCTCTTTGGCTTGCTCGAGCTTGTCCTTGGCGGAGTTGACCTGCTGCAACTGACTGAGCTGATCGCCCATGGCCTCTAAGCCTTGGGTCACCTGATCTTTGAGGTTATCGGTGAGGTTATCAAAGACCTCTCCTAGGCTCTTGCCCACTTGTTCCTCAACACGTGATTGCTCCAGCTCGGCGTTGAGCTCTTCAAGTTCCTCGGCCTTATCTTGCTTTTGCGCTGCCAGCTCGTCGATTTGTGCATTGAGCGCATCGACATCGCCCTGCAATTTTTCCTTGGAGGCTTGAATCTCGCTGATGGAGGTCAGCTCTTGGCCCACCTCGTCCAAGCTTTGGTTTAACTGCTCCTTGATATCGGCAAAGGCCGTCTCCAAGGCGTCACCTAAGACCTTGGTGCCATTGAGCTCATTGACCTGTGAGCTCAGCTCAGTTAAGCGCTCTTCCTTTTCCTTAATTAGGCGGTCGAGCTCAGAGATCTGATCGTCCTTGTGCTTATTTAAGAACTCTTGGAGCGCTTGGCTCTTGACCAGCTGTTGCTCCAGCTGGGCCAGCTGCTCGCTCTTGGTGCTGTACTCCATGCCCAAGCTGTTGAGTTGGCTTGTGACTTGGTCCACGGTCGCTTGCTTGGCTTGCAAGTCGTTGATCTTGTCGCTTAAGACCGATTCCTGCTTGTTCAGACGCTCGAGCTCATCCTTCTTGGCCAAAATCTCGCGATTGATCTGAGCCAAGTCCTCTTGCGAGCCTAAGCTCTTGAAGCTCAGGTCAAAATCGCGATTAGCTTTGAGGTAATAAAAAGCGAGAACAATGAGGATTAAGGTAATTAAGATGATGCCCACAAAGACGACTATGTCCATCGTCTGGGCCCATTCTAAGCCTTGGAGATCGTTCATTTTTGCAAATCCAACGCAAGCTCAAGCGAGCAGGCACTAAGGGAGCGGGCGCTGTTACGCCGCTGGGAACAAGTAAAAGGGGGATTAAAGCCGCAGAAATCAGCTTGATTAGGTGGCGGCCCGGAGGCTTGTGGCCTTGGTCATCAGGGATGAGTCTGTGCTCAATGTGGGGCCGGAGGTGCCTGAGGTAATGGCTGTAAGTGGGGAAATCATGGCCTGATAGCCTTGTCGTTAGGACTGGTCGGTGGTTAAAGCGGTGTAACAGGTGTGAGCGCCCATGGGTGGGCCTTGAGACTGGGGCTAAGGGAGCTAAACGGGGTTACGCGCCTGAGTACAGGAGTTAAGCCTATCTAGATACCAATAGCATCGTGGATTTTCGCTTGATGCGTCAAATGAATAAAGTCTTTTTTTTTTTTTGCATAATTTTACTTTCGGCGAAAAATTACGCTGTGCTGAATCGGACGGTTGGGGCCTGAACTGGCGCTTTGTTAGGGCTTTATTTGGTGGCCGCTGGAGTGCCGCCCAAGCTGCGGGGCAAGGGGGACGGTGCGGTCAGACTTGGCGTGAATAGGGCGGCGGCGCGCTTATCAGCGCGCTCTGCGCACACCGCTTTGCGCATACGCTGGGAGCGTCGACATGTGGTGGGTAAATCGGGGGCGAGGCGGTAGCGGGGTAGGTGCGTGGTGCGCTTGAGTATAACGTGAGGCGCTGGGTCGTGCTCTGGGCGTGCCGTAGCGCGGGTTAATAT
>DXIF01000087.1 GCA_019113025.1 Candidatus Anaerobiospirillum stercoravium | reverse complement strand
GCCTACCAATGTGCTCAGTAAGGTTCTGGGCAAGTTCCAACAGGTGTTGGCGCATAAAGAAGAGCTGCTGCCTGGAGTCAATAAGAACAATTTGGCGGTACTGCGGGTCTTATCCTTATTGCATTCTAAGGATGGTCATATTGCCTCCGAAGATGACGTGCGCCAAGCCAAGCTGTTAGCTCAGGCCTCGATGCAGGGCTCGCTGCCGGCCTATGGGCACGGCGCGCAAAGTGAGCTGGAGCTGCCGCCCCCAAGCTTAAAGGTGCCCGATAAGTATCGCTTCCAAGAAGGGACTGAGACCATCGGTTACTTAAAGCTTGCAGAGGTCGCAGCCGTCAACGATATCTTTATCAATGCGATGGAAGGCAAGGGCCGCGGCCTAGAGCCTTATAATCCTGACTTTAAGCAGCAGGAAATTGCGGCGTTAGAGCGCACGGCCGCTGCCGACCAAGTGGGGCGTGACCACGCCCAAGAGCTCGCCGCGCAGGCCGCTGACTCTCACCCTAAGCCTGATTCGTCCGCGCAGCAGGACGCTCCTAAGCGCACGCCAGTTAAGCACACGCCAGTTTCCATGGCGGCCCTGCATGCCCCGGAAGTAATAGCTCCGGGACAATATGATGAGAGCGCGGCCGAGGAACAGCACAACTTGATTAAGGCGGGGGTTACCATCTTCAGCGCGGACATGCAACAAAATTTGGAGCACTCGGCGCACCCTGATGGGACGCAAGGCATTAAAGTTACCCCAGAGCTGATTGCTGAGGCGACTAAGGAATTAGATGAGCTTCATTTAAAGGTCAAGGCCGATCCGACGCTCCTGGCAGAAGCCACGCGCGACTTAGAAAAGCTGCGCAGCTCCTTTAGCGGGGCGCGCCAAGCTAAGAGCCGCGGTATTATCGATGCCATTATTAGCGGCACCGGCTTTGCCCAAGCCTTTGGCTTAGGCGATGAGGCTAAGGGGCGAGATAAGTTCAAGGACGAGGAAGTCGAGGAAGAGGTGTCCACTAAAGAGTGCGCCCCCGATCAAGCTGAGGTTCAGGCGGCCGCACCGTCGGCAGGTGCGCCGTCGGAAGCTGCGCCAGCGGCAGGTGCGTCGTCGGCAGCCGCGTCGTCGGTCGCTCCCGCTGCGCCCGTCCCCGCCGATCACCCTAAGGCCTCCTAAGCCGTGGCCTTAGTCGATAGCCACTGCCATTTGCTCTTAGGCGTGGTGCCTGAGCTCAAAATCTTAGGTCCTGAGCGCCACCACACGGCCTTGGCCGCGGAGCTGCGCGCCTTGTGGTCAGGTGCCCCGCGCCTGAGCGCCGGGGGGCCGGGTAGCGCAGCTGAGTTTGAGGCGCTCACAGATGCGGCACGGACGGCCCCTCAGGTAGCGGCGTACCTTGAGGGTAACGCGCTGCGCGCTTGCCTTACCAGTTTCCTCTCAAGCCCGGTGACGCACTGTGAGCTCTACACCACGTCGCTCTTGGACGCTCAGCTCACGGCGCTGGTGCTCTTAACCCAGCTGACGCCTGTGGCGCGGGCACGTTTTAGCCTCGGTTTGGGCTTACACCCTTGGTATCTGTATCCTAATGTGCTGCGCGATGAGCTGGCGGGCTTATTGGAACTTGCGACATGGCTTAAGGGCGCGGCGCCCGAGCTGCTCAGCTTAAGCTGGGGCGAGGTCGGCTTGGATCGGCGCCGCGGGGCCTTAGCGCTGCCCGAGCAACAAGCGCTGTTACGCGACTTCATTGCCGCCACGCGCGGCAGACACTACAGCTGGCACTGCGTTGGCGCCTATAGTGAGCTGCAGGCGCTCTTCAAGCGCCAGCCTGAACTTAAAGGCACTGTGCATGGCTTTGCGGGGAAAATTGAGTTGGCGCGCGCGCTGGGGGCACGCGGCCTCAAACTGGGGGTAGGGCCCAAGCTGTTGTGCCCTCAGCAAGAGGCTAAATGGCGGGAGCTCTTGGCGCAGCCACAGCTGTGCTTAGCGTGGTGCCTTGAAAGTGATAGTGAGGGGGCGGTCTATGATGGCGCGCTGTTGTCGGCGCTTAAAGCGCGGTTTGACAAGCTGTGTGTCGGCCGATAAAGTTTAGGGCGGCGTTTAGATAGTTGAAGGAGAGGCGCATGGCTCATAGCTTGGCCGCACAACAAGGCAAGACTCAAGAATTTTGGGTGGGCTTTAATCACCACGAGGTGGGCAGCCCTCAGGGGCAGCTTGAGGCGCTGCAGGCGCTATTAAGCTGTGCCTATGGCGCCGAGCTTAGCTCCGAGCTTGGGGCTACACTCGCAGCTGAACTCACCCTGAACGCAGAGCCTGCAAGCAGTGCGGGCTTAAGCTATGTCCTAGTTGAGACCGACACGCCGCTCAGTGAATCCGGCCGGGCGGCGCTTAGGGCGGCGCTTTTGTCAGGTCAGCTTCCCTGCGATGTCTGGTATGACCCGTTTCCTAACTTTTATCATGGCGCGGCGGCGACAGCCGGGAGCGCCGTGGTGATGGACATGGACATGACCTCGGTGCAAATTGAGGGCATTGATGAAATTGCCCGCCGCTTAGGCGTTTATGAGCAAGTGGCAGCGATCACCGAGCAAGCGATGCAGGGGCACCTTGACTTTGCCCAGTCGCTGACGCGGCGCGTAGCGCTGCTCAAGGGCGGAAACGCCGCGCAGGTGCTCGCCTCTGTTAAGGCCAACATGCCGTGGACCCCGGGCCTTTCAGCCCTGATTGAGGTGATGAATCAGGCGCGCGCGGCCAACCCCAAGACGCAGTTCTGTGTCGCCTCGGGGGGCTTTCATAACCTCATTGCCGCGCTGGATGAGCATGCGCATTACAATCAGATTGCGGCCAATCGCTTAGCGGTGGATGAGAGCGGGCACTTTACCGGGGCGGTCGACGGCCCCATTATCGATGGGCAGGCCAAGGCGCACTTGGTGCAGCGCTTAAAGACAGAGCAGGGGCTGGCGCAAGACCAGATTATCGTGGTGGGCGATGGCGCTAACGACTTAATCATGATGGCGGAAGGCGGCTGTGCCGTGGCCTATCACGCCAAGCCCAAGGTCCAAGCGCAGGTGCACAATTTGATCAATCACTGCGATTTGACCATGCTCGCTGATCGCATCAAGTTAGATCAAGGGGCGCAGCCCCAGAGCTTGCTGACCGCTGGGCGCCGCTGCGCCGTACACGCCGTACGCGCCGTACGCGCCGCGTAACGCCGTAGGGGCTTGCAGCAGGGGCAAGCCTGGAGCTGGCCGCTGGGGCTTGCAGCACGAGCTGGCCGGCAGGGCCTTGCAGCATGAGCTGGCCGGCAGGGCCTTGCAGCTGGGGTAGGACGACGGGAACCGAACACGGGAGCGATAGGGTATGGCTAAGGCCAAAGCGATTTTTGTCTGCACTAATTGCGGCGCGGAATATACCCGCTGGCAGGGGCAGTGCAAGGCCTGCGGCGAGTGGAACTCAATTGAAGAAGTGAGGATGGCCGGCCCCGCTGCCGAGCGCTCGGCTAGCCGCGCTGTCGCCTTAGGGGGCTTTGCTGGTGCCGCTGACGGTAAGGTTGAGAACCTGTCCAATGTCCAAATTGCCAAGACCCCGCGCTTAAGCTCGGGCTATGGCGAATTTGATCGTGTCTTAGGCGGCGGTATTGTGCCCGGCTCCGTGGTCTTGATCGGCGGTAACCCGGGCGCGGGTAAGTCAACGCTGCTGCTGCAAACGGTCTGCAAGCTCTCGGCGACCACGCCGGTGCTCTATATCACCGGTGAGGAGTCCTTAGAGCAGGTCGCGCTGCGCGCCCAGCGCTTGCAGCTGCCGACTCAGCAAGTGCGCATTGCCGCGGAGACCTCGATTGACAATATCATGCGCATCGCGCAGCAAGAGCGCCCCACGGTCTTAGTGGTGGACTCGATTCAGGTGATGCACGTCGATGGGGTCGATAGTGCCCCCGGCGCCGTGACCCAAGTGCGCGAGTCAGCCGCGGCCTTAACGCAATTTGCTAAGCGCACCGGCATTGCGGTGTTCTTAGTCGGTCACGTAACTAAAGAAGGTAGCCTCGCCGGTCCTAAGGTGCTTGAGCACTGTGTCGACTGCTCGGTGATTTTGGAGGCGGGCACCGACATGCGCTTTCGCACCCTGCGCTGCCACAAGAATCGTTTTGGCGCAGTCAATGAAATTGGCGTCTTTGCCATGACCGACAAGGGCTTACACGAGATTAAGAACCCGTCGGCCATTTTCTTAAACCGCCAAGAAACGGTGGCGCCGGGCTCCTTGGCCACCTGTGTTTGGGAGGGGACGCGCCCGCTCTTAGTTGAGCTCCAATGCTTAGTCGACATCTCCCAGTACGGCAATCCGCGCCGTTTATCGCTTGGTACCGACAGCAACCGTCTATCGATGCTCTTGTCGGTGCTGCACCGTCATGCGGGTATTCAGCTAGCGGACCAAGACGTGTTCGTCAACGTGGTCGGTGGCGTCAAGATTGATGGCACCAGCTCGGATGTCCCGCTCATTCTCGCCTTGCTCTCCAGCTTTAGCGAGCGGCCGCTGCCGCGCACCACCATTGCTTTTGGTGAGATTGGCCTCACCGGGGAAATTCGTCCGGTGCAATCGGGCCTTGAGCGTTTAAACGAGGCCGAAAAGCAAGGCTTTCAGACCGCGATTATTCCGGCAGACAATGCCCCACGTGGCAAGGATGCGATTGGCAATTTGCACCTGGTGCCGGTCAAAAACATCCAAGAGCTTGCGCAGCTGGTGTAAGGGCCTAGGGGAAGTAGGGGCAGAGCGGAGGGAACCAGAGCGTATGGTCTAGAGCGGATGGGACTAGGGCGGAGGGAACTAAAGCTGAGGGCCCACCAACAGTTAAGCCAGCGCAAACGCTGGCTTAAATGCAACAAGCGCGCGGCGCCTTACGGGCGCGGGCTTTAGTTGTTGATCAGGACATTGAGCTCGCGGTTTAAGATGTCCGAGCGGCCAATGTTCATCTCAACTAAGCGCTTCAAGTGCGAAATCGAATCTGGCTCGATCAACTCGCACTCCAGACCTAACTTTTTGCCCATGACGTGACGGCAGGTCATGTGCATGACGATCTTGGTCGTAGCTTGCAGCGTAATGACGAGCTTGTACTTTTGGCCCTTAAACAGGTGCGGATCTTCTTCGTAGTTAGCCAGCTCGACAAAGGCACCCTTTAAGGACACGTCACGCACGTGGACGTCAAAGCTCCGATGCTGCACCTCGGACTCAAGGGTACCGGCCAGATCAAGGTAAATGCGTGAATATCTACGACGTTCCATCACAAATTCTCACAAATAGTCCACTATAAAACGGGAACAGCCCCTTGGCTTTGAGTTTAGTATAAGGGGACAGCAGCACAACTAGGTACACTCAAGCCCGCTTAATCTAAGCTTGCTCACAAAAAAGATCAGGGCTCCACCTAGCAGACAGCAGCCAGTTCCTTATCTCCGGCTCAAAAGACAAGACAGTTTACCGCTTATTAGCGCGCAAGTCACATCAGGGCGCGCAAAAAAGTATGCCCCCGCAAGGGGGCAATCCCCTCAGATTTGCGCTCTCCGAGCCGCTTGCGTGGGTGCTCAGGCGCGCTCGCCGCGTAGGTCACAGCAGCGCGTCTGCCACGCTAGGCACAGTTGTGCGTCCGCCGCGCCAAGCACAGTTGCGCGCTTGCCCTTAGAGCGCTTTGCCCTTAGGGGCGTGGGCGCCGAAGACCTTTGGGGCGGCTTTGACGCCTTCTTTGCGTCCGCCCTTACGGTCGCCTTTGCGCTCACCCTTGAAACCGTCTTTGAAGCCGCCTTTAATGCCGTCCTTGAAGGAGTCCTTGGCGCGGCGCTCCTTACCCTTGCCGTCATGGCTCCCATGGTCACCATGGCCACCATGGCCCCCATGCTTCTTGTGCTCGCCCTTAAAGCCCTTGCCTGGATGGTCGGACTTACCTAATTTGGCGTCTTGATCGTGCTTGTGGTGGTGCTTATGGCCCTTCTTATCCTTGCCCTTATCTTTGTCCTTGTGCTTGTCCTTATCCTTGCCGTGCTGGTGGCGCGCTGCTGCGCGGCCGTCGGCGGCTGAAGCGTCAGCGCGCGGGGCTGGAATATTACCGCCTGCGGCGATAATGCTGTCTAAGTCTTGCCCGGTCTCCAAGAGCAGTTCTTGCTCCAGCTGTTGCTCAAGCAAAGCGGCAGTTTGGGCGATGCGCTCAAACTCGAGATCGACGTCGACCTCGCTGGTGGCGTCATCGGGGTGCAAGCTGGCGCTACGCGCAGCCAGCGCTAAGCTCAGCGGCTCGGGTACCAGCGCATCCGCGCCGCCGCGATTTGCTGCTGTTGCTGCTTGGGCTTGGGCTTGCGCCTCAGCCTGCGCCAGAGCTTGCGCTTGAGCCATAATCAGCGCCTCTTCTTCGCCTAAGCGCGCATTGTTGGCCATGAGCTGCTCAAGAGTTTGCGCAGCCTGCTCTTGCTCACAGAGCGCGCGGCGCAGATTGCGGTCAGTGCGGGCCCAATCCTCCGGTGCCACCTCGTAGTTAGGCTCAGTGGCATCAGCTACAGCCGTTGCTGCAGCCATTGCTGCAGCCGGTGCGGCGCTGGCACTTTGCTCCTGGGCCATCATCTGGGCATAGGATGGCACTGCCTCAGGCGCTGTCGCAGCAACCTCAGACTCAGACTCAGCGTCATCCTCGTCGTCAGCGTCAGAGACGTCTTCTGGCGCAGCTAAGTCCGCTAAAGCGGCAGTAAGCTCAGCGCTTTGGGGCTTACCGTCGGGGTGCTCCGGCGAAAAGACGATAGCATCGTGCTCATCCCAGGGGGCGGCGGGGGGAGTGGTGTCGGACTCAGTTACATTGGGCTCAGCTTCGTCGAACTTAGCATCAGCGGATTCAGCTTCATCGGCATCAGCTTCGTTTAACTCAGCTGCATCGGATTCAGCTTCGATTGGCGCGGGGCCCTCAAAGCAGGCGGCGAAGTCCTCAAAGCTCAGGTCGCTTTCAAGGCCGATGTTGGAACAGCCGTCTTCTAAGGCCAATTGGCACAGCGCGACCACGTTTTGTGGGGAGCGCGGGGCCTTAACCATTTCCATTAAGTTGATTTGAAAGTCCATCTCCGCTTGAATGGGCTCTAATTCCAGCAAGTCGTCTTCAGTGGTGCAGCTTTCCGGGAAGGCATGCTCACAATAGCGGATGACCGAGGCAAGGGACGCTTGCGAGGCGTTGACCGCGCCCTTGGTGTTATCCGGAACCGAGGACAGCGCGGCATCGAGCATTACCGCGGCATCAAAGGCAAAGGAGTCGCCCTCGGAGTATTCTTCCAGCTCCATCGGGAGGAAGGGGGCAATCTCGTCTAAGGCCTCGGTTAAGTCGATGTGGTTGAACTTATCGTAGTGGAAACGCCAGCAGGCCTTTAAGGCATTGAGGTATTGGGCCTTGCCTTGTACCTGCTTAATCTCGCACCACAGTGCAAAGTTGGGGTATTGGCGCGTCGCCAAAACCAAGGCAAAGAGAGAGTGACGCCACGCAGGCATCTTGTTGAGCAGCGGATAGAATTTTTCGCCAAAGAGCACAGCAACACCTCGTTTGAGCACCGCAAAAGGTCGATCGCGCCAGAAGAGCGCGGGGGCGTCCCAACTCCGGCCGATCACAGCTAGCTGACGCGCGCGGCGCGTCTCATCGCTCCAGTAAAAAGCTCAGGTGAGCTTACAAAAGAGCTGATGTTGACAAGTATAGCGGATTTGCGCGGTCTCTAGCCCCATTTTCCGCGACGCGTGATGTTACTGGGGCAGCTGATGCGGCATAAGGGTTGCTAACAGGCCGACCACAGCTCAAGCTTGAGCTCAGCTGACACCGAGATTGCGGGAGTGATCATGGTATTGCCTGACAATTTTCGGCACAATACTAGGCTTTAGGCTCGGCCTGAGTGGGCCTGAGCTAGCTAGCCTGAGCTGGGTACCGCCTCAGGGGAGAGCAAGCGTTCGCCCGCCGTCCGCCGTCCGCTGGTGTAAACGTTTACGGACGGCCCAAAGTTGTGGCCGAACTGCGCTGCAGTGCAAGATTGCGCGCAATTTTGTGCGCGGGCGCCAAGATGAGAGTGCACGCAAGTTTTTTGTGGGAACTTTTCGTAACTAGGCTCCGTCTACCTAGCATTGTTCGGCGCCCGGTGTTAGTCCCCACAGCTGACAGCGGCAGGTGAGCACGCAATATGCTGCGTGTGCACGGTCAGTTGCGGTACAACAACAGCAGACAACCAGCCCCATGCGGTGAGCCCGATACGGTTGGTCCGATGGGTGCGTCCTGATGAGGCTGGTTGCGGCAAAGAATAAAGTGAATAAAGTGGTGTCAAGAACAGAGGAGAGAAAGCGTCACACGGCGTAAGGCTGATAGCTTAAACGTAGCTTAATCGAGCAACTTAAGGGTGCAACTTAAGTTGGTTCGGCAGCTTCACGCTGAGCGGTGTGCTCTGTTTCTTGGTAAGGTTTACGTGAGCTTGTGGCGGTGTGCGCGCAGATGCTGCATCAGTTGATGCAGCGGCGGTGCGCTACGTGGTGCAAGTGGCAAGTTGCTTGTAGTGGGCGCGCCCAAGGCTCGGGCTTTGGCTTGAGCGGGGTGCGGGGCGCTGCAGGCACCCAACAGAGCCGTTCGGCGGCCAACGTGACAGTCCGATGCAGACCGAAGATTATATCTATCAAGACGACTTGGCTTTAAGTAAGTACCCACTGTCCAAGAAGCATGTGCTTGCAATTACTGGTACTGCGCTGTTGGCGTGCTCGTTGTACTTTGTGCTGCCGCAACCTAAGGTCGTGACCTCGAGCGTCTCTGATGCCTCCAATTACGGGGCCGTTTCGGACGAAAACTATGGCACCTACGAGGGCATGCTCGACCCGACCCGCTCCTTGACCGACATCTTGCTCACCGATGAGCCCGAGTATCCAGTGCCAATGCCCGATGACGGCATGGGCCAAGAGGTCTTCACCACTGAGGCTAATTCCTTAGAGAATTACGACGAAGTTGACGTCACCCAAGAGCTCGCCTTAACCGATGAGTCGGTCTTTGAAGAAGAGTTAGACGGCTTAAACCCCGAGCAGCCACGCCTGCCGGTTTGGATCGCCGAGGAAATTCAGCGCGGCGATACCTTAAGCTCGATCTTCTCGGACTTTAACATCCCCTACAGCGTCACCATGGCGATCGCCGAAAATGAAACAGTGGGCGATTCCCTGACCAATCTGCGTCCGGGCAACAAGCTCTACTTCTGCTTTGACGATCAAAACAACCTCACGGGCTTTGTAAAGCAGATCAACGGCGATGAGCAATGGCGCTTTGCGCGCAGCGATGTCTCCTCGCTTGATTTCACCGTCACGCGCGAGCCGGTGGGCGCCAATATCTTCTTAGAGGGCGCCGACGGCCGCCTCAAGCCATTATTAGATGAGAACAATCTGCCAGCCTACAAGCAGCGCGGCCGCTTGGTCGTAGCGGAGATTGGCGCCGGTGAAAGCTTCTCGACTGCCGCCCATGATGCGGGCCTAACCTACAACGAAATCAGACAGATCACCGATCTGTTCAAGGGGCGCGTCCAATTCACGCGCCACATTCAGCCGGGCGATACGCTGCGTGTCTTATTCTCCGATGACAAGGGCAACGGTAAGATCAACGCCATTGAGCTCAAGCTCAAGCGCGTGGGCACCTTAACCGCCTTTCGCAACGTGATCGATGATCGCTTCTACGACGAAAACGGCTACAACACTGCGACCTCGACCTTTAGACGCTTCCCGATTGACGGCAAGGTCGTGATCTCCAGTAACTTCAATCCAAGCCGCCGCCACCCGGTCACGGGTAAGGTTCGTCCGCACAACGGTACTGACTTTGCGGTACGCGTGGGCACCCCAGTGGTGTCACCGGCTGACGGCGTAGTTGAGCTTGCTAAGTACTCGCGCTCGGCGGGTTACTACATCATCATCCGCCACCGCGGCAGCTACTCGACCGTCTACATGCACCTCTCCAAGCTCTTAGTGAAGGCAGGCCAGCGCGTTAAGATCGGTCAGTTGATCGCGCGCTCGGGCAACACCGGCATCTCAACTGGTCCGCACTTGCACTACGAGCTGCGCCGCAACGGCCGTCCGATCAACGCCATGCGCGTTACCTTACCGGCCAACGAGGACGTAGCAGTCGCCCAAAAGAATCGTGAGCGCTTTGACGCTAACGTCGCGCTGTTCAAAAAGGAGCTCTATGAGAACGGCTTAGTGGCGCAAGTTGGTGCCGCACAAGACAAGTCTGCTACCTCCGCTCCCGCTGACGCCGCCGCTGAACCAGCCCGCGAACCGGTCGCGGCGAACACCGCCAATACCACCGCCACCCGCAGCGTCGATGAAGTCGCAGCCGTAGTCACAGGCGGGGCCAGCGCCGTTACCGCCGCCACCAACTAAGAGCCCAGGCGTGCTGCTTACTCTGCTTGTGCCGCTTGCTCTGCTTGCGCAGCACAGCGGCGCGTTGCGCGCAAGGCCCTAAAGACGTTGCTTTGAGCTAAGTCACGGGATCGGGCCTTGTTTGCTCCATCAGACTACATGCTTGCTATTATGGACTTAAGCCTATATGGGCTTAAGCCTACGACGTCGTTATTATAGTAACGCCGCGCCGCGTCCCCTGAATGGTGGGCGTAGGTTAGAGAGCAGGCATAGTCAGTCGGTGGGAGGTGCTTATGGCGACCAAAGCGATTGGTGGTTTCAATACCACGCTACAGGATGTGGACGAACGCTACGCGTGGATCAACGACATGATCCGGTTACGCCAAGAGCTGGTGCTCAAGTATATGCAGCTGCTCAACCTCGCGCCGCAAGATCCTAAGTTTGGGCGTAGTGAGCCTGATTTAGACGACGAGTCAGAGCTGCCTAATCCGGCGCAAGTCGTCGACTTTTGCAATCATCTCACCGATTACGTCTCGCACGGTCACTTCGACCTCTTCCCCAAGATCTTAGAGCTGATGGAGAACGCCTCGGGGCGCTCGCTGTCGATTGCGCAGCGCGTCTTGCCTAAGCTCGATAGCTCCATTGAGCAGCTGATGGACTTTAGTGACCACTACAGCGAGCACTTAGATGAGGCCAAGCTCAAACAGCTGCCGGAGGACTTAGCCCGCTTAGGCCCCATCCTCGAGCAGCGCTTTCGCAACGAAGACCGCCTGATTGTCGCCTTACGTTTAGTGCACGCCATTGTTGCGGCGCGCTAATGCGTCAAGGGCCGCCGCGCCTCTGGTGCACTGCGCATCGGGCGCAGCGCGTCCCGTGGGGCTGAGTGCTTTAGTGCTGGGCGGTGTAGATGAGCAGGCATCCGCTTAAGATCGCCACCAACGAGAAGATGACGCGCACCTTGCCCACCGGCAACTTCATCAGGAGGCTGGTGCCGACATAGGCGCCGGTAAAGGACGCGATGATCATGACGGGAATCCACGCCCAGTAAATCGCGGTGACTGCGCCCACGGTAAAGGCGCCGACGGCGTTCCAGATAGTGGCCACGAAGATCATGGTGTGCAAGATGGCGCGCTTGAGCTCAAGCCCGAAGACCAAGGTCAGGGTCATGGTGGCAAAAAGTCCTGCTCCCGAGGACAGCGAGCCGGAGAACATGCCCACCAAGATAATCAGCAGGCAGCCGAGTGCAAAACGCAAATGAGAGCGGTGCGCTAAGCCCTGTGCGCCAAAGCTGCGCTTAAACAGGGTGTACAGGCCCATGGCAATGGTGACGAAGCCCACGGTGAGCTCCGCGGCGTGGGTCGGCACATTGATCACGATCAAGGTACCGGCGACCACAGCCGGGCACCCTAAGAGCAGCATCGCCAGGCCCACCGCCTTATCGATAGTGTACTGGTTGGACTTATTTTTCTTGGCCAAAGCGCCGATGCCCAAGAACACCACCGCCACCTTGTGGGTGCCTAAGGCCGTGGCAAAGGGTAGGCCCATTAAAATTAACAGCGGGAACTGGACAAAGCCCGCGCCGCCTCCTGAGACCGAGGCAAAGAGATTGGCGGTAAAGGTGAAGAGGAAGACCAAAACTTGGTCTAACAGGGCAGACATATCCATAACAGCACACCTGGGAACAGTTGCAGGCCGGGGCACCACCTAAGGCGCGGGCGCTAGCCTAACGCAAGTTGCGCCTAGGGTAAAGCCCCCCAAAGCCGCATAAGCCCCAAAATAAGGGCGGCGTCAGGGCAGCATGCTCCTTGCTGAGGGCATCTCTTTTGGTCTTTGCTAGTGCTGGTTAGGGGGCAGCGATTCACAAGAAATCCCCGTCCTAACAGCCGCCAAGGCTCAATGGCCACCCAAGCATGCGCTGCTACTTATTGTTGTAAGCTGTTTTTGCCGATAGATAGCAATTGTGAAGTCGGGAGTGATGATGGTAAAACAGTTTAGAATGATTGTTGATTCTAAATTGGATAATTAGGTTGGGAGAATAGTGGTTGTGTTTGAAATATTTATGTCTGTGATTGCGTTATTACTTAGCATTCTCGGTTTTGTTGCATTGTTTGTAGTTGTTGGCGTGATTATGTTTCTTGTCTTTTTTCTTGAGAGAGATACAACTCGAGATGCCTCCGGTAGAACGCAGGGATCAAAAGATAACCTTTGGAAATTCCGAGAAGTTTATACGACAACAATCTATACTGTCACATGAAATACGATAAACATGCGGTTTGTCAGTGAAACTCCGTCCTTTGGTTAGATTTCAACAAAGTATGACGCACATCACATGGTGGC
>DXIF01000009.1 GCA_019113025.1 Candidatus Anaerobiospirillum stercoravium | reverse complement strand
GGCCCCTACCACCCCGCTTCCTACCACGCAGCTCCCAACCATGCAGCCGACCACGATGCTGCCGCCTACAACGCTGCCCCCAACTAGGTCAGCATCCGCAACGCCGGAGACCGTTACCGCCGCTCAGGCCCACGGCGCCGCGCTCAAGCAGCCCTCGTTTGCAGCTGACCGGGAGCGGGCAACGCAGCTTGCGCCTTTGTGCTCGGCGCGCACTGGCGTGCCCTTAACCCTGTTATTGGAGCTCAATCCGCGCGGCTATCGCCAAAGCTCGCCCTTTGCGCCGCTTGAAGCTGCGCTCTCAGCACTGCTGGGGCTTAACTCGCAGCGACAAGCGCAGGGTCTGATGCTGCCTGAGCACTACCAGACGGTCAGTGAGTCCTATGCGCAAGTTCAGGCCTTTGTTCAGCAACACTTTCGGGTACCGCCTGCGGCCGACTTTAGTACCTGGTGTCACCGTCAAGTGCAATTGCGCTTGCAGCAGCAGCCCGACGGGGCCACTTGGCTCACCCAGTTTAAGCCCCACCAGCGCCTGCGCTTGTATCACCATCCGGAACTGCAGCTGGTGCTCTTGGCCGCGGAGCAATGGTATCAGTGGGTGCACACCTGGCGCCGCAGCCGCAGCAGCGCCAACTGGCAATATTCCCCGCCGGTGCGTGCGCCCTGGGCCCTACGCCTGATGATGAGCCTTAATATGGTGCAGCAGTCCGAGCAAGCTGCGCCCAATAAGCTTAAGGACTCCCGCCTCATGCGCGTGCAGCTCAAGGCTCTTGCCAGCGCCTATCTTGAGTTTGAGCAGCGGCTTATGCGCACCGGGCGCGCCCTGCTGCCCACCCCCATTATCTCGGGCGTGGGGCCCTATCCCGATCCAGAGCATGAGAACTTGCTCAGCTTTGAACTTTCAGCGGAGCTCACCCCCATCATTGAGCGCTTTTACTGCGGCCTGGTGCGCGTCGGGGCGCAGCTTGAACGCCCTGAGCTCAAGCTCTTTGTTGCGCCCACTGGCATCGCGCACGATCGCGCTTGGAGCGCGCAGTGGCACCATCACTGGTATCGCGCGCAATGCTACGACTACTGCGTGCGCATCTACGCCTACCGCCATCCCCGCTCTCAGGTGGCGTACGAGGTTCAGGCCACCAGCAATGCCTTGCATGACTTTCAAGCGCCCACGTTGCGCGCGCACCCCGAGCTTATCGCCAAGCAGCGCGGACACTGCTCGCGGCGCCAGCTGCTTACTCCGGTACCCCGCTGCATTATGGACTTTTTGGCCCTGAGCCAATACGTCCATGCCTACGATGCCGGGTCCGTCCTGCAAGGGGACGCCCCGCTGGGGGACAACCCGCAGGTAGCCCCACCGCCGGTAAAAACCACGCCGACCGACGTGCTGTCGACAGACGTGCTGCCGGGAGCTGAGGAGCGGCCCTCTTAAGCCCGTGCCACTGAATCCCACTTAACTTGGGCCTGCTTACTTAATTTAGGAGCGATTACTATGACGCACTGCATTAGAACCGGGCTGCGCGCTCTCGCGCTCACGTTGGTACTGTTTAGTATGAGCCTCTGGGCCTCAGGCTTTCCGGTATTTGATGCCGCCGCCTTAACCGAGAACATGCTGCACCGCATTCTCTACCTAGACCAATGGGCGCGCGATAACCTCGCCCAAGCCGACCAATTAAGCTCGCTTAATGTCGGTAACGACATTGCTCAAGGCTCGCACGAGCTGATGGCGCAAAACTATGCCATGGACTTAAAGGCAAGCTGGGCGCACATCACCGCGCTGCAAGAGGATTCCTTAGGGCTGTTGCATGCTACCCAGTCGACCTGGGAGGAATTTGGCTCGGTGGGGCAATACCTCGCAGCCTTTTACAAAGCTGAGGCCTGGGAGCGCTGTTTTGAGGGCACTAGCCCCTGCACCTTTGGCACGGTAGTCAAAAAGCTGGATAACGAAGCGATCGATCAGGCCCTCAGCGCCTATCAGCATGCGCAGGCTATGAGCCAAAAGCTTGAGCGTCAAGTGCAAGCGCTGCAAAACTTAAGCGCGGAGAGCCAAAGCTCGCACAGCGCGGCGGGCACCTTAGATGCGCTGAGCAAAATCAATGGTGCGGTCGCCTCATCCTTGGTCGACCTCAACTCACAACTTGCCGTCATCACCAAGCTGCATAGCCATCAACTTGCGCGCACCACCAGTCGCGAGCGCAGCAATGCCGCCCACAGTGAGGCACTGCTGCGCTACAGCCCGCAGCCTACCAGCAAGCTGCCAACCTTCCTGCCGGAAATTAACTATCGCTGGCCGTACTAAGGAGGATCACCATGCGCCCACTAAACTTGAGCGCCGCCGTGCTGCTTGCGCTCCCCCTGCTGCTTCTTGTGCCCCCAGTGGGGGCTGAGGAGCTGCAAACCGTCTTTACCATGGAGTATGTGGTTGAGCTCTATCGCTATGAGTTTAGCCTGATGCAAGAGCGCATCATCGCCTTTGGCCGCGATTTACTCTTTTACCTTGCGACCTTTGCCTTTGTCACCACCGGCATCAAGCTCATCTTGCTCCAAGGCGACATCAAGCTCTTTTGCTACAACGTCGTGCGCCTGATGTTTACCGTCGGCGCGGTCTACTTCTTGCTCTTCAATGGCCCGGCAATTTCGACCGATATCGTCAACTCGCTGATTAGTCTGGCGCTGGATGCGCCCGTGGGCAGCACAGGCGGCGGCGAATTTGATGGGGTCAACGAGCTCTTTGTCATCTCCGACTTCTTAGCCCAAACTGACTTTTTGCGTGGGTTAACGGAGCCGGACATCGGCTTTTCCCTGGCCGGACTGCTCGCAGCTTTGAGCTTTGTTGCGATTCATGCCATTGTGGCCTTTTTGACCATCATCTTTGCCGTGACCTACTTAAATGCCTATTTCAACGCCATCTGCGGCGTCCTAGTGGTGGCCTTGGGTGTGTTTGGCTTTACGCGTTCGCTGTCGCTGCAATACCTCTTCCACACCCTCGCCTATGGTTTAAAGCTCTTTACCCTCTGTATCATCTACACCATCGGCACCCGCATTATGGCCGGCATTATCACCGACCTCACGGCCCTAGATGAGGCCAATATCACCATCAGCTTGCAGTACTTGGGACTGTTGTTGACCGTGATGTTTCTGATAGTCGGGCTTTCGGTCTCGATGCCTAATATGGTAGCAAGTCTGGTCAGCAACACCTGCCAAATCTACTCAACCAATCTGTACCCGAGCTTGCGCACCTTCTTGCGCGTTTAACCTACGCCTTTACCCTGCGCGTTTAACCTACGCCTTTACCCTGCGCCTTTAGCACTCAAGGCATGCCTTTAGCCGCAATTAGGTCTATACTGACAAGACGCTCACAGGCCCCACCCGGGCCTTGGCAGCGTATGGTGTCAAACCGTCTGCTCTTTTAGGCGCAGGGGTTAGCCCGTACTCGAGCCTCCGTCTCCTTCATCCTACGGCCCAACCTCACTCTGCATCTTGCGGCCCAGATGCAGCCTTCAAGCATGCGCACGATTTGACCGACTTTTTGTTGTTGTCTGGAGGCGGCGCATGCACCCTCTTGCGGCCTAACACGGGGCTTCGCGCTGATCGTTGTAATGAACTGGAAAGTGGTTTTAGCCATCATGACTTGCAACGTCGTCTTGATGTCGGCAAGTTACACCATGCTCATTCCTTTCTTGCCCCTGTATCTGCGCAATGACTTGGGCGCAGACCCAGAGACCTTGAATCTGTGGACCGGCGCGATCTTCGCCATTTCCTTTGCGGTCTGTGCCATCATGGCGCCGATCTGGGGCAAGATGTCCGATTCTAAGGGCAAAAAGCTGATGCTCATTCGCTCCAGCTCCTTGATTGCCCTGACCTATTTTTGCGGCGCCTTAGTCCAAACTCCCTTCCAGCTGTTCTTAGTGCGCATTCTCCAGGGCTTTGCCGCCGGTTTGTGGCCGGCCTCCTTGGCACTGACCTCAGCCTACACTCCCAAGAACAAAATTGGCATCTGCATGGGCGTGATGCAAAGTGCCAACATCTGCGGCGGTATTTTAGGCCCGCTCTTTGGTGGTGTCCTAGCCGAAGCCTTTGGCATTCGCACCTCCTTTATCATCGCCGCCTGCGCCTTAGTGGGGATCACCTTGGTCACCATCTTCTTTATCAAGGAGCCCCCTAAGAGCGAGGAGGATAAGAAGGCCCCACCTGCTTCTTACAAGTCGCTGTTAAAGCGCGACGGCATCTTGATCTTGCTCTTAGCCGGGGGCCTGACCAATATGGTCATCTTGCTCTTGCAGCCGATCATGACCTTATACATTGGCGTGCTGCGCGGCACCGAAGAGAACTTAGTCTTAATCTCCGGTGTGGTGTTCTCGCTCTCGGGCATCGCCGGGGCCATTGCCGCTCCGATCTGGGGGCGCCAAGGCCAAATCAAGGGCTTTTATCGCACCTTGGTCCTCTCGCTTTCGGCCGCGGGCCTCTTAATTGGCTGCCAATTTATCCCCAATACCTTGGTGCCTTTTGCCATCTTGCAATTTTGCGTGGGCTTAGGCTTCTCAGGCATCTTCCCATCGGCCAATGCCATGATTATCAATCTGACCAGCCCGTTAGAGCGTGGCTCGGCTTTTGGCATGCTGTTCTCGGCGCAGCAAATTGGCGGTGCGATTGGACCTATCATCGGCGGCGTCATCGCCACCTTTATCCACCTGTCCTATATCTTCTTGCTCTCAGGCTTAACCTTGCTTGTGATCGCGCTCATGGTCTATCTCAAGGCCCCGGCCGTACTCAAGGCCAAGCCGCACGAGGTGGGCAAGGAGCGGCCATCGCACGATCTCATCGACAGCTTAAAGCGTGAGGCTGCCGCGGAAATCAAGGCCGAGCTGGCAGCGCGCGAGCGCGAGCTGGCCGCGCAACATCAGGGCCCCGCGGCCGCAGCGGTAGCTGCCGCACCAGCAGCAGCCGCACCAACAACCAC
>DXIF01000086.1 GCA_019113025.1 Candidatus Anaerobiospirillum stercoravium | reverse complement strand
GCTGTGTTAGTGTGACTTGCGTGAGCGCTGCTGCTTGCTCTTGTGCTTACACTTGCGCCGATAGGCCTCATAGGCGTGTTCGGTCAGTGCCGCGCTCTGAGCCCGCTGCGTGGTCACAATCTCTTCAGCCCCCGAGTTTAACGCGATTTGTTGAGCTATGATTCCTTGTTCTATCAGGTATAGAGTGGCAAAAATAGATACAGATTGATGGCATAATTTTGTCGTAGAACCAGATTTGGCTATCAAGAGGCTGCCTCTTTGGTAACAACGTAAGTTTTGACCAAAAGTTCTACGACAAAATTATGCCATCAATCTGTATCTATTTTTAAGGCATTAAACCCAGATAAATCAATACTTCATAGATCAACAAATTTCGTTAAACTCGGGAAATCAGGGCGCGTGGTGCCCAAAACCCAAATCGAGGCGGACTGGGCATGAGCCATCAGTACTTGGTTGCTGAGTAGGGGCGTTTCTTTTCCGGATCCCAGCGGGTCTTGGTTACCGCCACAATGCAGCGCAAAGTGCCATCTTTCAGCTTGGTGCGCCGCGTGGTCAAACTGGGAATACCTAACTCCTCTGTGCCGAACTCTTCTTGTTCCATCGCATTTCCTGTAGTTGGTTCTGGGGCGACCCAGAGCAGCAAAAAAGGCAGAGAGCGTTGCTCTCTGCCTTTCCTCATAAGCGTGTTTAAGCCCCACGCTTAGTCCCACCTAGATGGGAACTTAAGCTTAGTACCGGCTTGGCATCGGCCTAATCACGCTTTTGGTCTTGGAACTGACTGACCGCCTGCGACAGGGAGTCGCTTAAGGCTTGTGGGTCAAAGTCAGAGTGGCCCTGACGGTTGCGGGCGCGGCGCTCTGAGCGCTCGGCGCGCTCCTGCGGCGCCTTAGCTTGAGCTTCCGCCTCGGCATAGGCTTCGGCCTCAGCCTTCGCGGCGGCTGTAGCTTGGGCGGCTACTTCCTTGGCGGGGCGCTTGGTGCGAGAGCGACGATTACGCTTGAGCGCAGGCTCACCCTCGGCGCCATGGTCGCGGTTAGAGCGACGGCGCTTTGGTGGGACCACCGCAACGGCCTCAGGCTCATCAACCTCGTCGATCACGGCATCGGCTAAAGCCTCATCGTAGTCAAAGACCTCGGTGATTTGCTTGAGCTCTGCCTCAAAGTGGTCATCTGCGGCCGGGGCGTTGCCTTGAGCGTTACCAGCGTACGCGCCCCCATCCATTAGCGTGCTATCTAAGATCGAGCTGTCATCAAAGCTCGAGACAGTCTCGGTGATGGCACTGCGGATGTTGCGGGTACGCGAGTCTTGATCGAGCTCTTCGTCGAACTCATCGCGCAGGGCACGGGCATAGCGTGCCGAGAGCTTGTGCTGGCTGTCACCGGCCCAGAAGTCAGCGACCGCACCGCTCGGGCGGAACATGGCCTCATCGGGCTCTTCCTCATCGGAGGTGTCATCAGCGTCGACCTCATCGTAGATCTTGGTGTTTTCCACCTTGACCTGCTCGTGCTCTAAGATTTGATTGCAGATAAAGTCAGCCACTTCAGGGTTGATTTCCTGCAAGGCAGCACGAATCGACTTGGCCTTGACTAAGGCAGCCTTCTCGGGGGGCAGATTCATCGAGTCGATTTCGGCGTTGATGGCTGCGACCAGCTCCTCAACGTCGATTTCATCGTCGTCTTCATCCTCATCGCCCTCATCCGTTTCGGCTTCGGCTTCTGCCTCAACATCAGGCTCGACCTCATCCGCCGATGCCGCGGCTGCAACCGGCTCGGCCTCAGCCTCAGCGGTTACCTCAGCCGCAACCTCGGTTGCGACCTCAGGCTCCGCGGTAACCTCAGGTTCAGCGGTAACCTCAGGTTCAGCGGTAACCTCAGGCTCAGTGACAACCTCAGGCTCGGCGGCAACTTCGGACTCAGCCGCAGCGACCGGCTCAACCGGAGCAGTAGTTGCCTCTTCAGCTGGGGCGGCCTCAGCTTGAGGCGCGGCAGCTGGTGCGGCACTGGCTGCAGCGGCGGTCGCAGCAGTGCTGGCAGCAGCGCTTTCGGCTGCGTCCTTGGTCTTCTTGCCGCGCTTAGGAGCACGCTCTTGCTTGCTCTTCTTAGCGCGCGGGCGACCATCGTCTTGCTCTTCCATGAAATCGCCGGAATCGTTGCCATTTAAGATAGCATCGAGGCTGGCGCTGACGGCATCAGTCGGCTCTGCCTTAGGGGCAGCGGCGGCAGCCTCAGGCTCGGCGGAAGCGGCGGAAGTTGCCGGTTGCTCCGTGGTCGCAGGAGCTTGCAGCTCAAGCTCAAGCTCTGGGGTCGTAGGCTGGTCCTTTGGCTGGAGCTGGGGCTGGGCCTGAGCTGGGTCCTTGCGGGGACGCAGCGCGGCTTTGGCATCAAAGATTGGCTCTTGATGCGCGGCCAAAGGCTGAGGACGGGAGTTGAATTGCTCGTTGAGCAGCTCGCTTGCGGCCTCATCGTCCATGGTCAGGATGGCGTCGCTGGAATTGTAGCGCTTGGCTTGAGCAAGACCACCTTGCAGCGGCGACAGCTCAAAGTCCTCGCCGGCGTCACAGGCGCGGACAGGGTTCTCGGCACTGAAGCTGAGCTCCACTGGAGCAGGCTCGGAGATGGTGTCAAGCTCCGCGGACACCGTAGCTTCGTTTAAGCCACCTTGCGCGTCAGCATGACGGAAAGGTAATCCCTCGCCACTGCGCGGCTGCACGCTGCCGGTAAATGGCACTTCGTCCATTGGGCCTTGGCCCATTGGGGCGCTGGTAAAGGCGTCTTCAGCAAAGCTAAAGAGATGGGCGCCATTGACGTGCTCAAAGTCAAAGCGGCCTTCGTCGTTGATTCCAACCGTTCTTGGGTTGAGATCAAACTTAGGCTTGCTTGGAGCGACGTTATTGCGGCCCCGGCTTGGGCGCTCGGAACGCTCGCCGCGCCGACTGCGCTCGGAACGCTCGCTGCGTTCGCCGCGACGGCTCCGCTCAGGGCGCTCCCCACGCTCAGGGCGGGCGCTGCGCTCACTGCGCTCTACGCGCTGCGCTTGCTTGTGCTCTTGGCGCTCTTGGGCCGCTGCTACTTCGGCGTTGATTTCCTGCTCTTGGGCTTGGAACTGCTCTAAGCGCTCGCGCCGACCGCCGCGCTCACTGCGTGGGGCGCGCTCAGGACGCTCGCTGCGTTCCATGCGCTCTGGGCGCTCCATACGCTCAGTGCGCTCGATGGGCGCGGCCTCTTCGAAGTCAGGGCGTCCGCTGCGCCGACGCTCGTTACGCTCAGGGCGCTCGGTGCGCTCAGTACGCTCGGTGCGATCGTAGCGGTCGAAACGATCGTACTTGTCGCTGCGCTCCTCGCGGGCGACGCGCTCTAAGCGCTCATTGCGGTCAAAGCGCTCGGTATTACGACGATCGCGCTCTTGGCGATCGGCGCGGCGCTTGGGGTTGGTGCGGCGGTTATTGCGCTCGCCATAACTGCGCTCGCCCCGCTCCCCGCGCTCAGAGCGCTCCGAACGCTCGCCGCGCCCGCGGTTTTGATACTGCGGCTTAGTGCCTTGCGCGGCTTGCTCTGATGGGGCTGGGGCTTGAGCTTGTGGCGCTACTTGTTGGGCCGGAGCCTTGTCGGTGCCGGGCTTGAAGATGTTGCCGATGAATGAAAACAACTTGGATATGACCCCGTTATTGTTAGCTTCGGTGGCACCGGCGTCGGTTAACGTGGCACCGCCGACTTGGGCTGCGTTATTTACATTACTAGCGGAGGTTGCGCCTTGATTAGCTGCACTAAGCTTAATGGTGTGCGGGTCTTCACTGCTGGGTTCGAGTGAATTGGGCGCGGGCAAGTTCATGGTGATGTCTTCAGTGAAGACTAAGGGCTGCTCCTGTTGCGGTTGATCCTGCTTCTTTTGCGCAAACTCGCGGCGCAGCATGTTCTCTTGCAACTGAGTGCGGGCCTTAGCAGCACGCTCGCGCAAAATCTCGGCTGGATCGTTCTTGGAGTAATCAAGCGGCAGATTCTGGGCGCTGTTTAAGACGCGGTGCACTTCGTAATTAGGGGCCATCATGTGTGGATCTGGGATGACCGTGACCTTGATCGAGGTGGTCTTCTCGATTTCCTCTAATTGGGTGCGCTTATTGTTGAGGATAAAGGTCGCAATCTCAACTGGAGCAAAGGCCATGACGTCGCCGGTGTGCTCTTTGTGCGCCTCTTCCTCGACTAAGCGCATGATGGAGAGCGCCAGCGAGGCGGTGTCACGAATGGTGCCTTGGCCTTGGCACATTGGGCAGACGTGGCTCGTCGATTCCTCTAAGGATGGACGCAGCCGCTGGCGTGACATTTCCAAGAGGCCAAAGCGCGAGATGCGCGAGAATTGGATGCGCGCGCGGTCTTGGCGGCAGGCTTCACGCATGCGGTTTTCGATTTCGCGCTGGTTCTTTTGCGGGGTCATGTCGATAAAGTCGATGACCACTAAGCCGCCCACGTCACGCAGTCGCAATTGCCGCGCAATTTCCTCAGCCGCCTCGATATTGGTTTGCAGCGCGGTCTCTTCAATGTCACCACCGCGCGTCGCCTTAGCCGAGTTGACGTCAATCGAGGTTAAGGCCTCGGTTGGGTCAATCACGATGGCACCACCTGATGGCAGGCGCACCTCACGTAAGTAGGCTGACTCGATCTGACTTTCGATTTGGTACTTGGAGAAAATCGGGATGTCACCGCGATAGAGGTGGACGCGCTCGGTAAACTCGGGGCGTACCAGCTTGATGTGGTGCAGGATGTGCTCGTAGACTTCCTTGGAGTCCACCAAGATTTCGCCGATGTCCGGGCGTAAGTAGTCGCGGATCGCGCGAATGGCGATGCTCGACTCTTGGTGGATTAAGAACGGAGCCTTCTTGGTCGCTGCCGCTTGCTTAATCATGTCCCAGAGCTTGGTGAGAATGGATAAATCCCACGACAGCTCCTCGGAGCTCTTGCCTACACCAGCGGTGCGGATGATGACTCCCATGCCCTTAGGAATGTCGATTCCCTCAAAGGCGGCACGCAGCTCGGCGCGCTCCTCACCCTCGATGCGGCGGGAGATGCCACCGGCGCGAGGGTTATTAGGCATTAAGACCAGGTAGGAGCCAGCAAGAGAAATGAAGGTAGTTAAGGCCGCACCCTTTTGGCCACGCTCTTCCTTTTCGATCTGGACGATCACTTCTTGGCCTTCGCGCAGCGACTGCTTCAAGATGCTGTGATCGTTGCCATGCGCACCCTCAGGGTAGTATTCGCGGGCAATCTCCTTTAAAGGTAAGAAACCATGACGCTCGGCGCCATAGTCGACGAAGGCAGCCTCTAAGCTGGGCTCAATCCGGGTGATGACACCCTTGTAGATATTGGCCTTCTTATTGACATGCTGAGGGGATTCGATGTCGAGGTCATAAAGCTTATTACCATCGACTAAAGCCACACGCACTTCTTCTTTTTGCGTGGCGTTAATAAGCATTCTTTTCACAGAAAAGATTCCTTATTGGGCAATCTCCCTGTGCTTACAGCCCTCAGGGCACCATTGTCCCCACACGTCTTAGGATCACGCCTTAGGAGCAAACAGGCACCGGGGCGTAGCCCCACGAACCCTCAAGGTTCGGGAGCGCACACCCGGGCGCGCGTAGCGCCGCCGCCGAGGCGGCGTTGTCCCTTAAGACAGTGCCTACTAAGGCAGTGCTCATTAGGCGCGGCCAATTAAGGCAAAGCCAATTAAGGCGCCGCCTCTGAGGGCGCATCCTATCAGGTCGCAAGGACCTCGCGCAGTCCCGCTTCAGGGCAAGGCGCAAGCTGCGGCGTGCCATGGCTTGCAAGAGCTTGCAAGGGTAAGCACGGGCCGGTGGCGCCTGAGCCCCCGCTGGGGGTAGGGCAAGCACCTGTAAGTGGGCGTTGGGGCAGCCCCAGGTCCCGTCAGGTTTTACCTTACCGTCGTCACGCTGCGCATGGGCCGCATCTGAGCTTGTGATTTAGCATCGCGGGGGCGCAGCGTCTTTAGTGGTGAGAAATCTGTAAGCCTCAAGTAAGTTCAAGCAAGAGGTTAAAACGTAACAGCGGGCCGTAAGGCCGCGGTACGCTTATCGTTAATTTTGCTTAAGCCGTTAGATTGCAGTATTAAGACACAAGGCAAAGCGCGCCTGAGCTTCTGAGAAGAGGGGCTCAACCTTGCAACCGGGTCGCTCTTATCTCAAAGTAGGCTGCCCTCAAGCGGCCCGACTAAACCTAAAGAGAAGTTGCCGCCACTAATTGCTGCCACTAAATAAAAAAAGCTCCAGCTTAATCGGCAGGGCCTCAAGGTCCCCTTGTCCGATCAAGGGAGCTTAGTGCTCCTAAAGCGGGGCGTGGCGGAAGCTTTTGTGATGAAGCTTGCCATGGTGCCAAGCACTGGTAAGCACCGCTAGAGTAGCGGTGAGCACCGCGCCGCTTTAGGCAATTGTGGTCGAAATCTCGATGGTGCGTCAGGGCACGTGATGCAGGCACTAAGTTAAGACGTGCAGCCGTGCTGCACAGAGCGCCGTTAACTGACAGGGATAGCAGGTCTGAAAGCTACCGCATACAGTCATAGCCCTATTATCGCCTAAAGACGCGGCGCCACTCAAGCAATTTAGGGGCTGCGCCATCGTGGCCCGCCGCGCCACGATGGCCCGTCGCGCCCCCGCGGCCACGCCGCGGCCACGTACGGCTGTTCGTAGCTTATGGCGAAGCCCGCCGCTTACAGATACTTCATCAGATCGGTGACGCGGGGCAGGTAAAACTCGACTGCGAGGTCTTCAAAATCGTAGTCGTCGCAGACGCCACTTAATACGCCCAGCTCATGGCACCGTGCATTACGAAACATCTGCACATCTAAGGCGGCATCGCCCACGCCTAAAATTTCGTGGGCCTTGACGTGGGCGCGCGCGGCAATCAGGTTGATCATGGCGGGGCTGGGCTTGGACTCACACATGTCGCCGGTGCAGACAATCGAGAAGTAGTCTTGGAGCTGCGGGATATCGGTAAAGACGCGCTTGATGCCCACTTGCGACTTGCCTGAGGCAATGGCCAAGATGTAGCCCCGCTCATGTAGTGTTGCGAGCAGCTCTAAGCAGTGCGGGAAGAGGCGAGTTTCGCTGATATCCTTGCTCACGGCAAAGGTATCGCGATAGAGCTGGGTCACCTCTTGGCCCAGTTTGATGTCAGTGGGGTCAGGCAAGAGCGATCTGATGCCCAGCTCTAAGGTCATGCCAATGGTGCCCTTGATCGCCTCGGGGCTGGGCACCGGGAGATTGGCGTAGGCAAAGGTGCGCTGAAAGCAAGTGATGATCTGCTCGATGCTATCGGTCAAGGTGCCATCGACATCAAAGGCGATCACCTTGCACTGCGCTAGACATTCCCGTAATCCCTCATCGCGTTGCATGCTTGCTCCCTCTCCCTAACTTGGTTCTGACTTACTGCGCAGCGCTCGGGCTGCGCGTCCGGGCTCCTTACGCTCCTATTGCACGCCTGTAGGCTGCTCACTTGCCTGCAGCGTGCGCAGCTGCGTCAGAATTTGCTCAAGCTCCGGCGGCAGGGGCGCTTCGACCTTGACTTGGCGCCCGCTTGCCGGGTCAATAAAGCTGATTCTAAAGGCATGTAAGAACATGCGGTGTAGGCCGTGGGACTTAAGCCAAGCGTTGAACTCCTTGGAGCCATACTTATCGTCGCCGCCTACTGGGTGCTTAACGTAAGCACAGTGCACCCGAATTTGGTGGGTACGGCCGGTGTGCGGCATTGCCGCCATCAAGGTGGCGCTCTCACCAAAGCTTTCCACGATATCGTAGCCGGTTGAGGAGGGCGCGCCCTCTTTGAAGTTGACCTCAACCATGCGCTCGCCGGAGCGCAGCTCGTTGCGCACGAGCGGCGCGTTGATGAGGTTGACCCGGCGATCCCACTTGCCCGGCACTAAGGTCAAATAGCGTTTTTTGACCACGCGATTGCGAAATTGCTCATGCAGATTACGCAGGGCGGAGCGGCGCTTGCAGATGATGAGCGCGCCCGAGGTTTCGCGATCTAAGCGGTGGGCGAGCTCTAAAAAGCGCTCGTTAGGATAGAGCGCGCGCATCGCTTCAATCAAGCCAAACTCAATGCCGGAGCCGCCATGGGCGGCAAGCCCGGCGGGCTTGTCGACCACCAAGAGCAGCTCATTTTCAAATAAGATGCGCTCTTTTAAGTCTTGCACCAGCTGTAAATTAGACGAAGGGATGGTGACCGGGCCCGTGCTGACGCGTACCGGCGGCACGCGGATTTCATCACCTGCTTGCAGTTTATAGGACGGGGAGACCCGACCTTTGTTCACGCGCACCTCACCGCGACGCAGAATGCGGTAAATCATGCTGCGCGGCACGCCCTTTAAGACGCGGGCCAAGTAATTATCAAGGCGTTGCCCGGCATCATCTTCACCTGCGGTGTGGTAGGTCACCTTAAACTGCGTGGTATTCTCTGGCTGCGCCATCTCAATCCCCATCCTTGCCTCAAGCTTCACGCTTGGTCGCACGCCCGCCACGGGGGCGAACCTGACGCTCTCAAGCGCACAAGATGCGCTATTTTACCGGTTTTGGCGCACGGATGCGACCGCTTAGGCTTAGGCCGCGGCTTAGCGCGGCCGTGGCCCGCCGTAACTCACCGTGGTTTGCTCTAGCTTAGCGCGGCGCACCGTTCACCGCGGCTAAAAGATAATGTGGCTGACGCGATGGGCGCGCAACTGCTCGCGCTCTGCTTCAGTGAGAATTTTCAGGCGCCGGTCATCGCGCATCGAGACCGCGCGGCCCTTCTTGGCCTCAAAATAGGTCTTAAGCTCGCGATAGTCGCGGTCGCGATGCGCTTCCTTGCTCGCCTGCATGCGCGCGTCGGCGCGGTCAATCAGCTGGCGCAAGTCATCGTCGGTGGGGGCGCGCTCGCCGCTGACTGCCGCTTGCTCAAATTTAGCCTCGCCCATGGTCGCCACGCCAATGCCAAAGTAAACCGGCACCGGGCGCACCGCGATCGCGCTATTGTCGCGGTGATAGGTATTATTGTGCACGCGCAGCTCTTCGATGCGCTGTGCCAATCTCTGGGCTTGCTCGAGCGGACAGTTCGGGAGCAACACCAAAAACTCGTCACCGGCAAGACGCATCACCTCGCTCTTACCCAGTTGCTCCTCGCCCTTGGTCCCAGAAGCTGCGCTGGGCGCGCTCAGCTGCGTAGGCGCAAGCTGGGACGCGGACGGGGCGGGCGCTTGGGAGGCTGAGGCGGCTGGGGCGGCGGGGTCGGTGCGGTTTAAGTCGGAGGTGAGCACTTCATTCATGATAATGCGTTGGGCCCGTGCCTTAACGTCGACCGGGCGGGCGCTGATGATTTCGCTTAAGGCTTGGGTGATGAGCTCACAGGTCTTGATCAAGAGGTAGTCGCCGTAGGAGTGGCCTAGGATGTCATTAGTGAGCTTTAAGCCGCTGACATCGATAAAGATAATCGACAGGGGCTGCACCCGGGGGTCGATGTAGCGCATCGCTTGCTGCTGGAAGTAATTGCGATTGTGCAGGCCGGTCAAGGAGTCGGTGAACATCATGAGTTTGATGTTGTCAAAATTGCTTTGCATCAAGTTGATGTTGGTGCGCGAGCCGATGATCTTCAAGGCATGGCCTTGGCTGTCGCGCTCAATCACCATGCCCCGGCCAATCATCCACAGATAGCGTCCGTCCTTGTGCTTGATGCGTTGGCAGCTTTCAAAGTAGTTGCCGTACTGGGGGCTTTGGGCAATCTTCTTTTGGATGATAAAGACGTCATTGTCGTCGGGGTGGACCATGGTGCGCACGTACTCTTCCATAGTACGCGGAAAGTCGTGCTCGCGAAAGCCCAGCATGGCGTGAAACGAGGCGTTACAGATGATCTCATCACTCTCGGGATACCACAGGTACAGGCCATCGCCGGAGAGCTCGCGTGGGATAAATTCCGAGTATGGGCTTGATTCATGGGAGATGTAGCCCACCGCATAGAGCGCATGCTCCTGCTCATCGCGTTTTAACACCGAGCCTTGGATGACAAAGCTTAAATGGGCAAAAGGTCCATCCTTGAGCTCGATGCGCTCAAATATCACCTGGCCCAAGGTTGCACTATTGATGTTAAGCCAAAAGCGCTGGGCCGAATCATCATCGATTGCGTTCACCACGGTCTCGACCGGGTACCAGCAATGGTGCGTATCCACATTGATGATTTGGGCGCAGGTGCGGTCAAACAAGAAGCGTTGGTTGACGCCATCATAAAACCAGTGACCCAACATCTGGAAAAAGGGCGCGGCGCTGGCGGGGCAAGCGGCAGCAGCACAGCTTGCGTCGTTGGGGCGCAGTGGGCCCCATTGCAGCTTAAGGGAGCTGCTCGGCGTCATGGCCGCAGCTGGCGCCTCGGCGGGCGCTGCGGCATCTAACGCGGCGGCGGCCGCGACTTTAGCTGGGATCACCAATTGCTGCTGGTCTGACATAGCGCTCCTTGCTCCCATGACAAAGTAAGAAAACCAAATGCGATCCCAGCTGCCGTCGGCTTGGTTAGCTTAGAACTTAGTTAACTTAGAATAGGCGGCGGTCGTGCAGGGAAATGGGCTGTTTGAGCTGCTGCTCAATATAGGTCTGAACTAGGGTGTAATGCTCTTGGTGCGCGAGGCGTTTGTTTTGGCGCATGATGGCGTCGGCCTCTTGCAGCGCCTGATAAAAGAGCTCTTGGGCCAAGTCCTTTTCGGCCTGATTGAGCTTGCGCCCGGCGTAGGCGCTCAAGTCCAAGGTCTGGGTGCCCAAAGAAAAGAACACAGGCATACGAATCGGGGCATTGCTGTTGTACTGATGCAGGGCGCGCAACAGCTTGTGCTCCAGCATCTTGGCCTCAGCCTCATCGCAGTTTGGGAGCAAGCACACAATCTCATCACCGCTGATGCGAATGAGCTCGCGGTTGCGGTCGATATTGTCTTGCAGCAGTAGGGCCGCTGAGCACAAGAGCTTATCGCCGATGGCATGGCCCAGGTAATCGTTATAGACCTTTAAGGCAGTGACGTCGGCGAAGATGATGGTGAGCGGATCGTGCGCTTCGTAGATAAACTCATCTAAGTGGGTGATGAGGTAGATACGGTTCTTAAGCCCGGTCAGAATGTCGGTGAAGACACGCGATTGCAGCTGCTCATAGCCCTCGAGCACGCGGTTGATGTCGATATTGATGCCAAGCACGCGCGTGGCATGGCCGCAGCTATTGCGCCCTAAGACCCGGCCAATGTACTTGGTCCAGATATAGGACTGGTTATGGCAGCGCGAACGATAGAGCAGCTCGTAGCTGTTGCCGTGGGCCGCACTAGCTAACACTTCGCTTGATTTGTGCACGGTGGCAAGATCGTCCGGGTGCACCACGCACTGCTCCCAAAGCTGCTTTTTGTGCGGCAGCTCCGAGCCCTTGAAGCTGTAGCCCAGCATGGTGAAGTAATTGCGCCCATAGACGCAATCATCAGTTGGAACAATCCAGTCAAAGCTGGCCGACTCCGTCACCATATGCGGCACCAGCTCAAAGAGATTGGAGGCCACGCGCGAGAAGGCCACCATGATGTGGCTTAAGCGGCCCGACTCAAATAAACCGTTGAAGTGGACGTAGAGCTTGGTCCCGGCGTAGGCGCCATGGCGCAAGATGATGTAAAACGAAGAGCGATCGCTGTGCGGCTCGATATTGAGCTCGCTGTGGGCGTGTCGGCGCTGGGGGAGCGCGGATGGTCCCAGCTCTGGGGCGCCGCGCATGCGCAGTTCATTGCCGCGTTGATCGCCTAAGACATGGGCGTAGCTGACCTCAGGCTCGACGGTGCTCTGAGACGCCACTTGCGCTAAGGCCGCGGTAACCGACTTAAACTCGATGTTCTCACGCGTAAGCTGCTGCGCTGCATGATGCGCCGCATGATGCTCGGGGTGCATGCGACAGCAAAAACCGCCCTTAGGGCAGGTCTTAAGCTGGGGCTGGAGGTCAGCGCACTTGGGCTCAAGCGCTCGGCGCTTAAGCGACGCTGCTTGTACTGTCCCTTCAGCTGCTTGTGTCGCGCCTTCAGCAGCTTGCGCTGTCCCTTCAGCGGCCCGCGCTGGGGCCTCGGGCGCTGCTTCCGGCGTGACATTGATGGCAGCATCAATGGCGGCATCAATGGCCGCTTGCGCCTCAGGGCTATGCAGCGGGCGCGGCAGCTCAATGCTATGGAGTTTAAAGCACGAAGCCGCGGTCAGTCCGTACGGGCAGGGCAGATTGAGCTCGCGCACCTTGCTTAAGCACTTTTGGTTGTCGCGCAGCTGCTTGGTGTAGAAAAAAGCTTGGCGCTTGATGTCAGGGCCGAGAGTGCGCAGCAGCGCTTTGACGTCGACCCAGGTTTGCGCCAGGTGCGGATCTAAATCGAGCAAACGCACGGCCCACTCATCAAGGAAGATCGCCTGCTTTTGGATAAAGACAAGGGCAAAGCCCGGCAAGGCGCTGGGGCGCCCGGCGGCATATTGCGCCAAAATGCCGTTGCCGCTGTTTTTAGGCAGCATGCCCTGACTTAAGGAGGCGTTGTTTGCACCTGAGGTCGCTTTACTTGCCGCTGCACTTGCCACTGCACTTGTGCCCCAGGCCCCGGGCACGGTAGCAGGTTCGGTGTCACTTGGGGCGGGCGTGGTCGGTCCCAAGCCTAAGGTCTGATAGGCCCGCTCGACCCGCGTCATGCGCCCCAAGCGCCCTTGACCGTGGGCATTGGGGGCAAACTCAGGTTCAAGGACCGGCTCATTGCTCGAAGCTGCTCCCTTACGCGCGGCCGACTCATTGGACTGAGCTTGCTCTTCAGGCGCGCACGGGCTGTGAGCTTGCTCTAGTGGGTCTAAAGCAAGGGCCGATGAGGCCGGAGCCTGATAGGGATCGGGAGAGGTCACCGGGGCGGTGCCGTGAGCGTTAGTGGTACCTGAAGATGGTTGGGGCATATGGACTACAACGGCGCTCTGATCGCACGAGAGATAGTGGTCCGGAGCAAACTACAACAAAAAAGATCAAACAAAAAAGATCAAACAAAAAGACCCAAGGGCAAACTCAACCAAGTTCACGGACTTAAGTCGGACGTATGCCTGGACTAGCGGCGTGAATTTGGGGCGCAAGAACCTAAAGTAATTATAGACCGCTGATCTGTTTTTTGGCGGTAGCACGGTCAGTAAACGCCAAAATTTTGAGTTTAAACGCCCTTGTGCGCAGCCGGGGCGCAGTAAAACGTGATATCTATGCGGCTGCTTGCGCCCAAATCATGATGCTCCATTATGGCGCGCTCGCCGGGGCAGAACGGTCAAATGCTCCAAAATGGGGCGATCATAATCTGTGCGCTGACGCCGGAAGTGGCCGCGCCGCTTCAGCGGGGCTGAGGCGGCGCGGAGCTTAAAGCAAAGGCGTTGGAGCGTGAGGCCAAGCAGGTTCGGCCAAGCAGGTTCGGTCAGCAGGTTAGGCGTTGTAGACGCCAAAGTGCTCCTTGGCAAAGGCGACCTTGGCTTCAATGCTCATATGGCTCTTGCGGTTGAGCGCCTCAATGAGGCGCAGGCGCGGCAAGAGTCCGGCGTTATTGGCGGTTTGAATTGCCATGCCCGGGCGCGCATTGAGCTCTAACAGCATGGGGCCACGGTATTGGTCGAGCACGATATCGGTGCCGATGTAGCCCAGGCCTGACATGTCATAGCAGGAGGAGGCGAGGTGCAATACCTCGTCCCACTGGGGCACCTTGAGCTGATAGAGATCTTTGTTGGTGTCCGGGTGGAACTCGATGGGGTCATTGTGCTGCACCGCGCGGACCGCCCGCCCGGTGCGAATGTCAATGCCCACGCCCACTGCGCCTTGATGCAAGTTGGCCTTGCCATCGGAGGCGGCGGTGGACAGACGCATCATGCACATGACCGGGAAGCCTTGGAACACGATGACGCGGGTATCCGGGACTCCCTCGTAGCTGTAGCCCTCAAAGCACGGGTCAAAGTGGATGAGATCCTCAATTAAGGCAAAGTCCGGCTTGCCGCCTAAGGAGAACAGGCCCGCCAGAATATTGGAGACATGGCGGCGCAGGTCATGGGCGTTGATGACCTGGCCTGAGGCCTTAACAAAGTGCTTGCCCTCACGGCCGGTGATCACCAAGATGCCCTTGCCGCCCGAGCCTTGCGCGGGCTTGATGCAGAACTCGCTCTTATCGCCGATGATCTCGACAATGTTTTGGGCGTCCACTTGGTTTCTAACCGAGCCCACCAAGTTTGGAGTATTGACGTGGTGGGCCAAGGCCATCTTCTTGGTTAAGAGCTTATTGTCGACCAAGGGATAGAGCTTGCGCTTGTTGTAGCGGCCAATATAGTTCACGTTACGCTGATTCATGCCCATGATGCCCATGCGCATGAGTTTGAGCGGACTCGTGTACTGCGATAAAAAGCCAAACATGAGCTACTCCTTGCCCGGGCCGTCTACATCGGCGCGGCTTTGCGCCTCAGCTGTGCCCGTGGTTGGGGCCAAAGAGGTGGGCTTGGGGCTTGAGTCACTTAGTTGATCAAAGGCGCGCGGATTGCTCTTTAAGGTGTTGAGCTCACGCTTTAAGCGCACGTACTCCGGCTCAGTCTCATCGCCATTGCGATTGGCGCTGATTTGATCGACCAGTGGCTTGAAGCGCTTTAACTCGCTTAAGCGGAAGCCGGTGTAATTACCCATGATCAAGACTAGGGCGAGGATGACCAGCTGTAAGCCTAAGAAGTTAAAGGTCAGGTGCTGGATGATCAGACTGTCCATAGCGATAAAGGCACAGATCGCAACAAAGAGCGAGCCGCCACCTTGCTTTAACACTTCCTTGTAGCCTTCTTCCTCCCATAAGATCGACATGCGCTCGATGGTCCACGAGAGAATGATCATCGGGAAGAAGGTGACCTTAATGCCCTCGGTGAGGCCGATCTTATAGGTAAAGAGCGAGATGCCGCCGATGATGGCAATCACCACAATGATGACCGCGGAGATACGCGCCACCAAGAGTAAGTTTAAGTGCGACAGCCATGAACGCACCACCAAGCCAATGCAGACAATCGAGACAAAGCCGATTAAGCCCACTAAGAGCGAGGTCTGCAAAAAGGACATGGCAATGAGCACCGGCATGAAGGTGCCCGAGGTTTTGATGCCGATGATGACGCGCAAGAAGACCACAATGATGACGCCGATGGGCAAGAGCAAGATGCCCTTAAACAGCGATTGCTCTTCCAGCGGCAGCGACTCAATCGAGAACGAAATGACGTCATTGCCCTGGGCTTGCTCGGTCATGACTTTGAGCAAGCCGGCCTGGGCCACCGGCACCGAGCTCTTGATGGTAGTAAAGGAGAGGCGTCCGTTCTTGCCCCCTTGGACATCCAAGAGCGAGCCGCCATTGGCGTTCCAAATCAATTGATTGGGGCGCATGCCACTAGTGCCCGTGACCGGATCGAAGATTTCGTAGTGGGTGCCTTCAAAGACGGCAATGCGTTGGATCAAGGTGCGGTTACGACGGCCGTCCTCTAAGTCGAGCACATCGACGATGCGGGCCGGAATCTTGGCGTAGTGCAGAATGTTGAGGATGAGCTCCGGACGCGAGAAGTTTTGGCTTAAGAGGGTGCGGATCTCTGATTGCCGCTCCAGCTCGTCGATAACTTGGACGGTAAAGGAGAACGGATCTGAGGAGCGCTCGCGGGCGGAGGTCACAATCGCGCCAATTGCAGTGGCATATGGCTCTTCGATCACCACCTCAGGCGTGTTAGGCACAATCATGGCCGAGTCTTGGGCGTTGTTATCAGCCAAGAACTCACCGCGATAGTAGAGCGATTGCAGTCCGACTGGATTGCGCTTGGTCCACTCAACATACGAGCTGTGCTGGCGCTGTAAGTAGGTGGCGCCATAGCCAATGGAAGCGGTAGTTTGGCTTAACTGGAAGAAGCCTGGCTGGACATCAGGGATGACCAAATCGACTGTGGCAGGTCCCGAGCCGGTCGGCTCAAACTCGACCTTAGCCTCGACTTGCCACACCGTGCGTTGCTCGCCGGGCAGGAATGGAATTTCAAAAGTTACGTGTTGGTAGGCCATCAGGAGCAGGCCTGCCACAAAGAGCACTGCTGTGACCAGATAGAACACACCACGTGAAACCATGGCTTACTAACCCCTTACAGTAGTCGTCGCAATTAGTCGGAGCAAATTAGTCATCGCTGTCAGCATCGTCTTCAATGACCGCAGGTGCCGGGGCCGCATCCACCGCGTCGGGCGCGGCTGCCGCGGCGCCATCAGCTGATAGGGCCGCGTTTGCTGCACCAGCCGCTGCACCAGCCGCTGCCTCAGCTGGTGTTGCCGCCTTATCAGCTGCTACCTCGGGAGTGGCCGTAGGGGCAGGATTTGGGGCGGAGCCATCCTTATGATCCGGGGCGGCATTGAGCTGAGTGCGGACCACCGGCAGCGCGTTTTCGGAGTTGGTGCCGAGGTTGGCGCCATAGGAGCTCGATGGGCGGGCGATTTGACCTGCCATGGAGGCATGTTTTTGCTTAAAGGCAGCGTTAGGATCCTTACCGGCCTTCATGGCGGCATCATAGTCGTCTTGATTTAAGATCAAGAAGGTGTCTTCGTTGCGCCCTTGGATATGGTCACGAGCGACGTCGACCACCGCGATATCTTGGATCAGGGTGCGGCCAATCAGCAGTGGGTACTGCATATGGGTACGGTCGGTTAAGGTGAACTCGCTCTTAGTCGAGAAGGAGCCGATCTTTAAATTCAAGGAGACCACAACGCGCTCGGTGATCGTGCTCTTGGAGGATTGGCGAATGTGCGAGGTGCGCACGTAGGGGGCTTCGACCTCAAACTTTTGGTCGTTAGCCTCGATGGTGAAGCGGTACCAGCGCTTACCATTGCGCTCAAACTCGGTGATGTTCTTAGCCGAAATCGAGGACACGGCCGCACCGGTGTCGATCCGGGCATCAAAGGTCGCGTCAGCTTCCTTGATGTAGATGTACTCGTCTTCGCCTAAATACATCTTGCCATCCGGTGTTTGCAGATCGTAATTGCGCAACGGTTTAATTTCGGTTGCCTCGTCTGGGGTTAAGATCATGCGTTGCTCGTAGAGACTGTCGAGCAAGGATTGGTTTTGGCGGCGCAGTGCCTTGAGCTCATTGAGTAAGGATCTGCGAAAAGCGTCGTTATCTTCGCGCTGGCCGACCAGCTCTGCTTGCAGGCGGCCGAGGTTAGCGCGCTGCCCCGAGAGCTCTTCGTTGATGCTCTGGATTTGGCCCGTAAGGGCAATTAAGCGCTCATTGTTGTTTTGGCTGGTTACTTGCGCGTTCTTGGCGGCGTTGATAGCGTCATTGACCTCGCGGTCATCAGGGGCCGCAAAGGCGCTGCCGCTGATAAATAAAGCGCACCAACTCAAGCTTAGCACCATTTGACTCAAGCGGCGCACGCCACGCGAACGGCACAAGCCACAATAAGGGGCGCCATGAGTGGCGCAGATTGCATGTAAATCAGCTGCAACAGACATCAGCTTGAAATCCCTAGCAAGGATAATGGAAAGGAGGTAGCAACTAGAAGCGATACCGCAAACCAAGGGGCATCCGCCCGGCGCGCCTTAGTGTACGGGAGCACGCGTTCCCAGCCAAATCAAACTTGGACGTAATGACCGGGCCTAGCTTAGAGCATATCGCGTGCTCAAATGGCCCGAGCGTCGCGGGCGCACAGCACGCACAACCAGCCCGCGCCTTACGCCAGCCCAGTGCCTTACGCAGTCCCGCGCCTTGCGCTAGCCCCGCGCCTTGCGCTAGCTGGGCGCTGGTAAGCGGCAATCAGGGCACTGCCAAGCCGCCATGAGGACGCAAGCAGTACTCAGTCCAAACGCACTAGTATAGCCCAAAGTCACGTTAGCACGCCGCGCTACGGCAAAATCTCATCTGGGGTTGCTCCGTCATCAGGGGCGAAGGTGGTGATGAGAAGCAGGTAGTTTAGCACCTCAGGCACAGGACGAGCTTAGCGCCCGAAGTCAAGCTCCGAGGGCGGCCGTAAGGGTCCTAAAGCCCACAATGGGGGACCCAAAGGCCCCAATGGGGGCTTTATCATGCTGTACCGTGCCTTGCCATGGCATGGCACGAGCGCTGCCGCGGAGCGCTTGGGTCAGGCCGCGGTTGACAACATTAGTGCGTGCGGCCTTAGGGCGCATCCCGTGGGGGGACTGGGGCGGGGGAGCGGCTGCCACTTGCGGGCTTAGCTTGTGGGTGCCGCTTGCGGCTGCCGCTTGTGGGCGTAGCTTGCGGGCACCGCTGCGCTTAATAACCTGCGGAATTGGCGTGAATCAGCGCTGAGCGCAAATTTTGTCAAGGGCGCCATGTTAGTGCATTTTGTGCTAAAGATCACATTTAGTCCGGAGCTCTTTGCTATAGTGCCCGTCGTTTCGCGGCCTTAGTGTGCCTGCGCCGGTCGGTGCGGGGGAGCGCGCTTCGGTCTTGGTTAATTGCTTTATTTTGCTATGGATTTCTTAGCCACTTTAGGCCAGATGGGCGTGCTCTTTGTCGTCGTCATCATTGGCTTTTGCTGCTCTAAACTCAATATCATGAACGATGCCTTCAATCGTTCGCTCTCGGTGCTCATCATCAATGTCACCGCGCCGTGCATCATCTTATCTTCGGTGATGGGTGATACGTTACCGGCGCGCAGCGAGATTGTGCCGGTATTTTTGCTGGGCACCGCGACCTTGGTCATGCTCCTGATCTTCGGCTACATCGGGGCTAAGCTCTTGCACACCGGGTCGATGGAAGGTATCTACCGCTTCATGTTTGCCTTTGGCAACATCAACTTTATCGGCATCCCGGTCGCGACTTCGCTGTTTGGTCAATACGCTATGTTCTACATTGCGGTGCTGACCATTCCGTTTAACTTGTTACTGTTCTTATTAGGCCAGATCTTCATTCGCTCGTGCAGTCCGGAGTCTCAGAACAATAAGATCTCCTTTAACTGGCGCATGATCTTATCGCCCGCGCTGACCTCGACCTATATCGTGATTGCCTTGGTCGCGTTGCAAATTAAGACGCCCCACACCGTAGGCTCGGCCTTCTCCTTAGTGGGCAATATGACCATTCCTGCTTCGCTCTTGGTCATCGGTGCCACCTTGGCCAACATCAAGGTCTTAGAGATGTTCGGTAATTGGCGCATTTACGTCATGTGCGCCTTAAAGCTCTTGGGCATCCCTATCATCATTTATCTGCTCTACAGCATCAGCCCATTTGATCATCGTTACACCGACGTCTTGGTGGTATTAGCGGCGATGCCGGTGGCCTCCTATGGCACCATGATTTGCCTCAAGGAAAACATCGATCCTAAGACCATGGCGCAAGGCACCTTCATGAGCACCTTGCTCTCTATTATTACCATCCCAGTCTTAGCTCTGATTTTGTAGCGCAGCAGGCGGTAAAGCGCGCTGCTTGCGCCGTTCCGCCCGGCGGCGAGGCCTAGCGTTGCAGTCGGGCGCCAGCTAGCAGTCTGGCGCCTGCAAGCCCGCCCAGCAGCGGCGCCGTTGCGTCGGGCGCTATTGCCCGGGCTGCGATTGCGCAGGCTGCTCTTGCGCAGGCTGCTCTTGCGCAGGAGCCTATTGCGGATCGGCCAGCGCATCTTGCAGCGTCTGGGCCAGCACCATGGCAATGGTGCCGATGGAGCGCAGCGCCCAGACGCGCTCCGGCTCAATTAAGTAGTAGTGGCTGGTAAAGAAGTTCTTGCTCGGGTCGCCTGCAGCTTCGCTTTGAATCTTGCCGTGGAATAGGTTGTAGACCTTGGCAGCATCTTTGAGGCTGGGGCTATAGGCCAAGACATAGCGGCATTGGTGGTCGATCTCGGCAATGCAGGCCGCATGGTCAATCGCGGCCTTGGCCTTGATCTTGACTCCCTCTACCGTGATTTCCTCGGGGGTGGGGAGCTCAGCTGGTGCGGCCGCTGCCGCAGTCTGCTGGAGCGCTTCATGGGGCTCAGTCTCAGCAGCGGCGTCAATGCGCTCTGAGGCCGGAGTGCTAGCGCTAGCGCTAGCACTAGCACTAGCACTAGCACCGGTTGGTAGCACCGTGGTGGCGACGTCTGGGTCCTCTGAGGTGGCGCGGGGGGCGCGGGTGATAAGCTGCTTGGTGCGCACGGTGACAAATTGCAGCTCATTGAGGTAGCACAAGTGCATGTGGCCAAAAGCGAGGTTAAGCGCAGCTTGCGCGGCCTCAACGCTTGGGAAGATTTCGCGGCGCAGACTGGCTAAGCCCTTGTTCATCTCGCGCTCTTGGAGCTGAGCGCGGGCTTGTACAGCTTGGCGAATCGTCACTCGTTGCTCGGAGTTGTCGACCACCATCAGCTTTAAGCTCGCAGCACGCTTGGTGCGTGGATCGAACAGCTCCCAATTGATCGGGTTAGTGCAGGCTTGTACGGTGATCGGTTTGCCGTTAGCATCGAGTACTTGTAGCGGCTCGAGTTGGAGCAGATTGAGGTCGACCTTCTTTAAGATCAGCGCTACTTCTTCCAGTTCACGCGGCAAGCGCGCAATTACTGGAAGCTCTGACGCAAGACAGGTTAAAATTATGTCCGTTCTCGGTCCACCCCCCCCCCCGTTTCGCGACTAATTTCTAGGGTAATAGTCTTAAGGAAGGGTAGGACTTGCCCTAGTGCCTGCGGGGTGATGGTCAGCCAGCTGAGGCTATTGGGGAGCTCAGTGGGATCGGTGGGGGCTACTTCAGCGGCGGCGTGCTCGGAGGTCTTCCACTTAGTCCATTGCGCCACGGCGGCGGCCTTGGCTTGACTGAGCGCGCTATCGGCCCGGTCGAGCTCATCTAACAGCTCGTTACTCAAGGCATTCCAGCCGTCCTCAGTGGTTGGGATGATGGCGCTTGATACGGCCGCGGCAAAGGCACGCGGATCGTAGCTGTTGATGCGCTCGATCAAGCGGTTAGCTTGGCGATTAAAGCTGTCGATGGTGAGCTCGTTGCTGTCAAAGATGTGGGGCAGATCGAGGTTGCGCCCATACTCACCTAATTTGACCAAGCCGTTGTACTCACCGGTGAGCATGCCCAGTAAGTTCAGATAGAGGCAATCGGCGGCATCGCAGGTGACAAAGGAGCCCAGCTGCGGCAAGTGGCGCTGCGTAAACGCGCGCAGCTTAAAGTAGTCCAAGATATGCACCAACAAGCGCCCATGAGCAAGCGGAAATGAACCGGCCTTAAAGAGGCGATCGATATAAGGCTGGGGGCGGGCGACGTATTTGGACTTCTTGATCTTGCTGGCTTTTACTTCGAGGTTAGTAATCGGGGTTGCCATGCACAATGCTCCTTACCTTATTTAGTGAGCGGCCCTGCGCTTGCTAGAGTCAGGATAACTAATGGTGTGATTGTTCGGGCGATTATTGCTTTAGGCTAGGCTTGGGACGATAGTTGGGATTGAGGGCGCTGTGGGCGACGAGGGCCTTGAGCACCATCGCTAAGAGTTTGAGCCGCGAATTTTTCGGGCTCTCCGGCAGGTTATAGCGCAGGGCGTTATCGCGGCTGAGCTTGTATTCGTTGTGCTTGCTCTTTTGTACCAAGAGCGCGATATAGTCAGGGTCGACTTGATTCTGCGGCTCAAACTCAATTAAGGCGCCACTCTCATCGCCGCGGATGCGGCTGATCCCTAAATCGCTCGCGTCGCGCTTGAGCTGCGAAATGGTCAGGAGGTTCTCACTCTCAGGCGGCAACAAGCCGAACCGGTCGATGAGCTCAATCTTGAGGTCAGCAAATTCGTCCGGGCTTTGGCACGAGGCGATGCGCTTATACATCGACAAGCGGGTATTGACATCGTGGATATAGCTCTCCGGCAACAGGGCCGGTAGGTGCATATCGATGTCGCACTCATGTAAGGTCAACTCGCTTAAGGTCGGCTCATGGCCATTTTTGAGCGCCGTGACCGCGGAGTTGAGCATATCCATGTACAAGGAGAAGCCAATCGACTCGATTTGGCCCGATTGCTCCTCGCCTAATAATTCACCGGCGCCGCGGATCTCCAGATCGTGCGAGGCGAGCACAAAGCCTGCGCCCAGCTCATCAATGGAGGCAATGGCCTCTAACCGCCGCTGGGCATCATGGGTGATGACTTCCTTCGGTGGGGTAAAGAAGTAGGCATAGGCTTGGTGGTGCGAACGCCCGACACGGCCACGGATTTGGTGTAGCTGCGCTAGGCCCAGTAAATCGGCCCGATCGATGATAATGGTATTAGCCGTAGGGATATCAAGGCCGTTTTCGACAATGGTTGAGCACAAGAGCACGTTAAAGCGCTGGTGGTAGAAGTCCTGCATCACATGCTGCAATTGGCGTCCGTCCATTTGGCCGTGAGCAATCTCGATCTTGGCCTCGGGCACCAATTTGCTTAAATGCTCGAGCTTGAGCTCCATGGTCGCGACATCATTGTGTAGGTAGTAGACCTGACCGCCACGGCGCAGCTCACGCAAGATCGCCTCACGGCACAAGAGGTCGCTGTCAGCATGGATAAAGGTCTTGACCGCCAAACGGTGCTCTGGCGGCGTCGCAATAATCGAGAGCTCGCGCATGCCTTCTAAGGCCATATTGAGGGTACGCGGAATCGGGGTTGCGGTTAAGGTGAGCAAGTCAACCTCAGCGCGCAAGGCCTTTAATTGCTCCTTTTGGCGCACGCCAAAGCGGTGCTCCTCATCAATGATGAGTAGGCCTAAATCATGGAATTTAAGCTTTTGCGACAAAATGCGGTGGGTGCCGATGATGATATCGACTTGGCCTGAGGCGAGGTCGGAGATGACCTTAGATTGCTCGCGCGTGCTCTTAAAGCGGCTGAGCATCTCAATTTTAATGGGGGTCGGGGCAAAGCGCTCCTTGAAGTTTTGGTAGTGCTGCTCAACCAAGATGGTGGTCGGGGCAAGCACGGCCACTTGCTTGCCGTTCATTGCCGCGACAAAGGCCGCGCGCAGCGCGACCTCAGTCTTGCCAAAGCCCACATCACCGCAGATTAAGCGGTCCATCGCCACGGGCTTTTGCATGTCTAAGAGCGTTTGCTCAATCGCTTTGCGCTGATCTTCGGTTTCCTCGTACGGGAAGGTTGCAGCAAATTCCTCATAGGCATGTTCATCGACCTTGAAGGCATAGCCGCGTTTGAGCTCACGCTGGGCATAGATATCAAGGAGCTCTGCGGCTACATCGCGCACCTTTTGCGCCGCCTTGTGCTTGCGCTTGGCCCAGGCATCGGAGCCTAACTTCGACAGGGGCGGATTTTCTTGGCCCGAGTAGCGCGCGACCTTGTTTAAGGCGGTAATTGGAATTGAGATCGAGCCATTTTGGTACTCTAAGGCAAGGTATTCGCCCTTGATGCCATTGATGACCTCGGTCTTAAGGCCGCGGTATTTTGCGATACCATGGTCGATATGCACCACGATCTGGCCCTCTTGCAGCTGCGCGAGGTTCTTGATGATCGTGTCTTGATCGAGCTGCTGCCCTTGGCTCGTCGCCCGGCTGCGCCGCCGTTGGCGCACTACCTTAAAGCCTAAGAGCTCAGTTTCGGTGATAAAGGCCAGCGGGGTCTTGAGCTGGTTAATCGGCAGATTGAGCGCCTTGATCTTAGCACTGATGTGCTCGGGATCTAAGATCATGCCTTGGTCAAAGGGGGTGACCGTCAGCATCAGGGGCGCAGGCGAGGTTAAGAACTCTTCCACGCTCGAGGCTGGGACTAGGCCATAGGTTGCAATAAGCTTGGGGGGCAGGAGCTCCTTTAGGTTTTGGCGTCGGCCTTCAGAGAGCGCAGACATGATCACCCGGCCGTGACGCTTACCGCAGAAGTCGGCCATAAAGTCGATGAGCTTCTGGGCAGGGGTCGCGTCATGGTGGTCGAGGGCAATATTGGGCACCTCAAGATAAGGGGCGTTGTAATGCAGGCGCTTACCTAAGTCCTCGGCGCTCAAAGGCGTGGCCTTCAGGCGAATTTGCTCCTTGCCCTGCAAGGCGCCATAGAACTCGTCTGGGCTTAAGAAGACCTCATAAACCGGCAGCGACGGGTGATCAGGATTGTTGTGATAGAGTTCAGCGCGCTGATGCAAATTGCCATCGTAGGCGTGCAGAGCCTGATCAAAGTCGCCCACTAGAACCCAGCCCGCGGCCGGATCGATGTAGTCAAAGAAGGTGCTGGTTTCACCAAAAAAGAGCGGCAGGTAGTACTCGATGCCCGCAGGCACCGCGCCCTTGGAGATCGCCTGATAGATGATGTGATTGGCGTAGTGGCAATTGACGAAGTGGTCGCGATAGCGGCTGCGGAAGATCGAGATCGCGTCCTTAGTCAGCGGAAATTCGTGCGCTGGGAGCAGCTTTACTTCGTTCAGCTTCGCGCCGGAACGCTGGGTCTGAACATCAAAGTAAGAAATTGAGTCGACTTCTTGGTCAAAGAAGTCGATGCGCAGCGGCTGGGGTGAGCCCATCGGGTAAACGTCGAGAATGGAGCCGCGCACCGCAAACTCACCGTGGGCCAGCACTTGCTCTACTTGCAAATAGCCATGAGCGCTAAAGGAGGCGCGCAGCTGCTCGAGATCGCGGTTTTCTCCTACTTTGAGGACAAAGGAGTTTTGGCGCACGTAGTCAACTGGACACAGGCGCTGCATCACTGCATTGATTGAGGTGATGATGATGCCGCGGTGGCCGGAAGCCGAGCGCGATAAGAACTCAAGGCGGGCGGAGATGATGTCCTGATGCGGTGAGAGCATATCAAAGGGCAGGGTCTCGTAGTCGCGAAACGAGACCATCGGCTCTTGATAGGACAGGTAGCGCAGTTCGTGCTCTAAGCGCGCCGCGTCAGCTGAGTCAGCACACAACACCACCAAGGGCTGGGATGACTGAGCTTTGATGGCGGCAATTTCTAGCGCGATGGCACTGCCAAAGAGATTGCCCAGCACCTTGCGCTGCGTGCTCAGCGTGCCCAGCAATAAGTCCGAGACCGGCATGTCAAACCTCGTGTTGCGACTGACCAAATTAAGAAGCGCGCCCACCCTAAGCACTAAATCAATACTTAAGTCCTAGCGCAAGCTAACATTGTAGCAAGTCTAGTGCAGCTTAGAACACCAGAGTGTACCAAATCACCGTCTCAAGGCGCGCAGTGGCGCCAATTTCTAGCCAACAGCGGCGCTTATCTGCGCTCGGTGCGGCGCAAGATTAGCCCCGTTTGGGGGCAAGGGGACAAGAGTGGGCCGTCTCAGGCGGCGTAAAGTGTGCATAAACTCAAGTTTGGCTTGCGCCCGCCTTAAGCCTGAGGCGCTGCTTTGGAGCGCCCCCATGGCCCCCACTGGGCCCATGGCCCCACCGCGGCGAACCGCTGGAGTGCAGACCGCTGAGATGCGGACAGCTGGTGGGCGAGCGGACGGGGGCAGGCGCTAAGTTTGCGCCAATTGTTTTGGGTTACGCTGAAGTTACTTGCTAAAGTTAGTTGCTGAAGTTAGTTACGGGCCGTTTCCTGCCAGCAATTGCAGTTACCGGCAATGGTGGGCTTGCCTGGTTGTAAGGGACTTAAGATGCAAATCTCGACGCGCAGTTACTGTTACTTATTGCTCTGGTTTGGCATCATCGTGATGGGCGTGGTGTTGACGCCATACTTTGCCAACGACTACCGCTACTTCCTTGTGCAGGGCTCAGATGAGTTTGTCGCATCGTTTTCCGATCTGTTTATCTCCCAATACCGCCATTACTTTGAATGGGGCGGGCGCACGGTGGCGCACGTCATCGCGCAGCTTTTGCTGTGGTGGGGCAAGCCGCTGTCAGGCATTATCCAAGGCCTGTGCTATGTGCTACTCATTCTCTTTATCTACTACAACGCTTATGGCTTAAAGCCGACCTTACGGCTGCGCTTTGGCCCGGTCTTCATTATCTCCTTACTGCTGCTACTGCAGCTGCGCTACTACGGCGAGGTGGTGTTCAATATTGTCAGCGCGTCCAATTACCTCTACACCACCACCTTGGTTTTGATGTTCTTGCTGCCATACCGCATCTCAATGGAGCGCGAGGTTAAGGCAAACCCGATCTACTTTTGGCCGCTGATGCTGCTCTTAGGGC